>JBEKYO010000156.1:0-10101 GCA_049510875.1 Steroidobacteraceae bacterium
GGTTTGACATGCACGGGATGAACGCCCGGCTGAGCCGCCTTGCATTCCACCCGATCCCAAGTGACATTGGGATACGAGGCATGAAAGCACCCTTCCACGGGCGCCGGGTTCTGCGTCATGAGTTTGCGCCAACTGTGGAGCGCCGCCGACTGCGGATCGACTGCTGCGCCGGTGTCCTGTCCCGCGAGGGCAGAAGCTGCCCCGGCATCAGGCGAGCCGGCAGCCAGGCTCGCCGGCGCATCGGTCCCCATCGCCGTGTTCGCGGCGCTGCGGCTCACGAGCTCCGGCAGTTGTGCTGCCCAAACGGGCGCCGCGGCCGCGGTCGCAAGGCCGGCGGCAATGAGGATGCATTTGATCGAGCGGCGCAACGGTTCGGTGCATGCCGGCGTGGGCACGGCCGAAGAGAACACAGTCGGTTGACTGCTGAGGTGCGCTTTCGAGTGATTGAGCCTTTTCAAGTTCGCGATCTCCTAAAATGGAAGTACATTGGTTACGAGGATTGACCAAGCGCAGCTGCAAATCGCGCTTTCCTGGATCAAAACGTAACCAGAGGTCGAATTGCGACATTCCGGCACGAAAAAAAATGCGCCCGGCGGCGCGCGGCAACGCCCGGTTCGACAGCCCTTGCTGCATGGGCTAATCTCGACCTGGAGGCGTCCTCGAAGTCGGCGCCCACGACCGGCGCATGACAATTCAATAACAGCGGAGCCAGATGTCGAAAGCGCCCTTGCCAGTCATCCCAGACGAGGCCGTCGCATCGGTCTATGCCGAATTGCGGCGCCTCGCCGCTTTCTATATGAGGCGCGAGCGCAGCGGGCACACGTTGCAGCCCACGGCCCTCGTGAACGAGGCGTTCCTGCGCCTGATCCAGCAACGGAACGTGCAATGGAATAACAAGAATCAATTTCTAGGCGTCGCCGCGCCGATCATGCGACGCATATTGGTCGATCACAGCCGCCGCCGCCGAGCCGCCAAACGAGGCGGCGCCGTCGACGCCATACCGTTCGAGCAGGCGGTTCTGCCGGTGATTCAGCGGGCGTCCGACGTCATCGCACTCGACGAGGCGCTCGACGCACTCGCCACGCGCGATCCGCAGCAAGCGCGAATCGTGGAGCTGCGATTCTTTTCGGGTCTCAGCATCGAGGAGACCGCGGAGGTGGTCGGCGTGTCGCCGTCGACCGTCAAGCGAGAGTGGAATTTCGCCAAGGCGTGGCTGGCACGGGAAATGCGCGCCATAGGTTCATGAATGGGCGACCGCTGGACTCGGACCAAGCAGCTCTTCGGCGAGGCGCTGGAACTCGAGCCTGCGGTGCGGCCGGCATTTCTGCGCGAGACCTGCGGCGGCGACGCGGCGCTGCGCGCTGAGGTCGAATCTCTGCTCGAAAGCCACGACCGCGCCGACACTTTCTTGGAGAGCGGCGGCGGCGGACCGAGGCCCCGCGCTCTCGGCAGCGACATGACCGGTCAATGCGTAGGGGACTACCGGATCGTCCGCGAAGCGGGTCGCGGCGGTTCGTCGATTGTGTACCTTGCAGAGCGCGCGGACGAGCAATACGACAAGCGCGTCGCGATCAAGATGCTGCGTTCGCCCGACGAAAGTGCCGAGATCCTGCAGCGCTTTCGCACGGAGCGTCAGACGCTTGCAAAACTTGACCATCCGAACATCGTTACCCTGCTCGATGGGGGTACGACCGCCGATGGCTTGCCGTACTTGGTGATGGACTTCGTCGAGGGCGTGCCGATCGATGGATACTGCGATGCGCGCGCGCTGTCGATCACGGAGCGGCTGAGGATTTTTCGCGCCGTGTGCGACACGGTGGAGTACGCCCACCGCAACGACGTGATCCATCGCGACCTCAAGCCCAGCAACATTCTGGTCACGGACGAGGGCGTCCCGCGGCTGCTCGACTTCGGCATCGCCAAGCTGCGCGACCCCCAGCGATCCGCACTGAACACCTTGGTCACCCAGAGCGGGATGCGCGCCATGACCCCGGAGTATGCGAGCCCGGAGCAGGTTCGCGGGCATCCGACGACCGCCGCCACGGATATCTATTCGCTCGGCGTTCTGCTGTACGTGCTGCTGTGCGGTCACCTCCCGTACCGCACGGCGGGACGTTCGCTGCTCGACTGGGAACGGGCGGTGTGCGAGCAGGAGCCGCTGCGTCCCAGCACGGCGACCGCGGGGGGTGCGGGCGAACCCACCGACGCGAGCGAATCAGGCGAACCTCCCGCGCCGCAGACAATCGCTGCATTGCGCGCCGACCGACCCGCCAGGCTTGGGCGCACTCTGCGCGGCGATCTTGACGCAATTACCATGAAAGCGCTCAGCAAGGAGCCCGAGCGACGCTATCAATCCGCCCGCGAATTCTCGGACGATATCGGCCGGTATCTGACCGGGATGTCGGTCATCGCGCGGCGCACGACCCTCCCCTACCGTTCGATGAAATTCGTCGCGCGGCATCGCGAATCGCTGGTCGTTGCGGCGATCGCCGTGGCGGCGACGGCCATCGTCGCCGCGTGGGAACTGCAGCGAGTACGGGCGGCGCATTCCGATCGCGCATCGAGCGATGCGCAGGTGTCGTCGCGACCGTCCGTGGCCGTATTGGGATTCAAGAACCTGTCCGGCCGCGAGGACACCGCGTGGCTGGGAACGGCCCTTGCGGAATTGCTGACGACCGAGCTGGCGGCGGGCGGCAGAATGCGGCTGCTGCCGGGCGAGACGATCGCGCGCGCGCGAATCGAGCTCGCGTTGCCGGACGTGGCCACCCTGTCGAGCGAGACGCTGCAGAAGGTGCGGCAACGTCTCGGCAGCGACTTCGTGGTGTTGGGATCGTATCTGGATCTGGGTGCGGCGTCCGCCGGCCACGTTCATCTCGATATTCGCTTGCAGGACACGGCGCGCGGCGAAGACCTGACGAGCGTATCCGTGGACGGTGCAGAGCAGCAACTGGTTGACCTGGTGTCCCGATCCGGGGCACGCCTGCGCGAACGGCTCGGGCTGCCGACGCTGTTACCGGCGGAATCGACCAACGTGCAGGCTGCGCTGCCGTCGAACACCGAGTCGGTGCGGCTGTATTCCAAGGGGCTGGCCAAACTGCGTGCCTTCGATGCGTTGGCCGCCCGTGACCTATTGTCCCAGGCCGCGGCTGAAGAGCCCGGGTACCCACTGACGCATGCCGCGCTTTCTCAGGCGTGGCTGGCGCTCGGGTACGATGCCAAGGGCCGCGACGAGGCCAAAGAGGCGCTGGACACCGCCGGCCAAATCGACCGAGAGCATCACCTCCTCGTGGAAGGTGGTTACTATGAAGCCGCCCGGGACTGGCCGAAGGCGATCGAGGCCTACCGGACGTTGTTCAATTTTTTTCCGGACAACCCCGACTATGGGCTTGCGCTCGCGCAAGCGCAGACCCAGGCAGGCCAGGGTAAGGAGGTCATGGCGACGCTGCAGAAATTGCGCCAACTGCCGCGCGAAGCGGAGCTGGATCCGAGGATAGACCTCGCGACGGTCAATGCAGCCTCCTTGTTGTCGGACAACACCTTGCAGGCCAATGCGGCGGATTCTGCGGTTCGCAAGGGCCGATTGACCGGCGCCAAGCTCCTGGTTGCCGCCGCGCGCCAGCAGCAATGTCGCGCCCTGGCCAATGTCGGTGATTTCACCCGGTCCGCCCCCGCCTGCGAGGAAGCTCGCGCAATCTTTGAAGCCGCCGGGGATTGGGCGGGTACCGCCCGGGTGCTGCACGCGATGGCGGAAGCGCCGCTGGACCAAGGTAATTTGGACACCGCACGAACCCTGTATGAACAAGCGCTGGCCATTGCGCGCCGCATCGGCGATCAGCGGGGAATTGCCATGGAGCTCGGAAATCTCGGGGACATATTTCAAGAGCAAGGGCAATTTTCGACGGCCGAGCAATTTCAGCGGGATTCCTTGACCGTGTCTCGAGGGATCGGGGCCCGCACCATCGAGGCCGGGCGGCAGGGCGCCCTGGGAGAGATTCTGCGCGCGCAGGGGCGGCTGGCAGAAGCCATGACGCAGTATCAAGCCTCGATCTCATTGGCGCGCGAGATCGGCAATGTCGAACTCGAGGCAATCGATCTGTCGGACATGGGTGATCTGTCCGGGGATCAGGGCGATCTCGGTGAGGCCGCACGGCAATATGATGAGGCGTTGAAGATATTTCGTGGTATCGACGAAAAAGGTTACGTGGCGCAAACGCTGACGGCCATCGGCCGCGTTCACGGTCAGCAAGACGACGTGGTGGGGGCACGCGCGCTCTACGAGCAGGCGCGGACAATGCAACAGTCGCTCGGCGTCAAAGGCGACCTCGCGCAGACTCAGCTTGCGCTCGCTGAGTTGCTGTGTGAGACGAATACAGGGCCGGATGCCGCGCCATTGCTGCAGGCGGCGGTGGCGGAGTTTCAGACCGAAAAACGCGGCAGCGATGTGCTGCGCGCGCAGGCAATCATGGCGCGGGCGCTCCTGCTGCAGGGTGAGATCGCCGCGGCCCGCGCGGCAATCGACGGCGCGGCGCCGCTGATCCCACGCGGGAGCATCGTCGATCAGCTTGAATGGCGGCTCGACGAGGCGCGCGTGCGGTCGGCTGAAAGGGACCAGGCCGGCGCGGAGCGCGTGGCAGCGCAAGCGCTCGCTGAGACGACGATCCGGGGTCTCCTCGGCATGCAATTCGCGGCGTCTCTGGTGCTGGGAGAGATCCAGATGGCCGGCCCCAATCCGGCACGCGCCCGCGCGGCGCTGGCGCGGTTACAGGAAAGGGCTCGAAGTCACGGATATGCAGTGATCGCGCGCAAGGCCGCCGCGCTCGCAGCGCATCCGGTCCCCTCGTCGCCTGCCGGCACCTAGCGGACCCACGGCCAAGGGCGGTGCGCGCCGCCCATTGACCCACTTTCTCCCGTTCTTGCGCGTTATGCGGCAGGCGGATGTTTGGAGATCACTCATGCACACGACAATACTACGGCTCTCTCGGAGGATTTGCGGCGCACACGGTGACGCCATAAGGGTCGGCGCGGCCGGGTGCACGATCAGAAATGCAGCTCAACGGGGAGAGAAGATGATCAACATCGCGCAGCCGCACAATTGGATTTCAAAAAAACACTACTCCGGGACTTGGAGCATGCTCGCGCCGACCACTGCGCTGATGCTGTCGTTGACGATGGCCCCGGTGGCGAATGCAGCAAAATTGAAGGTGCTGCACAGCTTCGACGAGACGGTTGACGGGTCCCAGCCCATAGCGGGGCTCATTCAGGGCACTGACGGCAGTTTCTACGGCACGGCCTCGGAAGGCGGGGCAAACAGCAATGGCACGGTCTTCCAAATCACCCCGGGGGGCACGCTGTCCGTCATCTACAGCTTTTGCGAGCTAGCCAGCTGCGCCGATGGCGCGCAGCCCAGCGGGGCGCTGATTTTCGGCAGCGATGGAAATCTCTACGGGACGACGGCCGCAGGCGGAGCCAACAACGAGGGTACGGTCTTCGAACTCACTTTGGGCGGCACCTTGACGGTTCTCTACAGCTTTTGCTCGCAAGTCGGCTGTGCGGATGGCGCCCAGCCCATCGCGGCGCTCGTGCAGGGCGTCGACGAAAATCTCTATGGGACGACATCCGCAGGCGGAAGCAGCCCCAGCCCAGGTTATGGCACGGTCTTTCAACTCATACCCAACGGCACGCTGTCGACGCTGAATACCCTGCACAGCTTCGGTATGACGGACGGAGACTTCCCCGGCGCGCCGTTGATTCAGGCCGCTGACGGGAATTTCTATGGGACCACTCAGGCGGGCGGAGCGGGCACCGTCAAAAAACCCGAGGGGCATGGCACGGTCTTCCAAATCACTCCAGGCGGCGGGTTCACGAACCTCTACACATTTTGTCCGGGCAAGGGCAAGTGCACTCTTGGCGCCCAGCCCATCTCAGGGCTGGTACCGGGCAGCGATGGGAATTTCTACGGGACCACCGCCACCGGCGGGTCCTACAAGAACTGTGCGAACGGATGCGGCACCGTCTTCGAAGTGACGTCCGGCGGAGCGCTGACGTCGCTGGTCAAATTCGACTCCGATGACGGGGACTATCCCGTCGGCGGTCTGGTTCAGGCCGCCGACGGCAGTCTTTACGGCACGACGGCCCAGGGCGGCGCGGTCAGCTTCAGCGTGTGCGAATACGGCTGTGGCACGGTCTTTGAGGTCACTACGGAAGCGAAACTCAAGACACTGGCAACCTTTGATATCACGGACGGCGATTTTCCCTGTGCGACACTGCTATTGGCCGATGAGACCCTGTATGGGACAACTCAAGCCGGCGGGGTCAAGGAGGGAAAACCGGGCACGGTGTTCAAGGTCGCGCCTGTCGCCACTTCGACGCAGTAACGGAAGCGAGCGCCGGGCTGACGCCCTGCGATCCCAAGGTGGCGGCGCAGGTGCAGGCCGCCGTCGCCGGATGAACCGAGGACAACTCGAGGCCGGCACGCGCGCTCGCGGGCAGGTTACCGGAGGTCAAAGCGATCCAGGTTCATCACCTTGGTCCAGGCCGCCCCGAAATCGTGCAAGAACTGCTCCTGCGCATCCGAGGCTCCATACACTTCGGCCAGTGCACGTAGCACCGAGTTGGAGCCGAACACCAGATCGACGCGCGTGGCGGTCCACTTGAGCGCGCCCGTGTGTCGATCGTGGCCTTCGAAGGCTTCCTTGGCGTCGGATATCGCTTGCCACTCCGTGCCCATGTCGAGCAGATTCTTGAAAAAATCGTTGGTCAGCGCCTCCGGCTTGTGGGTGAAGACCCCGTACTTGGACTGCCCAACATTGGCGTTGAGCACGCGCAGGCCACCAACGAGCACGGTCATCTCGGGGGCGGTCAGTGTGAGCAGTTGCGCCCGGTCGATGAGCAATGCTTCGGCTGGCACCGAGTAACGAGTCTTCTGGTAGTTGCGGAAGCCGTCGGCGGCCGGTTCGAGCGGAGCGAAGGAATCCACATCAGTCTGCGACTGCGAAGCGTCCATGCGTCCGGGCGTGAAAGACACGGTGACATCGTAACCGGCATTCTTCGCCCCCTGCTCGACGCCAACGGAGCCGCCCAGGACGATGAGATCCGCGAGCGACACTTGCTTGCCGCCGCTGTGCGAGCTGTTGAACTCACCCTGTATACTTTCGAGGGTGTCCAGCACACGCGCCAGTTGTTCCGGCTGATTGACCGCCCAGCTCTTCTGGGGCGCGAGCCGGATACGAGCCCCGTTCGCACCGCCGCGCTTGTCGGAACCACGAAAGGTCGCGGCTGATGCCCACGCCGTTGAAACGAGCTGCGCGACCGTGAGTCCCGAGGCCACAATTTTTCGCTTGAGTGCGGAAATGTCCTGCTCATCGATCAGCTGGTGATTCACCGCCGGAATGGGGTCCTGCCAGATGAGCTCCTCGGCGGGCACTTCCGGGCCTAGATAGCGCGCACGCGGACCCATGTCACGGTGTGTAAGCTTGAACCAGGCACGCGCGAACGTTTCCGCAAACTGCTCCGGGTGTTCCAGAAAGCGCCGTGAGATTTTCTCGTAATCCGGATCGCGACGCAGTGCGATGTCCGTCGTCAACATAGAAGGCGCGATCCGCATCGACGAGTCGTGCGCGCGCGGTACGGTGCCGGCACCCGCACCATTCTTCGGCCGCCACTGGTGCGCGCCGGCCGGGCTCTTCGTCAGCTCCCATTCGTAGCCGAACAGGTTCTTGAAGAAATCGTGGTTCCACTTCGTGGGCGTCGTGGTCCAGGTGACTTCCAAGCCGCTGGTGATCGCATCGCCCGCCCAGCCCGTGCCGTAGCTGCTCTTCCAGCCGAATCCCTGCGCCTCCAGGTCGCCCCCTTCGGGCTCCGCGCCCACATGCGAAGCCTCGCCCGCGCCGTGGGTCTTGCCGAAGGTGTGGCCACCGGCAATCAAAGCAACCGTCTCTTCGTCGTTCATCGCCATGCGACCGAAGGTCTCACGAATGTCTCGAGCGGAGGCCAACGGATCCGGTTTGCCGTCCGGGCCTTCCGGATTCACATAGATGAGGCCCATCTGCACGGCGGCCAGCGGATTGGCGAGCTCTCGCTCTGCGGAATAGCGCGTGTCCGCGCCCAACCATTTTTTCTCGGTGCCCCAATAAACGTCGTGGTCCGGCTCCCATACATCCTCCCGGCCACCCGCAAAGCCGAAGGTTTTGAAGCCCATCGATTCGAGCGCGACGTTGCCGGAGAGAATCATCAGGTCGGCCCAGGAAATCTTGCGGCCATACTTCTGCTTGAGGGGCCATAGCAGGCGTCGCGCCTTATCAAGGCTCGCATTGTCCGGCCAACTATTGAGCGGCGCAAATCGCTGCTGACCCCTACCGCCGCCGCCGCGGCCGTCGCCTGTGCGGTACGTGCCAGCGCTGTGCCACGCCATGCGAATGAACAGCGGGCCGTAGTGGCCGAAATCCGCCGGCCACCAGGGCTGCGAGTCGGTCATCAGTGCCGCGAGGTCCTTTTTCACCGCCGCGAGATCAAGGCTCGTGAATTCCTTCGCGTAGTTGAAATCCCGGCCCATCGGATTGGACTTCGAGGAATGCTGATTCAACAAATCCACGGGCAGATGGCTCGGCCACCAATCCTTGTTCGAAGTCCCGCCGCCGGGCGCGTGATGGAAAGGGCACTTTGCTTCGATGGCTGCGCTCATGGGTCGCTCCCGCTTGTGGATGTGCCACGAATATAGCCCTGCGAGTTCGTGCACGCGCTTGTTTTTCTCAATTGCGACGATAGATAGCGGCTATGGACGATGCGTAAGCTCCGATCCATGGGTCGAGCGCGGCGACGGCCGGCGCGGTTACGTCGGATGGTCCTTGCCGTCGTACGCGAGGCTCACATGCATGGACATTTCTTTGCTGTCGGCGCCGACCATCTTCTGATCGAGGGTCGTGCCGTCGGCGCTCTCGCTGTACATGCGCGCCCCGCTCTTTGGCGCGGTGCCGCTGAACTTCGATTTTGCGACGTTGAGCTTCCACGTGCCATCGACGGCATCTGCCGCGAACACGGTGGTGCCGCGCCGCAGCATGCGCGTGAATCGGGTCGGCGCACGCCGTTCGAATGCCGACGGCGGATACGACCGGATTCCATCCGTGCTAGAGGTGTCGAGCGAGACCTGCGACATGCCACTCGTGCCACTTAGCGGGCGGGTCAGTCGAACGGTCGATCATGGCGCGATCACCCAAGACGTCGGTAATGGCACGGATTGGTCGGCGGGGTTCAGCTCGGGTTTGATCAGTAAAACTATCGGCTCCTTTCCGAAGTTCAGCTCAACGGGTGAGGAAGACGGTGGCACCGCGAACAGCTACACGCTGCAGCTCAATACCAACGCCCAGAACTGCCCTGGCGATCCGGCGGGCTGCTCGGCCTTCGTCCAGTTCTTCTATGGGCCCGGGGAAGGATTTTTCCAATATTGGCTGATCGGCTGGCCCACTACCTGCCCGAGTGGGTGGGGCACTTACCCCTATAACACGACCTATTCCTACTTAACCAGCCCCACGGTGTACGTACCCGCGGAGCCAGTGTCCTCCGTGCTCGAGACCGTGAAGCTATCGGTCTCGCCCAAGGCAGGCGGCCAGGATAAGCTGATCGTGACCGTGGGGACCGAGGCTTATACCACCTCGATGAAGGAAGGCGCGCTCCAGCTCGCCCCGGCCTGGACCGAGTCGGAGTTCAACATTTTCGGCAATTGCTGCGGGAATGAAGCCATCTTCAACAAAGGCACCCACATCAAGGTGAAGGTCGCGGTGACCAAC
This sequence comes from Steroidobacteraceae bacterium, assembly GCA_049510875.1. Taxonomy (GTDB): domain Bacteria; phylum Pseudomonadota; class Gammaproteobacteria; order Steroidobacterales; family Steroidobacteraceae; genus Bog-1198. Next base: position 9,783 of record JBEKYO010000156.1, read on the forward strand.
GGCACCACCGATGCGCCGATATGCGAATCGAACGGCTTGACATTGGAGTACAGTAATTTGAACCTGGACAGCTGCACGGCTACGGGCGGCACGAGGCCTTATATCGAGTTTACCGAGAAGAACTGACGCGCCCGCGCTGCCGGATTAGCACTGACCACGAGTGCCGGCCGAGGGAATTCTCCCTCGGCCTGTTTTTCTTGGTGTGCCCAACAGGGTGGTCCGACGCCGCCGCTGATCTCTGAGCTTCCTCCAACCCGACATTCGCGACCGTCAACAACGGTTAAGGGTTGTCCGACCTTTCTATTACACACATTTTATC
>JBEKYO010000157.1:0-10058 GCA_049510875.1 Steroidobacteraceae bacterium
GACGCCGCCGAGCGCGATCATCGTCATGTGCCGCTCCCGCAGGCCATGGCGAAGTCCGCTGGAAATCGATGTGGTGCCGATCACTGAAGCTTATCTCCTCGAGGACGTGCTCGCGTGGTGGACCGAACCTGCCCACCACAACCGGCGCGTCCGGCGGTTGCCGCGAGCGTGCTGAACAAGGTCTTGGTGCGGCGGCACATGGAAAGTCTCCGGTTCATGGGTCGGCGCGTCCAAGCAGTGGCGCGGCGCTTGCGGACCGCTATTTGGCGCTGACGGTGTATTGCTCGACCAGTCCCAGGGCGGTGGATCGCACGATGATGTCCAGCGTCTGATGGGCAAATGCGGCCTCGTAGACATGAGTCGCAAATCCTCCGCGCTGCCCCGACCTTTTCAAGGTGAAGCTCGCGAGCTCGCCGAGGGGCTGCAAGCTCGCCCGGAAATCCTCCAGCGCCTGGGTCGTGAAGTAGCTGCTGGCGTTTGCGGTCAGGCGCTTGCGATCCACGGTGCCGGAGCGCAACTCTTCGAAGATGTCCTTGGCGCCCGCGGTGGTGGCGGCATCGGTCGGTGAATCGTCGACGAACAGCACTTCGGCGAGCGCGTCGGCGATGCTTGCGCTCGCGTCGGTGGCATCTTCGTTGGTGAACACGACGATCGCCATGCCGTCATCGGGATAGATGTGATTCGCCGCGGTAAAGCCGCCCACCTCGCCGCCGTGCGACAACATGCGCCGGCCCGATTCCAGCCGCACATCGATACCCAGGCCGTATCCCGTACCGGCGCCACTGGCCAGGCGCACCTCGGTCGTGAGGGCGCGGAAGCTCGCAGCGTCGAGCACTTTGTGCCGGATCACGGCGATGTCCCAGCGCGCGAGGTCGGAGGCAGTCATGGCGAGTTCACCGGCGCCGAATAGCCAGCCTCGACCCTCTTTGGCAGCGGGTCGAAGCGGTCCGAGCGCGTAGCGCATGTAACCGACGGCATCTCCCGCGGGCAGCGGAGCGGCATCGAAATCGACGACGCTGGCCATTTTCAAGGGCGCGAAAATGCGTTCCCGAAGAAAATCGAACAAGGGCTTGCCCGCGGCACGCTCGGCGATCAGCCCGGCAACCGTGTATCCGGTATTGCTGTACTGCCATGCCGTGCCGGCGGCGAAGTCGAGCGGTTGATTCGCCCACTGGGCCAGGATTTGCTGCGGGTCGACGGGGTGGAGCATGTCCGGCGGATCGTAATCCTGGGGCCAAAAATCGCGGATGCCGGAGGTGTGCGAGAGCAACGAGCGGATGCTCACGCCGGCCGCGGGTCCCAAGCCAGGAATCCATCGACCGGCCGCATCGTCGAGGGAAACCTTGTGCGACTCCTGCAGCAGCAGCAACGCCGCCGCCGTAAATTCCTTGCTGATCGAACCGACGGCGTAACGCATCTCCGGCGTCGCCGCCCGCTGCGGCGAGAGTTGCGCCATGCCATAGGCATGCGCGTAAAGAATCTCGGAGTTGCGCACCAGGGCGATCGACGCGGAGGGCACGCCGGTACGAGTGAGGACGGCATGGACTGCGGCATCGACCCGGGCTTTCAGGCTGGGCGTCGCCGGCGCGCCGAACGAGGGCGTCTGCGCACACAGGCCCACGAACGCGCAACCGAGCGCAAGTCGCCCGGCGACGTGGCCGTGGGGAATGGCGGGCTGGCGGGTGGGTCGCATCGGGTCCTTCGGTTCTGCGGCACTTCGGTTCCCGGTGCCGTGGGCGTGAGCATAGCCTATCCGCACGTCAGGCTATCCGCGCGCCAGGCTGCCGATGGGCCGCGCAACTCCCGCTGGCGGTGCAAGGGTACACCGGATTCTACCCTGACCCGGCGCCGGTGGCGGCCGCCGCGCCGGTCTTGCCGTCGCTGCCGCAATCTTCGATCATGGGACGAGGCCGGTGAACGCCGCCGCCGACACGTTGATTCACGACATGGGCAGGAGGATGAATGATGAGCAAGGCATTTCCACAGCGAGCGCGACGCGCGCTGCTTGCAGGCGTGGCGGCGGCTGTCGCGGTGACGGCGGCGCACGCGCAGTCCGCGACCAGCCCCACGGCGGCCGGCCCGGCTTTCACGCTGACGAGTCCCGATATCGCCACCGGCAAGAGGATTCCCGATACGGCGGTGTTCAATTCGTTCGGATGCAGCGGCAAGAACATCTCACCCGCGCTGTCCTGGAGTAACGCGCCCGCGGGCACGAAGAGTTTCGCGCTGCTGGTGCACGACCCGGATGCGCCTACCGGCAGCGGCTGGTGGCACTGGGTTGCGTACAACATTCCGGCGGACGTGTCGTCGCTGCCCGCCGATGCGGGCGACCCGAAGAAGAATCTGATGCCCGGCACGGCGGTGCAGGGCCGTACGGATTTCGGGGCGCCCGGCTATGGCGGACCATGTCCGCCTCCGGGTAAAGCGCATCATTATCATTTCCGGCTGTACGCGCTCAAGGTGGCGAAGCTCGACGTGCCGGCGGATGCCACGGCCGCGCTCATCGGCTTCAGCGCGAACGCGAATTCGCTCGGCATGGCGCAGATCGTCGGGCTGTACGGGCGCTGAGGCGAATCAGCGCGCGAATGGTCGCGCCATGTCGACATAAGCCGCGAGATGATGCGGCTGGGCCGGCATGTTTTGCCGGTTTGTCATATTGGTTTTGCGCGCGTGACCGTGATCGTGGCGGCGCGAAGGCGAGGTGCGGTACAAAGCATGCAGTGCCGAGCTGCTAAGGATCGAATCGATGGCCAGGAGCCAACGTCATTGAGACTACGTCTTTGAGTCAGTGTCCTTCAAGCGCATTCAATCGGCTTCCATCTTCCGTGGCGGGTGACAGCTCCCGTGGCGATCGTCGCTCCCCCCAAATCATCGGATCGTTGACCAGAACTCAACCACCCGCTACGGAAACCACTCATCCCACCCAGGGTCGCGGGCCGATGCATCAATAGTGATTGCACTCCCGCACCGTTCGCTTACGATGGCGGGCATGACCGCCGATGAAGGCAATGATCGCATCGAGCCGGCGTCTGCGCCTTGCTTGCTCCATGAACTGGGTCCGGACGGCACGCTGCGCGCCGATCCGGTGCAAGCGCGCGATGTGGCGCGCTGGCGCAAAGCGGAGCGCGAGCGTCTGCTCGCGACGCGGGGCGCCTTCACGCAGGAGTGCCGGTCGCAACACGCGCTTGCCATTGCGCAGGCGCTGGATCAAATCCTGCCGACCGCCGCGCCGCTCATCGTGAGCGCCTATTGGCCGATCCGCGCCGAGCCGGACTTGCGCGACTGGATGCGCGCGCTGTCGCGCAACGCAATCCGGGTCGCGTTGCCGGTCGCGGTCGCGCTCGGCCAACCGTTGACCTTTCGCGAATGGCGCCCGGGCGCTGCGCTCGCGCGCGGTCTGTGGAAGATTCCGTTTCCGGCCGACGGCATGAAGGTCGTTCCGACCGTCGTCATCGCGCCGTTGGTCGGTTTTGATCGCGCCTGCTATCGCCTCGGATATGGGGGTGGATTCTTCGATCGGACTCTCGCGGCGCTCACGCCGCGGCCGCTGGCCATCGGCGTCGGCTATCCGAGTGCGGCGCTCAGCAGCATATTTCCGCAGCCCCATGACCGACCGATGGATTGGATCGTGACCGGATCGCAGCCTTCGGTGCGGCGGGCAGCGCCTTCGCCTTGAAGCTTCACTGAGAGGCAGGCTCGTGGACCATCAAGCAATGCTCGAGATCGCCATCGAAGAAGCGAGGCTCGGGCTCGCGGAAGGCGGCATACCGATCGGCGCCGCGCTGTTTCACAAAGACGGTACGCTGCTCGGCCGAGGGCATAATCGGCGCATCCAGGAAAACGACCCGTCCGTGCACGGAGAAACCGACGCGTTTCGCAAGGCCGGCCGCCAGCGCCGTTATCAGGACACCGTCATGGTGACGACGCTTGCACCGTGCTGGTACTGCAGCGGCCTCGTGCGCCAGTTTCGCATCATGACGCTGGTCGTCGGAGAGTCGCGCACCTTTCGTGGCGGCATCGATTGGTTGCGCGAACACGGCGTCGAGGTCATCGATCTGGGATCGTCGGAGTGCGCAGCGCTGCTGGCCTCGTTCATCAAGCGGCATCCGGATGTGTGGAACGAAGATATCGGCGAATGCCGTTCCTGACGGCACCGCTCCGGCTTCGGGTGCGCGGCTGCCTCAGGGGGCTGCCTCAGGGGGCTGCCTCAGGGATTGACCGCCACGCGTGCGGGCTGCGCCTTGGTGTCCCCGGGGCGGCGCCGCGATCCGCGCCGATCCGGAAAATGGACGTACTTGCAATCGCAATGCGCGGCGTCGCATCCGGCCAGCGGCAGCCGCGGCGCCTCCGACGACAGGTAGCGTTTGGCCTGGCAGGCCTGGGACGCGGCACAAGCCGTGGAGGATGTGCGTACGGCGACCGCATGCCAGCGGTGAATGGATGTCCGCTCCGAGCGAGCCTCGGCGGAATGTTCGGGTTTCAATTCTTTCTCCATTACGGCGTGAGGCCTCGAATGATGGCGCTGCGTGAAAACTAGCGCAGCGTCACATCCCGCCGCCGAGAAATTGACATAACCGGCCGTTTGCGTTCGAAAAGTGCGGGGTTCATCACACTCTGCGTCTCGCCGGGCGCGGGCGGCGCCGGTGTCGCCGGGATCGGCGCCGGGCTCCAGTGCGCCACCATGGTGCGGAGTGCGCCGGCGTGGGTCTAGCGCGGCGCCGGATCGGCTGCGGTCGCCGGCGACCATCGCAGCTCATTCGTGGGGTGGAAACCCAGGGAGAGGTAGAGGGCCCGGCCGGCGTCGGAGGCATGCAGCACAACGCGGTCGAACCGCTGCGCCGCCGCCCACTCCATCAGCGTGATCATGAGACTGTGCGCGACTCCCCGGCGGCGCCATGCGGGTTCCGTGTAGACGTTCACAACGAGCGGGACGGCCGCCGTTTCGACCCGGCCGCCGTCGGGCGACATTCGCGGCAACTGCTCTTTCACATGGGCGCCGGCGCCGGCGATGACCCGATCGCGCGCGTCGATCGCCAACCAGCCGACATAGGCGCCCTCTCGCAGCAGCGATGCAAGCGCGCTCCTGGAAGCCGCCAACAGCGCGCTCGCCAATGCATCCGTCGGCACCTCTCCCATGTCGCGGAACATGGCGACGCGGTGTCCGGCGATGATGTCGGCGTCGGTCACGGTGGCCGGGCGGATGCTGTAGCGGTTCATGATCTCTCCCCGTGTGCAGGCTGTTGAGTGGGGCCGTCGACGCCTCGGATGAGCGCGACCGGAGGGACGAGCAGCGCGATGATGACGGTGGCGATCGACATCGCGAGCATGGCCCAGAACGTCAGGTTCAGCCCTTGTTGTAAGGCCACGCGCACGGCGGCATCGCCGGTCACGGGGCCGGGCGCGGCACCCAGCAGGTGCCGCAGCTGTTCGGAGGTGACGGCTGAGGCGCCGAGCGATCGGCTGAGACCGTGATTGAGAACCGCGCCGAGCACGGTCGCCCCGAGTGTGCCTCCCAAGTTGCGCGAGAACAAATTCGAGGCGGTGACGCTGCCACGCTCGGTCCAATCGACGATCTCTTGAATCAGCACGAGCGAGCTGACGCTGAGGAGCCCCATGCCGAAGCCCATGATCAAAGAACCGACGGCGGCGGTGACCGGGGAGCTCTCGGGCGTCAGCGTCACGAAGAAGACGGCTCCGGCGGGCAGCAGCACGGCCCCGGTGAGCAACAGGCGGCGCAGCGCAAACCGGTGGAACAGCCGGGCCGCCACGGTGGCGCCGGCCGGCCAACCAATCAGCATCGTCGTCAGGGCGAGGCCGGCGACCACCGGCGATCGGCGCAAGACGATTTGCACATAGATGGGCAGAAACGTGGTGAGTCCCGTGAGCGCCATGCCGGCGAGCACACCAACGCCGTTGGCCGCGGCAATAGGCCGGTGACTCCATAGGGCGAACGACACCATGGGATGCGCAGCGCGCCGCTCCTGGATCACGAAGGCCACGGCCGCCGCGCAAAACAGGCCGCCTGCCGCCGCGAGCTGCGCGGCGTCGGCGGTGCCGATTTCCGTCAGCGCGACCAACAACGTCGTGACCGCGATGGTGAATAGGGTTGCTCCCGCGACGTCGATCGAGCGGCGCTCGCGCTTGGCGTCTTCGTGCAGGAAGGCAGCGAAACCAGCGGCCGCGGCCACGCCGACCGGAATGTTGATCCAGAAAATCCACGCCCAGGACAGGTTGCGGATGATGAGGCCGCCCACGACGGGTCCAAGCACCGCGGAAATCGCCCAGACGCTGGCAAGATACCCTTGGATTTTCCCCCTCTCGCGCGCGGGATACAGATCGGCGACGATGGTCATGGCGACCGGTTGCATCGCCCCGGCGCCGACGCCCTGGATGAGCCGGAAGACGATCATCGCCGGCATCGACCAGGCGAGACCGGCAAGCACCGATCCGGCGAGAAAGATGGCGATCCCGGCGAGCATCACCGGCTTGCGGCCGTAGACATCCGCAAGATTTCCAAACACAACCGTCAACGCGGTCTGCGCCAGCAGGAACGATGAGAACACCCAGCTATAGAGCCGCAGACCTCCGAGGTCGGCGACGATCTGCGGCATGGCGGTGGACACGATGGTCGCCTCGATGGCGATCATGAACATCGAGGTCATCACGGACGCGATGACCAGTGCCCGCGCGGATTTCAAAAATGGGGGCAAGGGATCTTCAAGTCGCATTCGCAGCGATTCGCTGCCGCGAGCAGTATATCGCGGCGTGGGGCGATTGCAGGGGCGCGGGCGAACGGCCACGGCGTCGCCGCTGCGATGCGACACCCAGCCCTGTGCGCGGCGGACGGCAGCGCCACCGGCGCTCGATAGGTTCCGCCGGCTCGATGCTGATACGATGCGCGCGTCTCGGATGGAACACATGCGTCGGGGGATCACGATGAGCGCGAACCCATTGAAGCCGGACTCGCGGCCGAAGCCGGTCTCGCCGGAGCGGCAACTCACGGCAGGCCGATTGCTGGTGTGGGGCGCGTTCGGTGTGTTGCTGTATGTGGCGCATGCCGCGTTCGTGCCCATCGCCCTCGCGCTGTTGTTGGCGCTGGTGCTCTCCGGGCCGGTCGAGGCCCTGCATCGGCATCGCATCAGCCGCAGCGTGAGCGCCATGCTCATCCTGCTGATCGTGCTGGTGGCGGTGGCGGGGACGGTGAATGTGCTGTGGGAACCGGCCCAGGAATGGTTTGCCAAGGCGCCGCAAACCGTGACGATCATCAAACGCAAGGCTCGGCCCGTCGCGCAGTTCATGAATCGACTCGATGACCTGCGCAAGAACGCCGGCACGTTGAATTCCTCGGGCCGGCAGACGCCGGCAGCCCCCGCGGTCGTGGCCACGGACAGTGCGCCGGTGCTGTTCCTGGATGCGACCGGCGAGTTCCTCACGGCGCTGTTGACGTTCGTCATCGTCACACTGTTCTTGCTGGCCGGCGGACCGCCGATGCTCGCCCGGATGACGGCGGCCTTCGCGGATGACCTCAACGCATCCCATGTGCTCAACGTCATCGAGAAGGTGCGGGCCGAGGTGGGGCGTTTCTACGTGACCACAGCCATGGTTAATTTGGGGCTGGGCTGCGCCACCATCGTCATCATGATGGCGTGGGGCATGCCGACGCCCTATCTGTGGGGGGCGCTCGCGGCGCTGCTCAATTTCATTCCATATGCGGGTCCCGCGACGACGCTGCTGGTCATCACGGTCGCCGCCGTGGTGTCCTTCGATACGCTCGGCCGCGTCCTCGGAGTGTCCGGCAGCTACATGCTGCTCGCCATGGTGGAGGGGCAGATCGTGCAGCCGCTCCTGGTAGGCCGTCGCCTCGAGGTCAATCCGCTTCTGGTGTTCCTGGCCTTGTGGTTCGGTGGGTTCTTTTGGGGCGTCGCGGGCATCATTCTGGCCACGCCGACGCTGGTCGCGCTCAAAGTGGTCGCGGAACACACGAATCGCGGTCAATCGGTGGCCGAATTCCTTGGACCCAACGACCAATCCCCGGATCGCGACAAAAAGCTCAAGCAACTCGCCAGGCGCCTGGAGTGACGCGCGGATCGCGCATCTGCGCCCGCCGCGGCCTTTAGTGCGTGCCCATCTGGGCCTCGCAGAAGAATTCCTCCAATACCACGCGCGCCATGAGCTGCTGATAGCGCATCTCGATGAGCTCATGCTCGTCGGCGCTGGGCTGTCGGGCGCCGTGCACCAGAGCCTCGATTTGCTGCGGTTCCAGCTCGCAACTCGGCGCCTGCGGAACGGACCATTCGCGCGGGATGCGCGTGTCGATGTAGGACGGGACGGTATTCATGCTCGATGTCCTCAGTTCGGGAGGTGGACTAGACATCCGGCCAGGCGGGGAGTTCGACGGCTGCCAGTATACGACGACGGCGTGACGAACACATGACGCGTCGCGTGGCCCGTGTCTCCGCAGCGGATGCCGGCGGGATTCGGGGGGCGCTGGGTGGTGCTGGGCAGGCGTGGAGCGGGCGGTGCCGCGTCGTTATTTCGGTGCGACTGTCCAGCCGAATTGCCCGGTCTGGAACTTGTCGACATAGGTACCGGTGATGACGCCCTGACTCAGCGTTCCGTGGATGGTCACTTGCGTGCTGATCGAGCCATCCGGATAGCGGCGTTGGATCATGCCGGTCTTGCCCAATTGGATGAGCGTCGTCCCGGTGACATTGTTGGGATCGGCAATGTTGATGGTGGCATGGCCGCGGTCGCCGTTGCCTCCCAGCGTGTCGATGCTGCCGTCCGGGTTGACGGTGACCGTTCCGCGGCCGACGAAGCCGGGCAGCAGGCTGGTGGTCGCCCAGCCGTCGTAAGGCCCTCCGGGCACCATGCCGCTCGCGGGAGACTTGGCCGGCGCCGCCGGTTTCGCCGAGTCGCGCGCCAGCTTGCGCGTCATCAGGTCCGCCTCAGCGAGGTGCAGGCCCCTGGGGAAGTTCTTGGTGTAGCCGGCGAAATCGGCGGCGTCCGTACTGCTCTTGATGTCCTGCCAGTACGACTCGTCGAGTTCGGCGGCCGTGGGCACATGAATGGCGGCGGCGGCCGCCGCGCCGGCGGACGGCGCACCCGGCGCACCCGGCGCACCGGGCGCACCGGGCCTGAAATAAAACTTTCCCAGCGACTGATCGTACAGGGCGGGTACTTGTTCGTGACCCACGGAGCGGGCGAGATCGACCACCGCGCTTTGCACGTCTTTCAGCAGATTTCCGGCATCGACGCCGGGCATGCGCATGTGCTGAATGAGCACTCGCGTGAAGATCCCGTTCGGGTTCGAATCCGTGGGACCGAGGTTGTCCAATGCCGCCTGACCGGCGCCCGCGGAGTACATGATCATTTGGCCCGTGGCGGGCGTTACCGGTACCAGCCCGCGGCCGCCGATGGCGCGGCCGGCTTCCTTGAACGGGTTGCTGCGGCAGGCATCGATGATGGCGAGTGAAAAGCGCGCCTTCTGATCGGTGAGATCATCGAGAATCCGCTGCAGCGGTACGGCATCGTCGGCGACTTGCGCCTCGCTATCGGCCGTGATGTCCACCGGGATCAGGTAATTGGTGCCGCCGAATTGCACGCCGTGGCCGGAGAAGTAAAAGACCACGTCATCGCCGCCCTGCACCCGTGCCTTGAAATCGCGCAAGGCCGATTTCATCAGCTTTTCGGATTGATCGAGCTTGAGCGTCACCTCGAAGCCCACGGCGGAGAGTTCCGCCGCGATCGCTTTCGCGTCCGCTCGGGCGTTATTCAGGCGCTGCACGTTTTGATAGTTATCGTTGCCGATGACCAGCGCAAGCCGCCTCTCTGCGCGGGCGGACAGCGCGAACGCCGACATGAGGATGGCCAGCGCCACGAGGCGGCAAACGCCGCTCCGCCGGAGCGCCGCCCGGCCGGCCGCTCGGCGCGGCGAGGAGTCAGCGTCACGGTCTTCGAAGGCGTTCATGACTGCGCACTCCTTGTGCGTGCCTGTCCGACGTGAGTCTAGCCGAGATGCAGTGGATAATGCAGGCACCGAGCAGGGGGGAGAGGCT
>JBEKYO010000158.1:0-9940 GCA_049510875.1 Steroidobacteraceae bacterium
CTGGACGGGAATCGCATGGGTGTCGATGGCGTCAAGCGAGGACGCTGGGACAGCACGCTCACGAAGCGGACGACGCCTCGCCGCAGCGGCTGTCCCTCAAAAGGATTCTTCGCAACGAGATTCGCAATGTCGCGGCCCCGGCAAACAACGATCTCGGCGGCGAACGGAAGCCGGCGCGCCACTTCGGCCCGTGCCCGGGCCTGGGTCGTCGGCCGCCGAAGGACCAGCGTGCCCGCCGCGCCGATATTGACGGCGCCCAAGTGCTGCAGTGCTTCGGCCAGCCGGGTCGGACGGAAAGTCCTGCGGCCCCCGACGTTGATACCTCTCAGAAAAACGACGAGTGCCAACTGCTTGCCCTCAACGAGTCCGCCCGAGCGGCCTCAAGCTGACTAACTCCGATCGCAAGGATACTATTGCACGATCCAATGCTGGCTTGCCCACGATCTGCGGGCGGTCTTTGCAAGCAGGCAATTTAATATGCGGATATCTGGATTCGGCCATGCTTTGTACGCTACCGCAGTGGCGGGCATCGCCCTACTTAGCCTAGTCTACGGCGACTTCGCGCCGATAGGGGAGCCGTTTCCTGCGTCGCTTCCCGGGCGGGAAGTTTGGGCCTATGGATTGGGGGCGATATTGCTCGCCGCAGGCACCGGCTTGTTCTTTGCGCGTGCGGCCTTGGCAAGCGTGATCATCATCGGCGCGTACGAATCGGTCTGGGCGCTGGTGCGCGCGCGCGCCGTTCTGGTCAAGCCTCTGAGCGTCGGCAGCTGGTACGGTTTTGGCGAAGCCCTGGGACCACTGCTGGGCGCATGGATTCTTTACGCCATGCTACGCCGCCGATATGACGCGCCCGCGGCAACAGCAATTACCGGCGACCGCGCGTTACACGTGGCGCGAGTTCTTTTCGGCGCGGCTTGCGTGGCGTACGGCGCCGCGCATTTCGCCTACGCAGCGATTACCGCGGCCATGGTGCCGGCGTGGCTCCCCGGCCGCACCGCGCTCACCTATCTTACCGGAGCAGGCCACGCTGCCGCGGGCTTCGGTCTTCTCGTCGGGGTTCTTCCCCGCTTGGCGGCGACGCTGGAAGCCATCATGATGAGCATTTTCGGTGTTGTGGTGTGGATACCGAGTTTTTTCGCGCATCCCGCGCCCGAATGGGCTAATTCACCCCAGATTCAATGGTCGGAGACCTTGCTGAGCTTCTTGCTGGCAGCCTCGGCATGGATCGTCGCGGCATCGCTCCGAGTTGACACCGGACACAACGGCCAGCATAGTACACCGTATGGTGAACTATAAGGACGGACAGCTCGACCATATTTTCGCGGCGCTCGTGGACCGGACTCGCCGGGCGATTCTCGCGCGGCTCGAGCGCGAAGACAGCGCCTCCGTGACCGAGCTCGCGCAGCCCTTCGCGATCAAGCTGCCCGCCGTGATGAAGCATTTGGCCGTTCTCGAGGATGCCGGTCTCATCACGCGCTCGAAGGCGGGGCGCATCGTCACGGTTCGGTTGAGACCCGAACCCATGAGGGAGGCCATGGACTGGCTCCGGCGTTACGAACGCTTCTGGTCGAAGAGCCTCGATCGTCTCGCTGCATTTGCCGAAAGCAAGGAAGCCGAGGCGAGGAAGAAAAGACGATGACCAGTCTTACCCTGGTGCGCCGAATCCGCGCACGGCCGTCGATCGTATTCGAGGCGCTGACCACGCCGGATGGGATCGCGCAGTGGTGGGGCCCGGACGGCGGCCCGGTACTGCTCGCCGAGACGGATGTGCGCATCGGGGGCCGATTCCGGGTGCGCTTCCGCATGCTCGACGGCACCGAACATGAGAGCACCGGCGAGTACCTCGAAGTCGTCGAGTCACAGCGCCTGGTCATGAGCTGGCAATGGACCGGCGGCGGCGAGCCCGACGAGGGCGGTGAGCTCTCCCGCATCGAGATTTGCCTCAAAGGCATCGATGCCGGGACCGAGATCACCTTCACCCATGAGCGCCTCACCACCGAAGCGTCGCGGGCAAGCCACGAGCGCGGCTGGGCCGGCGCCCTCGACAAGCTCGTGCGCCACTTTTCCTCTTAGCGCACGCCGGCGGTCATACACACGATTCGATGCAGGAGCATACACAATGATTACAATCTCCGCGTTCAAATGGGTTCCCGACTTTGCCCGCGGTCAAGTGCGCGATCTGCGCGTTCGCTGGGCGCTGGAAGAAGCCGGCCTGCCCTACAAGACCCGTCTCCTGGAACAGGGCGATCAGGACAAGCCGGAGTACCGCGCGACGCAGCCCTTCGGTCAGGTGCCGATCCTCGAGGAGGACGGCCTTGTGCTCTTCGAGTCCGGAGCCATCGTGCTGCACATTGGCGAGCGGAGCGAGATGCTCCTGCCAAAAGAGGCCGGCGGGCGCGGGCGCGCGACGCAATGGCTGATAGCGGCGCTCAATTCGATCGAGCCCTACGTGATGAATGTCGCGTTGATCGACCTCTTCTACGCAAAGGAGGAATGGGCGAAACTGCGACGCCCAGGCGCCGTGGAGTTCGTTCGCAAGCGTCTGTCCGCGCTCTCGAGGTCGCTTGGCGAGAAGCCCTTTCTCGACGGCGATCGGTTCACGGCCGGCGATCTGATGATGACGACGGTGCTGCGCATCCTGGAGCGCACGGACATCGTCTCCAGCGACAGAGGGCTGGCGGCTTACGTCGAACGCTGCACCGCACGCTCCGCGTTCAAACGCGCGCTCGACGCGCAGATTGGGGACTTCAGGAACGCGTCCGGCAAGGGCATCGACGACTAGCGGAGGGTGAAGCTGGTTTTACCGGTCCCCGCGCCGCGGATGGACTCATCCCGGTGTCCCGGCCCAAGGAGTAGCGCATGCTGATTGTCGGAAGCTGCCATTGCAGAAACATCTCGTTTTCACTGGCGTGGGAACCCGAGCCAACGGAAATACCCGCGCGCGCCTGCGATTGCTCGTTCTGCACCAAGCATGGCGGCGTTTGGACGTCCTGCCCGACGGGAAGTCTCACGGTTGCGGTTCGCGACCCGTTGTTGGTATCGAGGTACGCGTTCGGGACGCGCACCGCGGAGTTTCACACCTGCAGCCGGTGCGGCATCGTGCCGTTGGTCACGAGCCGTATCGACGGGCATGTCTACGCGGTGGTGAGCGTCAACGCCTTCGAAGGCGTGCCGCCGTCACTGATTCGACCGGCGGCGGTGTCATTTGAGAATGAAAGTGAGAACGTTCGCCTGGCGCGCCGACAGCGAAACTGGATTGCCCGCGTCAACTATTCCCAGCACCACACTTGACGCTCGCTTCAGCATCGGCGGCCTGTTCGTCAGGGCCGGTGGTGAGGCAATTCGTCTGCGTAGCATTTAGCTCGCCGGACGCGGAATGCCAGCCGGTTGCGCTGTAAAATACTTTCGGCATTGACGAGCCGCGTCGGCCCTCGGGGCAGCGGCTCCGATCGTTGCATGTATAATCGCCCCGTTTGAATACCACCCAAAAGGGATTTCCAATGAAGAAAAAAAACTGGCAGCTCCTGTCGGGTTTGTGCGCCATCGTGGTGGCCGGCGCCTGGGCGGCGCCCGCATCCGCAGTCGGCGGAAGCGAAAGAAAAACCCCGCATGTATACGTACGTAGCATTCTGGGTCGTTCCGCGCGCACGCTGGACGGAATTTGAGAAGCCGAATCCGAATGACCAGAAGGTGATGGACAAGGCGATCGCGAGCGGTGTTCTCGTCTCCTATGGCAGCGACACCGCGCTGCTGCACGATGCCGATGGCGCCACCCATGACAATTGGTGGCAGTCGAAGTCGATGGCCGGCACGCTGACCGTCCTCGATGAGCTGGAAAAGGTGGGCGGCGGTTCGACATCGGTGCTCACCAGCGCGACCAAGCACTGGGACAACCTTTGGGTCAGCCGGTACTACAACTGGCACGCCGGATCCTGGCAGGGCGCGTACAGCTACGCAGCCATTTACCCATTGAAGGCCGATGCCCCGGACGATGCCGTCGATGTACTCGCCAAGAACATGCTCGTGCCATTGCTCGAGAAGCTGCTTGCCGATGGCGCGATCGTCGAGTATGAAATCGATGAACAGGCCGTCCATTCGGATGCGCCCGGGACTTTCGTCATCGGCTACATTTCGCCGAGCGCGGAGGGTCTCGACAAGGTTAACGCGGCCATACGCGCGGCCGTCAAGAACGGGCCCCTCAACGGCGTTGCCTTCGGCTCGATGGTGGACTATACGAAGCATCGCGACTCGCTGTTGCGCACGACCGCGACCTACAAGTAGGCGATCCGGCGCGGCTTTCGACCCGCGGGCTGCGGCCGGGCGTCCGCCAGTCATCGCGGGCTAAATTTAGGCCTGCACACCCCTTCAGGGACCGTCTGCTACCCGGTAGCTCGGTGACAAAGCCCCGGCACGACCCGTGGCCGTTGATTACCAAGCACAATAGGCCGCCGAAACTTGTTGTGCGCAGTCGACGGTTCATTTCTTGGGTCCCAAGGAAACCACGAGATTGATGGGCGCACCACTGACTACACTTGAGTTAGCCGGCGGCGCTTCACGAATTACGTCCCCCGCCGGCACCGTCGAACTGTTTTTCGTCGAGATAGCGCCAATCCCGAGGCCCGTCGATGCCAATGTATTCACGGCGACGCTCTGCGAGTCGCCGACGACATTCGGCACGGCAATTAGGTTAGAACTCGAATAAGCGACACCACTAGCGCTCGTCACAATCGCGTCCGGGGTGAGTACGTCGACGTAGACCATGGCGGTGTTCACGTCGGCTGATGCCGTCCACCCATTACCCTCGTCCACACTGCTTCCGATGTAATTCAACAGAGAAAGGGTGTCGCCCGAATATGTATGTAAAATGTATGAATGGTGCGACGAAAGCGGTTTTGATGAGTTTACCGTCACTTCTTCGTCCACGTAACTATCACACTCGCAGGTAGTGTCCGTTATCTGAAACGCATATTCTAAACTGGAGTTTATATTTGCAGCCGCTGAGACTCGGTAGTCACCATCCACCACGTAAGTCACTTTAAGCTTGACGGGGTGTCCGATCGCCAAATTGGTGACGTAGAGCGTGTCGGTCCATTCGACCGTTGCATAGTTATATGCCTCGGCCGGTGCGTCGGGCATTGACGAACCCGAGCTTGTAATCCAGAAAGCCAGACTCCCGTTGTAGGCCGACGTCAAATTGATCTCGGCCGAAACGGAGGCCGTAACGATGCCATTCACAACAGGATCATAGCCGGTTACCGAAGCGGAGTAACCAAACGGGATAATCCCGTAACCCGGTTGTACGAGAGGTCCGATGGGCGCCGGTTCATCAAGGTATTCCCCACCGCCGCCCTCCGTGGTTGTCGGCAGTTCCGTCTTCAGTCCCGCGTTTACCGTAATTCCGTAAAGCTGCGCGTGTGCGGCAGCGCTGAACAGCAAAAGGACCAACGGCAGCACGACCCCCGGTAATGCCGTGGAGAGTGGTTGTGGAGTTGGAACGGCACGCACACGAAGAGCCGTAGCCATACGATTGACAATCCCGTTCATAGTCATTCCCTCGCTTTTTCTAATTGACAGAACGAGTGATAACCATTTTTTATAAGCATACGCCAAGTGGTTTGTCGCGCCTACGCGATGGTGTTGTGCGCCAAGGATTCTGAAAATTGTGCGGCGCGGCGGCCCGGATGGCAAGCCGCGATCCGCCGCGCCACCCGTTGCGTCTTGACTGGCTTGGCTTCGATGGCGTGCAGTGTCGGCGACGCTGTGGGGTATACGACGGTTCTAGGCCGTTATTGCTCAACGCCGCGTAACTCGGCTGTGAAGTGGTCCACGCACAGAGTTCCTGTAGCCTTTGGCCAATTTAGCGAAGCACCCGCCGTTAGTGAGTGATTCCATTGTCACCCTGCAGACCAGGGCAGCAACACGATTTTGCCGCCTAGTCCGCCCCTGTCGATGCGGGCGTGGACCTCGCTCGCGGCCGCGAGCGGCAGTCGGTCGATCACGACCGGATGAAGGACACCGGCCCGCAATAGTTGGAACAGCGTCGCCATGTCGGCCTTGAATTCCTCAGTGTGTGTCGATCGGCGAGCAGTAATGCTGTAGAAAACGGCGCGGCGGTGGCCAAAAAGGAAGCTGAATGCGCTCCACAGCTTGAGTCGGGCCAAGCCGAGCCCCGCGGCAATCAGGCTCTCGCGACCGACGGCCATGGTTTGCGATCCGTAGCCAACGAGCAACCCTCCGGGCGCGAGACATGCAAACGAGCGGGCAAAATGCGCGCCGCCGATCGCATCGAACGCGATATCAACGCCGGGGCCGCCCGGGCGGTCCGCGGTCAGTCGGCCCACGGAAGCGACGAAGTCACCTGCGCGGTAGTCGATCGGCGCTGCGCCGAAGCGCTCGACCACCGGCAGGTTCGCCGCAGAACAGGTACCGATCGCCTTTAGTCCGAGCTGACATGCCAGATCAAGCAGCGCCGTGCCAACTGTGCCCGATGCGCCAATGACCAAGGCCACGGCGCCTTGTGGAAGATTGCGATAACGAGTCAGCATTTGATAAGCGGTGAGATAGGCAAGCGGGATACACACCGCCTCGGCGGGATCGATGCCGTCAGGGACCGGCACCAGGAAGCGCGCCGGGCGGATCGCATACTGAGCATAGCCACCGACGACACACAAATCGGCGACCATCTGGCCCTCGAGCGGTGCAGTTACGCCGGAACCAATCTTTTCAACGACCCCCACGGTCTCGTAGCCTGGAGTGAACGGTAGCGGCCCCTTAAGGTCCGGATAACGGCCTCGCCGAATCATGGTATCGGTGAAGCCGGTGCCGGCGGCGAGTACCTTAATGCGAACCTCCCCGGGAGAAGGATCGGGGACGGCTTGCTCCACCGTCATCTGCAGGACTTCAGGACCGCCGAACCGCATGACGCGCAGATGTTGCCAAGACATTTGGGCAGCATAGACGCGTGGTCAGTGCGAGTCGAGCGCCACGGAACGGTGCAACATCGAATCCGTGGATTGCCGCCTGGCAATCCTACACGCCGCAGCGGTCGTCATCGCGAACCTCAAGATCAGGTCGCCCCGGTGGCAGGTTAGGAGCGGACAATCGGTCTCTTCCCGGCCAACGGACTAAACCGCTCGCGCGGTATGGGTGGCTTCGATCAGGCGTCGGAGATTGGCTGACCGCTGAGGTTCTGTTTCGTAAGTTGCGAAGTGAGGCATTCCGCCTCGTATCGCAACCGGAGCAGAGCCATGAACGATTCCACTCGAGAGATTTCCCCGCTGCGTCAACGGATGCTGGAGGACATGCGGCTGCGCAAGCTCGCACCCCACACCCAAGCCTCTTACGTGCGTGCAGTTCGAAAGCTGGCAGGCTACCTGCGCCGTCCGCCCGATACGGCCACGGTCGAGGATCTGCGTAACTTCCAACTGCACCTCGTCGAGCGGGGCACCTCGCCGATCACGCTCAATGCCACGATCACGGGATTGAAGTTCTTCTTCGATGTGACGCTCGATCGCAGCGAGTTGATGTCGAAGATGAAGCCGGTGCATGTGCCGCGGACGTTGCCGGTCGTCTTGAGCCGCGAGGAGGTCAGCGCGCTGCTCGCCGCGACACGCAACTTGAAGCATCAGACGGCTCTGTCGATCGCCTATGGCGCTGGGCTTCGCGCCAGCGAAGTCATCTCGCTGAAGGTCAGTGACGTGGACAGCACGCGGATGACGCTGCGGATCCAGCAAGGCAAGGGCGGCAGGGATCGCTACGCCATGCTTTCCCCGGTGATGCTCGAGCGCCTGCGCACGTGGTGGCGGGTGGCCCGTGCCCAGGGCAAGATGCTCGATGGCGGCTGGCTGTTCCCAGGCCTGAACCCCGTTGAGCCCCTGACCGCCCGGCAACTCAACCGTGCCGTGCAGGAGGCCGCCCTCACGGCGCGGATCGACAAGCGGGTCTCGCTGCACACGTTGCGCCACAGCTTCGCCACCCACCTGCTCGAACAGAAGGTGGATATCCGAGTGATCCAGGTGCTGCTCGGTCACAAGAAGCTCGAGACGACATCGCTCTATACCCATGTCGCCACCGAGATCCTGCGTCAGGTGATCGGTCCACTGGAGCCAGGTCCCGCCCCGACACCGTAGCCGCGCGTGGATCGTCCCGCCCTGGAGGTCGCGGATATCTTCCGCGCCCACGGGCCGATGTGGCGGCAGCACGAGCGCGGCCACTTGAGCCTCGGCCAGCTGAAGGTCATGTCGGCCATCGAACTGTGCCGCAGCGTCGCGCTCGGCGGCCACGCGCTGCGCTGTTCATCGTGCGCAGAGCCGCAGATCGCCTACAACTCCTGCCGTAACCGACACTGTCCGAAGTGCCAGAGCAGCGCCGCCCAGCGCTGGCTCGAAGCGCGGCAGGCGGACCTGTTGCCCGTGCCGTATTACCACCTCGTGTTCACCTTGCCGGCGCCCATCAGCGCCATCGCCTACACCAACAAGGAGATCCTCTATGGGCTGTTGTTCGACATCGCCGCCGATCCGAAGCACTTGGGTGCCCGGATCGGCACCACCCTGGTGCTGCATACTTGGGGCTCGGCCCTGACCCATCATCCCCACGTGCACGGCATCGTCCCCGGCGGCGGCCTCGCCGCCGATGCCGACCGCTGGGTGCCGTGCAAGCCGGGGTTCTTCCTCTCGGTCCGGGTCCTGTCGCGCCTGTTCCGGCGCCGCTTCCTCGACGAGCTTGAGAACCTGCATCGTGACGGGCAACTGAAGTTCTTCGCCGATCACCTCGATCTGGCCGACTCCGAGGCGTTTGCCGACTGGCTCATGCCGCTGCGCCAGTGTGAGTGGGTCGTCTACGCCAAGCGCCCCTTCGCCGGACCCGAGGCGGTGCTCGCGTATCTCTCCCGATATACCCATCGGGTGGCGATCTCCAACTCACGCCTCATCGCAGCGGACCACCGCGGCGTCACTTTCCGCTGGAAGGATTACCGCGAACACGGACGCACCCGCTACAAAACCATGACCGTCGCGACCGAGGAGTTCATGCGCCGCTTCCTGCTGCACGTGCTGCCCTCAGGCTTCCATCGCATCCGCCACTACGGGTTGCTCGAACAACGCCAACCGCAAGTACGACATCCCGACCGTTCGCGAACTGCTACATGAGCCAGCTCCTGTCGCTGCTGCCGACCCCATCGCCACCGGCGCCGTGAGGCCCACCTTCGTGTGCCGACATTGTGGTGCTCCGATGCTGGTCATCGAGACCTTCGCCCGCGCTCAGCATATCCGCGGACCGCCCACCTCACCGAGTTCGCCATGAGCCTCCGCCGCTCACTGCCTCAGTGCTCCCCGTCGGCGCTTCTTCGAGCCACGCTGACACGAACCCCCGTTGTCATCGCCGCACATATCCAGCTTACTTGCCCGGCCGACCCGCAAGGATCCGCTTCCTGCCACCGCCCAATTGCAGTCGGCACCGTGGCAGCCACTGTCTGTGGCCCCCTATCAAGCTTCCCGCGCCCAATCCCTCCGTTCAAATCCCCATAGCGCCTCGCCGTCGCTGAGCCGCTCAGTACGGCTCCGCGGTTTCCTCCCTTGGGGCTTGCCCGACGTCTGCCCTCACACCTCACCGGCTGTGGCATGCTCAGCGCCAATGGGCAGAAATCGGGCAACCCTTAACAAAAGCGGTCATTGACATGCCGAGAATCGCTTCGCATTAGCAGACATTCAAGTCGTGGGCTCCGATACTGGAACTGGAAACGTTTGCTGATCGGGGGAAGGTTGAATCATAGCCAAATAGGTAGCGCGGCTGCCCGCGCGCCTACCTTAGTCACGCATGTCGCAATTTGGCGACGATGTGACGCGCGTCACACTTCCGACGCGAGCCGACTGTTAAGTTTCGACCGCCTTCAGGCTCCCACCGTGCCTGGAGAAATCGGTCCCTAGAACGAACGTGTAAAGGA
>JBEKYO010000159.1:0-9909 GCA_049510875.1 Steroidobacteraceae bacterium
GTTGATTCGGCAAGCAACGGCCGTGGACCAGCACGTCTTTTCGATCGAGTTCTTGGACAGCGACGTTCAGGCCTATTCATTCACCTTTGGATGAGCACAGCAATGGCACTCAAGAAAGCAAATCCACATGCGCGAGCCCCACACGAATCAGCCCTGGGCCGGCGGAGTTTTCTCGCCGGCGGTCTGACCGTCCTGGCCGCACATACCATCGTCGGACCATTATGGGCGGCTCAACAAGCCGCGCCGGATTCGAGCGCAGAAGTGCCCATCGAGAATTTCTCCGCCGCCGGCAAGAGCGAGGGAGTCGTGCGCGTCCCGAAGATCGTGAAAACCGATGCGCAGTGGCGCGCTCAGCTGTCGAAGCTTGCCTATGAAGTGTCGCGTCAGGCGGGCACCGAGGCGGCATTTTCCGGCGAGTACGCCAAAAATCACGCGGACGGCATTTATCGCTGCATCTGCTGCGATACCGCGCTCTACGACTCGAAGACCAAGTATGAGTCCGGGACCGGCTGGCCCAGCTTTTGGCAACCGATTTCATCGATGAACGTCGTGAAGAGTTCTGACTCGAGCTTTGGGATGCAGCGCGATGCCATTTCGTGCCGGCGCTGCGATGCGCATTTGGGGCATGTGTTCGACGATGGACCGCGCCCGACCGGTTTGCGTTATTGCATGAACTCGGTGGCCTTGCGCTTCATAGCGCGAGCCGGGGAATAGCGCGGGCTATTTCAACTTCCAGTTGGGCCGCACAAAATGACAGGTGTAGCCGTCCGGATACCGCTCGAGGTAATCCTGATGCTCGGGCTCGGCCTCCCAAAAATCGCCGGCCTGCACAACCTCGCTCACCACCTTTCCCGGCCAGAGACCCGCGGCGTCGACATCCGCGATGGTCTGTTGCGCAACTCGCTTCTGCTCATCGCTCGTGTAGAAAATCGCTGATCGATAGCTCGGCCCCTTGTCGTTGCCCTGCCGGTTCCGGGTGCTCGGATCGTGAATCTGGAAGAAGAATTCGAGAATCTGCCGGTAGCTGAGTTTGGCGGGATCAAAGATGATTTCGATCGCTTCGGCATGGTTGCCGTGATTGCGGTAGGTCGCATTGCGCACCTCGCCGCCCGTGTAGCCGACCCGGGTCGACACGACTCCGTCATAGCGGCGGAAAAGATCCTGCATGCCCCAAAAGCAACCGCCGGCAAGTACCGCTCGTTCCTCGGTCATCGAATATCCTCGACTATAAGTGGATCCGCCGAAGCAATTCTAGCATCCCATCGCCGGGTCATTCACCACCAAAATTGACGGACACACTGGCGATCCACGTCCGTGGATCACCCAGCTGGATGTACACCTCGTTCGGAAAATTCGGCGGAACGTCTCCGAAGTAGAATCCTCGCACCGGGTATCGCTTATCCAACAGATTCCGGCCGGACAAATACGCCGACCACCGGGCCGTCTCCCAACCAATCTTCGCGTTGAACAGTGCGTACGGACGGGAGGTCGTCTCGTTCGGCGGAAGATCGAAGTAATATCCGCCCATGCCGGTCGCGTCGAGCCGCGCGAACGCTCCGCGCGGGTCGCGATACGTGGCATTCACCGCTGCTTGCCAGTGCGGTGCATTCGCGAGCTCACGCGATACCGATAGGGTGGTCGCGCCGGAGGCGCCTTGCTGCACGAAATCCTCGAAGTACGTCTGCAAGAGCCCCAGGTCCGCACCCAAGGTCACGCGGTCGGTCGCCCGCCAGTCCACGTCGCTTTCGAGTCCGTAGTTGTGACCGCTCGCCGCGTTGCCGGTGTAGAAAACGAAATCGTCCGGGTTGGTCGGATCGCTTTGGAAGCTGGTCTTGATTTGAGCGTCATGCCGGGAGAGATAAAAAATATCCGCGTTGACTTTGAGCCGATGATTGGCCATGTCCGCCTTATACCCCGCCTCCAGGCTGACGTCCGTCTCGGGATTGAACGACAACTGATTCGGCAACAGACCCTGGCTCAAATTGAACCCACCGGCCTTGTATCCGCGCGAAAGCGTTGCATAGATCGACTGGGTCGGGTCGAGCTTATCGGTCAGGGAGGCATGACCTCCCCATAAATTGTTGACCGGGCTCAAGGCCGCGGGCGTAACCGACTCGATGGCTGTCGGCAGCACGGCTGCGTTGGTGTAGCCGGTATTCGTGCCGAGGAAGTCGGTGGTGGTTCCTTGGTAAGTGGCGCTCCACCGCTCGCCCCGCAGGCCCAGCGACCAGCGCAGGTCCGTGGTGAAATCGCCATCGAGCTCGCCGTACAACGCGAGATTGCGCGCCCGATAGCCGCTGTTGATGACGTCATCGCTTTGATCGTCGACGGGATCGACCGGCGCGCCCAGCGGCTGATAATCACCGAGGCTCAAATCGCTCAAGGTTTCATTGAGTTGGTTCCCATAGAAGCCGACGAGCCACCCGAAGCCTTGGGATTGCTCGGTGCCGAGCCGCAGCTCGATTGTTTTGGTGCTGCGGTCCCGATTCTGAATCTCCGAGTACTGATAGACGGTGGCCACCGGCGCCCACAACACCGGGTTGCCCCAGTCGCCGTCGTAGCTGTACTTGATGACGGACTTGGCATAGGTGGCGACCGCAGTCAATCCGACACTGTCGCTCGCCAGAAAGTGGACGCGGGTTGACACGCCGGTCGAATGCTGCGAGTCGACGCCGGGTTGGTCCGACTCCGTGTTTCGTGAGTTGTCGATCGCATACGCATCGTAGCCGTTGTCGATGTCGACTTGCATCGCAGTCAGCTCGATGCGCAGCCTCTCCGATGGCGAAAGGACCCATTTGGCGCGGTACGTGTATTCATCCTGGCGATTGGTGTCGTCCCGGTTCAAATACAGATTGTGATAGTAGCCGTTCGTATAATAGTGCTGCGCCGCCAGCCGAAATCCCGAATCGAGCGACTCAATGGGCCCGCTGAGCACCGCACCCTCCGACCGGGTGCCATAGTCGCCGCCGTCGAGATCAACGCGGCCGTAGAGCGTGTCGGTCGGCTCGGCGCTGCGCAGGTAGATGAGTCCCCCAAGCGCATTGGCGCCGTAGCGGGTGGCCTGCGGGCCGCGCAGCACGTCCACTTGATCGATGTCGTAGAGAGTGCCCGCGCTGCCCAAGCCGCTGAAGTCGACGTCGTCGACCAGAAAGCCGACCGAAGGATTGGGCGCCCCTTGATATTGTTCCAGCTCGCCGATCCCGCGCAGTTGAAAGTAGCGCGGCAACGATGTGTCGCCCGCCCAATTGAGATTCGGAATCAATCCGAGCACATCCTCCAAGTTGGCGCGCCCGGCATCGCGCAATGTTTCGCCGTTCAGGACAGTGACGCTCGCCGGCACCTCGATGGCCGGCGCGGCCCGCAGCGTCGCCGTGACGACGATCTCGTCGAGTTGCGGGTCGTTGGAGGAGGAATCGCCTGCGTCAGCCGGTAACGAGACCGTGACGACCAGCAGCAGACTACACACCGATGAAAGTTTAACCACGCTCCCTCCGCCGGTACTAACCGGATCAGGTTCAATGGGTTCGCGGATGTGCGTCGTAACGCGGTCCGCATCTCAGGCCCTTGAGGCTACCCCAGCTAATCAACGCGACTACTTTAAGGGATTTTCGGAGGAGTACAAGTCGAACCGGGAGATTTGACGCGCAATCCGCCGCCCAACGCGCGAATCAGCGCTGCGGCAGCACCACCGAGAGGTAGGATCGTATCGGTGACAAGACCCTTGTATTCTAGTGCTCGAGTTCCTTGCCTTGGGTTGTCGCGCGGCGAACGTGAAGTCCGAGGTGCTGCTGGCCATGTATCGACTGCAAGCACGGGAGGCCCGATGGATAGTTGCTTCAGCCAGGATTACGCCGAGGCGCGCGGCAAATTCTTGACGGCCGCGCGGGCAGCGGGTGCCGAGACGAGCAGCTTCGCGCTCGACCGACGAGCCCCCGATGGCGGCGAGCTGTCCACGGACATCGCCTGGCTCGGCCCCCCCGATGCCAAGGCGTCCCTGGTGACGATTTCCGGTACGCATGGCGTGGAAGGTTTTTTCGGATCGGCCACGCAGATCGAATGGCTGCGCCGTGCGAAGACCACCCGACTTCCGCAGGGTGTCGCGGTGCTGCACATTCATGCGATCAATCCATACGGATTCGCCTGGCTCCGGCGCACCAACGAGGACAACGTGGACATCAACCGCAATTGGATGAGGTTCGATGCCGCGCTTCCCGCCAATGCTCTGTATGAAGAGCTGTCGGACGACCTGTGCCCGCCGGATTGGTCGGTGGAGACCCAGACACGGACTGGGGCTCGCCTGCAAGCGTGGATTCGCGATCATAACTTCGCGCTGTTCCAGCAAGCCGTATCGAGCGGGCAATGGACCCATCCCGAGGGACTCTTCTATGGGGGTACCAGCGCCAGTTGGTCACGACGGATGTTGGCCGAGATACTCACCTTGAAACTCACCGCCGCGGCGCGCGTCTGCGTCCTCGATTTTCACACGGGGTTGGGACATTATGGCTACGCGGAGCCCATCATCGGGCGACCGCGCCAGGATTCCGCCTTCGGACGCACCCGCTCGTGGATTGGTGCCGGCGCCAAATCGCTGTACGGCGACAACTCGGTCTCGGCCGAAATCCACGGTGATTGCTTGAGCAGCCTGCCCGAGCTTCTCCCGCATGCCGTGCTCGACGCTGTCGCCTTGGAATGCGGCATTCGGCCCATCAACGAAGTGGCGCTGGCATTGCGAGCCGACGCATGGCTGCACGCTCATGGTGATCCGCTCTCGGCCGACGCCAAACCGATCAAGGCGATGATTCGCGCGGCATTTCATTCGGATGAGCCGCTGTGGCAGGGAATGGCGTTGGGGCAGGGTCTCGCAGCATGCCAGGCCGCACTCGGGGGCCTGGATGCTTCGAATCGCTGATCGTGTCGCGCGAAGGCCTGATGAGGCGTGCGGTCCCTGCCGCCTCAGAAGTTATAGCGGTCCTTGCCGCCTCAGAAGTTATATTTGACGTCGACTCCGATGGTTCTCGGTTGGTTCGTCACCACCCGTTCCACCGACGGAATCGTCCAGGAGAAGCCCGTGGTGTTGATGCCGAGCTCGGCCCGCTTATTGGTCAGGTTGTCCGCAAACACGTACCCCGACAGCTTATCGCCGGCCAATCCGAAGCGCAGTCCGACGAGATCGTAAGCCGGCAGGGTAGCGTACGTGTACTCGATATCCGTCGATTCTCCGACGTAGGAATTGTTCACCCGCGCCACGAATTTGTAGGTGTCCGAGACCGGCGTCGAGTAGGTGAGCGAGGTGGTCTCGGTGTACTTCGGAATGTTGAGGATGGGCAGGCCGCTCGCCAACGACGGGTCGACGGCCGTCACCGCCGGGTTCACCGACGTCAGTGCCGAGTGCGTGTACGTGCCGCTGAACGTCATGGTCAACTGCGGCGTCAACAGCGCCGTGAGCTCGATTTCAGGCCCATAGGAGGCCGCGTCTCCCGCGTTCACCGTGAGCGGATAGCCGCACGGCTGATTCACGACCTGCTGTACCTGCGTCCAGCGGATGTAGTACACATCGGCATTCAGAACCACGCGGCCATCGAGCATCCTCGCCTTCTCCCCAACCTCATAGTTCCAGGTGCTATCCGGACCGTAGGTTTCGGGGCTGATCGTGCAAATGCTGCTCGGGATCTGTTGATTGATGCCGCCGGGCCTGAACCCTCGAGCAATGGTCCCGTAGACGGTGAGGTCATGATTTTGTTCGTACGAGAGCGTGACCTTGGGGTTCGCGCCGCTGTTCGATTGGGTGAATGAGTTGAGCGTGGTGCCGGCGTTTCCCGAGTCGGTGGCAAACCCCGCCGTTTCCTCGTCGGCGCGGCTGTCGAACTTGTAATAGCGCACACCGGCCGTCAGCTTGAGGTTATCGGTGAACGCGTAGGAGCCTTCGCCGAACGCCGCGTACTGCTTCATGTGATAGGGGTTGTGCGCCTGATAGATGATGCCGTCCGGATTCGCCGCCGCCCCGCCCGCCGAAATGAAGGCGAGCGGCACCGAGGCGTTGTACTCCGTGAAGATGGATTCGAAGTTGCTGAAAAACAGGCCCCCGATCCATTGCACGGGGCCCGCGCCCGTCGACGCCAGGCGAACCTCCTCGCTGAATTGCCGCGTGGAATCGGTTTCGTTGAACGGTATCTGATAGAACTGGGGGATGCTCACCCCGAACAGGCCCACGACGCTGTACAGCGCCTCGGACACATCCGAGGTCTGGTTCTCTTCGCGCGCGTAGTAGGCGCTCGCCGAGGTGAGCTGGGCGAAGCTCAGGTCGTAGGTGACGGTGAGGCCGTAGAGGCGAAATTCGTCGTAAAATGGCTCATCATTATTGAACGGCTGGAAGTGCTCGTCGGGGATCCCCGGCGGCAAGTCGTATTCGTCGTAGTCGCCCATGCTGATTTTCTGGTACATGGCCGTGGCATCGATTTTCAACCCCTCCGCGGGTTGCGCCAGGAACTCGACGCGGCCGCCTTGCAGGCGCTCCCAGTTGACGCGCGGCACCACGGCCTCGGGCGTCACGGCGGTGACATCGCCGCGCGTGCAGCCCGGCCAGCCCGCGCCGCAAGGTCCGGGATTGGTCGGAACGGGGAAGTTTTGCCCCAGCACGACTCGGTTGATCCATCCGTCGGTATATTTGTCGGTGAGCACCACGCGCATGGCGACGCGGTCGTCGATCAAGGGCACGTTCAACATCAGATTGCCGCCGCGATTGAACCCACCGCCGGTGGTGCCGGACCCGATGGCCTCGACGCTACCCTCGAATACATTGAACTTGGGCTCGTTGGTCACGAGCTTGACCGTGCCGCCCATGGAGCCGGACCCATAGAGAGTTCCCTGCGGTCCGCGCAGCACTTCCACCCGGTTGACGTCGAACAGGTCAGGATCGATGACCACCTTGCCGTTGAGCGCGGCCGCCGGCGGCGTGAGCGGGTAATCATTCAGATAGAAGCCCACCGTCGGCGCCGAACCGCCCGAGGAGGACAGGCCGCGCATTTCCAGTTCAGTCTGTCCCGATCCCGCGGTGCGTTGGGAAATGCCGGGCACTGCCTGGATGATCCCGCTGATGTCGGTGATGCCCTCCTGCTGCATGAGGTCCCCGGACATCGCCGTCATGCTGATCGGGGTGTCTTGTACGGTGGAGGTGCGCTTCTCGGCGGTGACCACGATTTCCTCGAGCGCATCGTTGCGCTCGGCCGCGCGGTTGGGGGTGCCGGTGTCGGCCGGGTCTGCCGAGGCGGCGCTTGACGCGACCACGACGATCGAGGCCACGAGAAACGCAATTCGCTTTGTTGTGATCACTACCTTCCCATCCCGCAATTTTTGATTGGTCGTCGCGCCGGCGCCCATCTTTTGTATCAGTTAACGCCCCGCTCCGCAAACGGCCCGCTCTGCAATCGCCCCGCTCTGCAAACGGCGTTCGGCGGCGGGCTCGAACACGGTGCGTCTCGGCATATCCTCGCACACTTCTCGTGCAACGAGGAAATGCGGCGGGCGTCACGGCGCGAGGTAGTGGTCGAACCATTCCGGCAAGCGTCTCCGCAGATCCAGGATGTGGGCCGATTGCTGGATCAGATGACCCTCGCCGGAGTACACGTGCAGGTCCGTCGTCACATTCTCATCGCGCAGGGCGTGCCAGAGCTCGAACGACTGTTCAGCGGGGACTTCCACGTCGTACTCGCCGGTATACAACAAGGTCGGCGTGCGCGCGCTCTTGATCGATTCGAGCGGCGACACCGCCCGGTAAGCAGCCGGGTCGTCATACATGGACGCGCCGAAGTACGGGAGCATCCAGGTGTCGACCCCGTTCAGGCCGTAGTAGCTGATCCAGTCGGATATGCCGGCGCCCGCGATGGCGGTGCGAAACCGATTCGTGTGGGTGACCACCCACATCACCATGAAACCGCCGTAGCTGTGGCCGTGAATGCCGAGCCGGCGATCATCGATCGGGGCAACCTTCTCGGCGGCATCCACGCCGCTCATGATGTCGCGAAAATCACCGCCACCGAAGTCGCGGATATTGGCGCGCGCGAACGCATCGCCCTGCCCGAAGCTGCCGCGCGGATTGGGCATGAACACGTAGTAGCCGTGCTCGACCCATTCGTGCACCGTCGTATACAAGGAGTAATCCGTGCCGAACAGCGGCAGCACGGCGGCGGCAGGGCCGCCATGGACGTGTACGATCATCGGGTATTGCTTGCCCGCCGCACGAGCGGCCGGGCCGACGAGCCAGCCTTGCACGTCGAAGCCGTCGCTCTTCCACTGGACGCTGTGCACATCGAGATCGACCGTGAGTGCATCGTTCTCGTGCGTAATCGTCGCCATATCGGACACGGGACCGGCGATGATTTTGGGCGCGTGACCGAAGTCTTCGACCACCGCCGCGCCCGCGCGCCCGTCCGCGCTCAAGGTAACGGAGCTCTCGGCCGCGCTCGCCGACACCGCATCGCTCCACAGCGTCCGCGTCGCATGCTTGCCGGGATCGACCGCGACCAGGGCGGCGCGGTCCACGATTACAGCGGTCGCGAACAATCGTTTCCCGCGCCACAGGAGCGCGTTGAACGAGCCGCGAAAGCCCGCCGTCAGGCTCACCGGTATGCCGCCTTCGAAGGCGACCTGGTAGATCTCACCGCCCAGCGGCCCGAAGTCGCTCATAATGCCGCCGACGAACACCACGCTCTTGCCGTCCGGCGACATGCGCGGCATCGCCATCTGATACTTCGCCCACTGCGCCGGCGCAACTTGACGCGGCACCCCCTTGGCGAGATCGAACGCCTCGAGATCGGCGAGCCACCAGTTGTTGTCGCCGTCGCCCTTGGCGGCGGTTGCGACGAAGCCCTTGCCGTCGGGCGTCCAGTCGTACTCATAGATGAACGTGTCGTCGGGGGTGATGAAGGACAATTCGCCCCCGCCGATCGACACCACCGCGATGCGCTGCTCGTCCGGCGCCGCGCCGATGTCCCCCACCTGCTCAACGCCCGCCTCCAGCGCCCCGATCTTTTTCTTGGCCGCGGCGGTGGCCAGCACGGCCACGGTCCGTCCGTCCGACGAGAACCGCGGCGTGTTGGCGACGCCCTCCAGGCTCGCGAGCGTCTTAACCGCGCGGTCCTCGGCCAGCATGACTTGCGCGCGCCCTGCCGCCGGGTCGGTTGCGATGAACGCGAGCGAACGGCCGTCGGACGACCAAGCGAGGCTCGCGTAATTGCAGGTCGCGCAGGGGTCAATGGACTCGAGCACGCGGCCATCGCGCACCGATCGTACGATGACGCGGCCGTGCAGTTGCTCGGCGCTGGTCAGCGATTGCAGATTCTCGATGCTCGCCACTCGATCCCCGGACGGTGAGATGACGAGCGACGAGTAGGTATGAATCGGAGGCGCCGATGACGAGGGCGAGGCGGCGGGCGCGGAGGTAGCGAGCGCGGGCGCGAGTGCGGGTGCGGGGGTAGCGGGCGCAGGGGCAGCGGGCGCAGGGGCAGCGGGCGCGGGCGCGGCGGGTGCGGCGGGTGCGGGGACCGCGAGCGCGGGGACGGCGGGTGCGGGGGTAGCGAGCGCGGGGGTAGCGAGCGCGGTGGCGAGCAGCGCCGCGAGCGGCGCGGCGAGTAAAACGGCGGTCGGCTTCATCGGAAAAACTCTTGATTGGTCGATTTTTATGAAGGATCGTGTGCGACTATGCCGCGCGGCGGCGCCTCGACTGTCGATCGAAGTATAGATCCTCAGCTAGCCGATTGGGCACCGTAATCGGGGGCACCGCGATGGCGGGGAGCTTCGGTGTGGCCACCGAACCGGTGCTCGTCGGATGGCTCTGCCGATCAATCGCACTGGTTTTGCAATATCAACTTTTTAGCTGGTATCGGGGAGGGGGTCGCTACTCTGGCAGGATTG
>JBEKYO010000160.1:0-9907 GCA_049510875.1 Steroidobacteraceae bacterium
CTCGGCGAGCTGCACGCCGATGGGCAAATGCGGCGTCAGCGACGTCATCGGATCCTGGAATACCATCGTGAGTTTCGAGCCGCGCACGCGGTTCAGCTCGGCGCGCCGCACGCCGAGGATTTCCCGGCCCTCGAATCTGACGCTGCCTTCGATACGGGCGGCGGCGGCGAGAAGGCCCATGGCAGCCATGAAGATCTGCGTCTTGCCGGAGCCGGATTCGCCGACGATTCCCACGCACTCCGCAGGCCGCACCGAGAGAGAGGCCTCGCGAACCGCGACGAGCGGCCCGGCGCGCTGCGAAAATCGCACGTTCAACTTCTCCACCGCCAATGTGGGTATCAATGCCTAGCGCTCCGTGACATCCAGGGCATCGCGCAAGCCATCCCCGAAAATATTCAGGCACAGCAGCAACACGGCGAGCATGCCTCCCGGCACCACGAGTATCCAGGGAGCCGCCTCCATCTCCCCTGCCCCTTCGGCGATCAACGTGCCGAGGCTCGAGTGAGGCTCCTGCACGCCCAGGCCGAGGAAGCTCAGGAAGCTTTCGAACAAAATGATCTGCGGCACCGTCAGTGTCGCGTACACGATCACCGGGCCCAACAGGTTCGGAATCACATGCTTGACGATGATGCGGGCGGAACTCGCCCCCGAGGCCACGGCCGCTTCGATGAATTCGCGTTGCCGGATGCTCAACGTCTGCCCGCGCACGATGCGCGCCATGGTCAGCCACCCCACGGCGCCGATCGCCAGAAACAGGAGGTACTGGCTGCGGCCGAAAATGACGGTCAGGAAAATGACGAAAAAAATCAGCGGCAGACCGCTCAGCACCTCGATGAAGCGCATCATGAGATGATCCGTCCGTCCGCCCACGTAGCCCGCCACGGCGCCGTAGCCGATGCCCACACCCAGGCTGATGGCGCTCGCGGCGAGGCCCACCGCCAGGGACACGCGCGTGCCTTCGAGCGTGCGCACGAACAGGTCGCGGCCGAGGCGGTCGGTGCCGAACCAGTGAGCACCCATCAGCCCCGGCTCCGCGGCCACATGCGCCCAATCGAGGGATTCGATGTTGTTCGGGTTGACCCACGGACCCACGAGCGCGAGCGCGATCAGCGCGATGATGATGAGCAGCGCGCAGACCGCACCGCTATTCGAACACAGGCGCCGGGCGGCACTCACCGGCCGAACCGTATGCGCGGATCGAGCCACGCGTAGATCAAGTCGACGACCAGGCCCATGCCGATCAGCAGCGCGGAGTAAAGAATCACCATTCCCATCACGAGCGTGTAGTCGCGGTTCAGTGCGCCCTGCACCAGGTAGCGCCCGATGCCGGGCAGTCCGGCGATGGATTCCACCACCAGCGAACCCGTCATGATGGATGCGACGGCCGGCGCGAGATAGCCGGCCACCGGCAGCAGCGCCGGGCGCAGCGCATGCCGCAGGATCACGATGCGCAGCGGCAGACCCTTCGCGAATGCCGTGCGGATGAACGGACTGTTCAGGACTTCGAGCATACTGCCTCGCGTCATGCGCGCGATGACGGCGAGCGGCGGCAGGCACAGCGCGACCACGGGCAGCACGAGGTGGCGAATCGAGCCTGGTTCCCACCCGGCGACCGGCAACCAGCGCAGATGAACTCCGAACAGCAGACCCAGAAAGGGCAGCACGACGAAGGACGGAATGGCGATGCCGACCACGGCCAGCGACATGACAGCATGGTCGACCACCGAGTGGCGATGCAGCGCTGCCAGCACCCCGATGGGGATCCCCAACGCCAGCGCCAGCAGCAACGCGATGCTGCCGATTTGCAGCGTCACCGGGAAGCCCTGCGCGATCAGATCGGTGACGCTGAAGTCCTTGTATTTGAACGAGGGACCGAAGTCGCCGTGCGCCAAGGAGCGGATGTAGCGCCCGTATTGATCCCATATGGGCAGATCCAGTCCGTAGGCGCTTTGCAGATTGGCGAGAATTTCAGGAGGCAGCGCCTGTTCCTGATCGAAGGGACCGCCCGGAGCCGCGCGGATGAGAAAGAAGGCGGCAGTTATGATGACGAATAGCGTGGGTATCGCACCGGCCAGGCGCTTGAAAAAGTAGCGGGTCATCTGGAGGCCAGTCTAACGATTGACCGAGAGGTGGACAAGCGACGCGGCGGTACTTAAACTGTCGCGCCGAATGATTAGGGTATACATCCCGTACGTATACACCCGGCGCGTAGGGGCGCCGTGCGTAGCCACGCCACATACACCTAATCAGACCAGCAGTCCGAGGTTTCATGGAATCCACACGCCCGATCCGTGCGCTGATGCGCGGCTTAGACGCACTGACGGTACTCAATTCGCGCGACGGCGCGACCGTATCGGAAGTCGCCCAAGAGATACGACTCCCGCGTACCACCGTGTACCGCATTTTGGAAACTCTGTGCGATGGCGGCTTCGCGTTCCGCGACGCCGCGGACGACCGGTACCGATTGACCATCATGGTGCGGGCCCTGAGCGAAGGCTTCGACGACGATGCATGGGTTCCGCAGATCGCGAAACCCAGCATCGACGAGCTGGGCCGCGACATTGTTTGGCCGGTGTCGCTGGCCACCTTGTCGGGCACCGCGATGATCGTGCGGGAAACCACCGACCACCGCACTCCGCTCGCCATCGAGCGCATTTCGGCGGGGACCCGCACGCCGCTCCTGACCAGCGCCGCAGGCCGCGTGTATCTTGCGTTTTGTCCCGCGCCCGAGCGTGATACCCTTCTCGACCTGTTGGCGCGGTCGAACAAAGAGGAAGACAAGCCGGCGCGTTCCCAACGCGCCGAGCTGCAACGCATGTTCGCCGACATCAAGGTCCAGGGGTACGCCACCGTCACGCGCGCGCATCGATTGGTCGATGAAGTAAGTCTCAGCGTACCCGTGAACTTGCACGATCGGGCGCTGGCGGCCCTCACCGTGCGCTTTATGTCGTCGGCCGTTCCCTTGAAGTCGGGACTCGAGCGTTTTTTGCCCAAGTTGCGCCAATGCGCCGCTAAAATCGGCGCGCTTTTTTCGGATGCGACCGTTTAAGGAGATTCAATGCAGAAGATCATGGTGTGTATCAAGCGCGTCGTCGACTACAACGTGCGCATCCGAGTCAAGCCGGACGGCAGCGGCGTGATGTTGGACGGCGTCAAGATGAGCGTCAATCCGTTCGACGAGATCGCCCTCGAGGAGGCGCTGCGCGTGAAGGAACGTGCCGGCAACGTCGAAGTCGTCGCGGTCAGCATCGGCGTGGCGGATACGCAGCAGCAGTTGCGCACCGCGCTGGCGATGGGCGCCGATCGCGCGATCCTGGTGCAGACCGACGCGCCCGTGGAACCGTTGACCGCGGCACAGGTGTTTCTCACCCTGGCGCGCAAGGAAAACCCCGATCTCATTTTCCTGGGAAAACAGGCCATCGACGACGATGCGAATCAAACCGGCCAAATGCTGGCCGCCATCTGGGAGCGGCCGCAGGCGACCTACGCCTCCAAGGTGGAAATCGACGGCGGCAAGGCGTCCGTGACGCGCGAGATCGATGCCGGCCTCGAGACCATCGAAATCGACTTGCCGGCGGTAATCACCGTCGATTTGCGGCTGAACGAACCGCGCTACGTCAAGTTGCCGGACATCATGAAGGCGAAGAAGAAGCCCCTGGACGTGACGTCGTTCGATGCGCTGGGCGTCAGCGCCGGGCAGTTCCTCAAGACCGTCAAGACCGAACCCCCGGCGCAGCGGCAAAAGGGAATCATGGTGAAGGATGTGCCGGAACTCGTCGGCGTGCTGAAGAAGAAGGGCTTGATCTAATGAACAAGGTATTAATCATCGGCGAGCACGACGGCAAGGCGTTGAACCAGGCCACCGCCAAGTGCGTCACGTGCGCGCACACCATTCCGGACGCGGAAATCACCATTGCGTTGTTCGGCGCCGACACGGCATCCGTGGCGGCGGAAGCCGCGGCGATTGCCGGCGTCAAGGCCGTGCTGCGCATCGACCGGCCCGAAAACCAGCATCCTCTGGCCGCGATCCTCGCGCCGCAGATCGCGGCGCTGGCGGGCGATTACAGCCACGTCTTCGGCCCATCGACCAGCTTCGGAAAGGATCTCATGCCGCGCGTCGCGGCCTTGCTTGGTGTCGCGCAGGTGAGTGACCTCATGGCCGTCGAGGGCGCGTACCGCTTTCGGCGCCCGATCTATGCGGGCAACGCCATCATCACCATCGAAGCGGACCCGTCGCGCAAGTTGATCGCCACCGTGCGCGTCGCGTCCTACGAAGCGGCCGCCGCCGGCGGCACCGGCGCGATCGAATCGAAATCATTGAGCGTCACCCTTCCCTCGCACACGCGTTACGTCGGCGCGAAATCCGGCAGCACCGACCGGCCCGACCTGCAGACCGCCGCGCGCGTGGTGTCGGGCGGCAGAGCGCTGGGCAGCGCCGAGAATTTCAAAATGCTGTTCAGCCTGGCCGACAAAATCGGCGCGGCGGTGGGCGCCTCGCGTGCGGCCGTGGATGCCGGCTATGCACCCAATGAAATGCAGGTCGGCCAGACCGGGAAAATCATTTCACCCGAGATGTACATCGCCATCGGCATCTCGGGGGCGATTCAGCATTTGACCGGGATCAAGGACGCAAGAACCATCGTCGCCATCAACAAGGACAGCGAAGCGCCGATATTCGAAGTGGCCGACGTGGGGCTGGTCGGCGACCTGTTCCAGATCGTTCCCGAACTCGAGCGCATGGTCGGCACCTAGCCGACTAGGCACGCGGATCCGAGTCCAGGGCCGCCGCCGCCGAGCCGATCGCTTCCACGAGAATGTCGGCATGCTCGGGGCGAAACGGCATCGGCGGCCGCAGCTTGAGAATGTTGGCCTCGGGCCCTTCGGACCCGATGAGCACCCGGTCCCGGGACGCCAGCGTATTCACGATATGCCGGGCGCGGGCTCTGGCGGCCCGCCCGTCCGGTCCCTGCACCTCGAGACCCAGCAGCAATCCGCAGCCGCGCACCGGCCCCAGGCAGCGGTGCTGCGCCGCCATGGCGTGCAGGCGCCGCCGCAGGTACTCGCCCGTATCCCGGGCATTGGCCGCGAGCTGCTCGCGATCGAGGACCTGCAGCACCGCGAGCCCCGCGGCGGCAGCGACCGGATTGCCGCCGAAGGTCGAAAAGAAGCCGAATTTCGCCTGGAACGCCTCGATCAGCTGCCGGTTGGCGATGACCACGCCCATGGGGTAACCGTTTCCGATCGGTTTGCCCAGGGTGACGATATCCGGCGACAGACCGCGGCGCTCAAAGCCCCAAAAATGCGACCCCGAACGGCCGAGTCCATATTGGACCTCATCGGCGACGATCAAGCTGCCCGCCGCGCGCAGCCGCGCCGTCGCGCTGGCGAGCCACGCCGGGGGCGGGTCATAAATGCCGCTGCTGGTCAGGGCGCTGTCGAGAAAGAACGCGGCGGGAGCGATACCGCGCGAGGTAAGAGTGCGCACGGCCAGGTCGGCGTCAGCGGCGACCGCGGCCAGGCCCGCGGCGCTCATCGAGTCGCCCGCCGCCAAGGCCGCGGGCGGCGGCGCCAAGGTCACGACACGGGGATCCTGCGGCTGCCCCGTCCCCGGGGTGAGGGCCGCGACGGCATCCGTGATCCCGTGGTAGGCATGCGCCATGACCATTGCGCCTCCATGGCCGGTGGCGAACTGCGCCATGCGCCAGGCCACATCGTTCGCCTCGCTGCCGGAATTGACGAAAATGCAGGTATCGAGGTGGGCCGGACATCGCGAGGTGAGTTGCTCCGCATAGTCGAGAATACTCGTGTGCAGGTATCGCGTATTCGTGGCCAGCAGCGCCGACTGCCGGGCAATGGCGCCCGCCACCGCCGCATGGCCGTGGCCGACGTGCGCGACGTTGTTGTAGACGTCGAGATACCGGCGCCCTTGCGCGTCAAACAGCCATACGCCCTCGCCGCGCACCAGATGCAGGGGCTCGGCGTAGAACAGTTCGGCGCCGGCGCCCAGCAAGCGGCGGCGACGGGCCAGATCCACGGCAGGGTGATCCAATGATGCGGTGCCGGCCGCGGCATGCCACTCCCCGGTCAGCCGCGCGCGGCCCAATTCCAGCAGCGTGTCCAGCGAGCGGGCGGCGGTGAACGCTGCGCCGTCGAGCACCCGCGCACCGCCGGCATCGTGCCGGCTGCGCCATGCGTGCAGCAATATGGTCACCGCGTGACGCGCCGTGATGAGGTCGAACAGCACGGCGATCTCGGCAGGTTCGAGAGGTTGAACGCGCGCATAACCTGCGAGCAGGGGCGCCAACTCTTCGGGCGCGGTCAAGCCTTCCGTGAGCAGCTCGGACATGGCCACCGCAGGCTCCAGGATTCGCGGCGCGTGAATCATGTCGCCGAAATCCAGCACCCCGCACACCGCGCCGGCCGCCGCGTCGACGAGCAGGTTGCCGCCGTGGCAATCCCCGTGAATGGCCTGGGCGCGCAGCGCGCGCAACGCGGGCAGCCGCTCCTTCAGCGCGCCGACGGCCTGCGCAACACTGTGCGCGACGCCGGGCGCATCTAGGTACGCGGCAAACTCCATGAGTTCGGGCAGGCGGCGCACGTCCCACGCGATGCGCTGCGCCAAGGCGGGGTGGAAGAAACCCTGCAGCGCCCGATCGACTCGGGCGAGGGTGGCGCCGATGCTCATCAGCAGCGGCGGCCCGGGTGCGATCTCCGCGAGCAGCCGCCCCGGGAGGAATCCCATGAGGCAGGTCGCGTAAGCGACGCCGTCCCGCTCGACGCTCCCCACATCGGCGCCGGTCTGCGTCGCGAACAGGCGGGGCGCCGGCAGCGTGGGGTCCTGGTCGGCCAGGTGGCGCAGGACGCGGACCTGACAGTCCGTCGTCTGCGGGTCGGCGGCGCCGTCCACGATCTTCAACACATATTCGCGCGCGTCGGCGGTGCGCGCATGAAAGTTGCAGTCGCGTTCGCCCGACAGCGGCCTCAGCGCAACGGCGAGGCCATATACATCCCGCGCTATCCGCTCGGCCTCGGCAATCCCGAAGACCGGCGGAGCGCTGCGCAGTGCCAGTAAGTCGCGCTCCAACCTACAATTGCTTCAGCACGTAATCGGCCGCGGATACCTTGAACTCACCGGGGGCTTCGACATTGAGATGCGCAGCGACCCCGTTCTTCACGATGACCGCAAAGCGTTGTCCGCGAACTCCCATGCCGTACCCCTTGGCGTCGAGTTCGAGCCCCAGGGCCTTGGCATATTCCGCATTGCCGTCCGCCAGCATCAAAATCTTGTCCCCCACCCCGGCCGCCTTGCCCCAGGCATTCATGACGAATACGTCGTTGACCGCGGTGCATGCGATGGTGTCCACCCCCTTCTTTCGCAGCTCATCGGCGTGTTCGATGAAACCAGGCAGGTGCTTGGCATCGCAGGTCGGAGTAAACGCGCCGGGCACCGAGAACAGCACCACGGTCTTGCCGTTGAACAGCTCGTCCGTGGTGATTTTCTTCGGACCATCGGTGGTCATGCGGGTAAACGTGCCCTGAGGCATCTTATCGCCGGCTTTTATGGTCATGGATTTCTCCTAGAGCTTTTCCGCATATAGATCCCACAGCCGGAGCA
The DNA here is from genome assembly GCA_049510875.1 of Steroidobacteraceae bacterium. GTDB lineage: Bacteria > Pseudomonadota > Gammaproteobacteria > Steroidobacterales > Steroidobacteraceae > Bog-1198. The sequence goes on from JBEKYO010000160.1 coordinate 7,616, forward strand.
CCCGCGGACTGATGTTCGGCACGGTCTTCAGACTGGAAAATGCCTTCTTGGCGTCCGCAACGTTCTTGAGCTGAACGTTCGAACGGCCCAAGTACACAAAGGCTTCGTCCTGATGCTTGATCTGTCCCTTCTGAATGCCGCGGTTGATGGCCACGACGGAATTCTGATAGTCGCCGGAGCCGAAGTAGACCTCGCCCATTTTCACGTCGAGCTCGCCCGCGGGGCTCTTGGTCGCTTCCGCATCCTCCTGGGCCTCGCCCTTCTTGTCGGTGTCCGCGCGCGGTTTCAATGAACCAAGCAGACGCGTGGAGCGATCCTTGTCCTTCTGCTCCGTGAACAGCCCCGCGGCCACGGCTTTCTCCAGCACCATTTGCGCCTCGCCGGGCAGCGCGGCGTCGCCCAACAGCTGTGCCATTTCCATGTAATCCGAGCCGGCGGTCATGGCGTTCGTGTCGAACATCACCCGATAGATCATCAACAGGTTGTGATCGTCCCGTTCATCCTGGCGCTCGATGCGCAGCAATGTGTTCCAATAATTGGTCTTGTTGGTGAGCCTGATGAGATCGACCAGCACCGTCGCCATGGCAGCGTTGTCGCCGGCGTCCGAAGCGCACTGCAGCTTGAATTGATACAGGGTCTCCTTCGGCGCCTCGCCCGCCTTCTTCGCATAAGCGATCGCCTTGTCCGCCCATATGCCGGAGTTCTTGCAGTCCTTCTGCAGGTAGTAAATCTGGGCCATCACCAGCAGATCGTCCCCGTTCGCGTCTCCGGCATCGGATACCTGCTTGCCGTAGTCCAGCGCCTTGGGATATTGCTGGTTGCCGGCGGCCAGGCGAAACAGCGTGCGCTTGGTCTTGGCAGCCTCTTCGGGCGTGTACTGCCCCGTGGCGAGCGCCTGCTCGTAGTTCTCCTGCGCGTCCTTCAGCTTGCTCAGTCGCACATCGGCGAACGCCTTGAAGTCGAAAATGGTCTTTTTATCGAACGGCGTCAGCGGCGACTTCTGTTCGGCGGCCTCCAAGTTCTTCAACGCCTCCTGCCACTGCCCGGCTTGCAGGGCCTTCTGTGCGGCGGTCATTTCCTTCGCGATGACGCGGCTGATCTCGGGACCTTTTTTATCGGCCGCCAGCGAGGTCTGCGCCGTCAGCACGATGCCCGCGACCGCCAGCACCAAGCCGAGCAGGACCCTGAATCGAACGTTCTGGATGGAATAAGTCATTGGCTAACCTCGCAACCTAAATTTCGAATTTGTTTTGCAGCTTCAATCAAACAAAAGGCGCGTCAAAGGGCTGACGCGCCGTAATACCCGCCGGATCGTTTTAATTAGAACAAATCGTTGTTGACGAATCCGATCTTCTTCAAGCCGCGGCTTTGCAAGTCGGCCAAGGTCTGAGCCACCTTTTCATATTTGGCAAACTTATCGACGGTGATATGCACTTCCGGCTGCGGATCCTTGGACGCCTCCTGCACGATATACCCTTGCATCTGGGGGCGGTCCACCGGGCTGCCGTTCCAGGTCAGCGTGCCGTCGAAATCGATCCCCAGGTTCACGATCTCCGGCGGCGGCGGCGGAACGAAATTGGGCGGCGGCGGCAAGGGGTTGTCGATCTTGACCGCGTGCGTCAAGGGCGGAAGCGAGATGATGAAAATGATCAACAGCACGAGCATGACGTCGATCAACGGCGTCATGTTGATGTCCGTAAACGACTGACCCTCGCTGCTGCCTACTGCCATCGCCATATCGATCTCTCCTAAGGCGCTTCGCCCGGGTGAAGTGGTGAGGTCAGGAATGCCACTTTACGGATGCCGATTTTCTGCGCCGCCACCAGCACCTGGCCGACGTACATGTAGCGCGCGTCGCTGTCGCCGCGAATATGCACTTCGGGTTGCGGATCGACGCGGGCGACGTTTCTGAGGTTGGTCAGCAACGCGTCCTGATTCGGCAACAGCTTTGCGTTCCAATACAGATCGCCCGACTTGTCCACCGCGATCGTCACATCCTGGGGCTTGGTCTGCGTCGGCAGGTTGTTCGCCTTGGGCAGATTGACCTTGTGCTCTTTCAACGCCACCGGAACCGTGATGATGAAGATGATGAGGAGCACCAACATGACGTCCACCAGCGGCGTCACATTGATGTCCGAAAGCACCTCGCCTTCGCCACTACCACTCGTACTCGCGGCCATGAACGCAAGCTCCTAGCGCGCGGCCGCGGGGCTGGGCTTCACCACGGGGGACGGACCCTTCTCCATGCCCAAGCCCATCTTGGCGCCCGAGATCAAGTACGCATGCAATTCG
>JBEKYO010000161.1:0-9714 GCA_049510875.1 Steroidobacteraceae bacterium
CCGCTGCTGCTCGTGCTGCCGCCACTGCTGCTCGTGCTGCCGCCACTGCTGCTGGTGCTACCGCCACTGCTGGTGCTACCGCTGCTGCCCGAGCTTGCCGGACTGGTTGCGAAGATCTGTGCGCTGGCCTGCACGGACGTGGATCCGGATGAGCACGTCATCGTGTAGGTAATCGTTCCCGCCGCATTCGGCATCACGGCCGCCGTCCCGTTGACCGATTTCGCGCCTGCCCATCCGTCGCCGGTCTGCCCGCCGCTGGCCACGCAGGTTGTGGCGTTTGATGAGGTCCAGGTCAAGGTGACCGAGCTCCCGACGGTAATCGAGGTCGGTGCGGCCGCCAACGTCACGGCAGGCACGATACCGGTTCCGCTGAGCGCGACGGTCTGCGTCCCGGCCCCACCGCCGCCGCTGATGCTCAGCGTCGCCGCAGTCGGTCCCACGGAGGCCGGATCGAACACCACGCTGATCGTGCAAGTCGCTGCGGCCGCGACCGAACTGCCGCAGGTATTGGTTTGCGAGAACGGCTGAGAGCCCGCGCTCGAAAGACCGATGCTCGTGATCGGCAGCGCCACGGTGCCGGTGTTCGTCACCGTAACGGACTTCGGTGCGCTCGCGACGTTCGTCAACTGATTGCCAAACGCCACCGAGGTCGGCGAGGTCGTGTAGGTCGGCCCGGTACCGGTTCCGCTGAGCGCCACGCTCTGGGTGGCGGCATCATTGCCGGTATTCACGCTCAGCGCCGCCGTGGCGGATCCGATGGACGTCGGCTTGAATAGCACGCTGATCGTGCAAGTCCCGGCCACCGCGACCGAGGTCCCGCAGGTATTGGTCTGCTGGAACTCGAGTGGATTGGCACCCGAGAAGGTCACGCTCGTGATGGGCAGCGCCACAGTGCCGGTGTTTTTCAGCGTCACGGACATCGGCTGACTGGCCGCGTTCGTCGTCTCGCTGCCAAACGCCAACGAGGTAGGTGACAGCGTGTAGCTCGACAACAGTCCGTACACCGCCACCTGATTGGACGCGGTGGCCATATAGACCTTGCCGTCGGCGACCATGGGCGGCACGTAGGTCGCAAAGCTTCCATAGCCGTCGCGCGCGGCGTTCATGGTGGTGTTCCACAGTTCCGTCGCGATATTTTCGGCATTGAAGGCGTGCAGCGCGGTCTTGATCGGCGGACTCGCCGTCGGATCCCCGGGGGTGGTGGCCCAGAGCACACCGCTGCCTGTTGCAGTGCCATTGGCAGACAGGGCGAGAAATCCGCCGGGCAATACCGCAGTGGTCGTGCCTACCGCGCTGGGGCTGGTCGCGAAGGTGGTGCCGTTGAATGCATAGGCCTTGAGCACATCTCCCGAACCCCAATCATAAAGCAGCGGACCGCCGGTGGCGGCCGTCCCCTCCCAGTACGCGGGACCGCCATGAATCTCGCCTCCCGCGGTGATGTTTTCCTTTTGCACCACCTGGCTGTCGTTGGCGTTCCAGTGGCCGAGATTGGCAGTATCCAGCACGTAAAGATCACCCGTCTTGCCGCCGCCGGCGAGCAGGCTCGTTCCCGGGATCAGAAGCGGTCCGGAACTGGAGAGGTCCAGGTCACGGTTGTCGAGGAATTGCCAGTTCCCGGCCGTGAACCAGTCGACCAGCGTGAGGCCATTGGCCGGATCGAGCTTCAACGCGCTTTCACTGAAGTCGGTCACGCCGTTCCAGCCGCCCGTGGACGTATTGCCCGTAAAGACGTAGACGTACCCCGAGCTGTCAACGGCCGGCGGCCGGCCGGACTGCCAAACGCCGCCCTGCAAGTTGCCGGTGATCACCGAGGCAAAGACGCCGCTCTGCAGCAGCGTCAGCTTGTCGTAGGCCATCACCCAGCCGACGTAATCGAGGGGCTGCTCCACCTGCATCCCGGAGAAGCCGAAGACGACTTGGTTGCCCGCCAGCACCAGCGACATGCGCTGCACCAGATAGGGAGTGCCCAGCATGATGCCGCCATAGCTGCCGGTGATCAGCACGCCGGGGCCGTAAGGTTCCGCGCCGGTGGTGATGTTGATTGCATGCAGTCGGTATGCCAGCGTGGAGTTTTCCAGCGTGCAAGCGACGACGTACATCGTATTGGTGGTCAGATCGATGACCGGGGTGCTGAGGATGCCGAGGTGGCCGGGGGGGCTGTAAGGGGCGATCGAGAAGTTCGCCCATAGCGGTGCCGTCGTATTGAACAAGCTGGCGAGATTCACCGACCATAAGGGCGCGCCGCCCGTATCCGCGTCGAAGGCGTACACGGTATCGTTCATGGTCGCGACGTAAAGGACGTTGTGCGAACCGGAGTTCGGGATGGCAACATTGGGCACGTAGAGAGGCTGCGCAAGGATCCTTTCATCAACGGGCAGATCGAACAGGAGGCCGAATGTGTTGGGGCCGACATTGGACGTGTTGAGCGTGGTCTCGGTCAGATTCGCGCCGGAAACATTCGCATCATAACCGCGCTGAAGCACCGGCTGCACGGCGGACTGCGCGTGTACCGCCATCGGCCACGCTAACGCCAGCGCCAGCGCCCACTTCGAGATTGCATTCATTGATTGCCCTTGCTTAAGTGACATTGGGGAGCATTGCGCACCTCAACACAAGGCCGGTCAATAACCCCATGCGTTAAGTTACGCCGCCTGCCGCTGACAAATCTCCATTTACCATAAACGGGCCTTGTTGAAGTGGCGATACCCGGCGGCACGCTCGCCAGCCACAGGAGTTTTACGGTGAAACCATGATCGGTGGCGCTCGTCGCATTGCGGCGCATGGGACCGGAGACGCGGCCCTTGGTGACGCCGTGCGGCGCTTGGACTTCGCGCCTTTGAGGGCGTACAAGTATTCCCTGAAATCGGGGGCCAGAATTATCCAGCGCTTAACAAGCATGAACCATCACGCATCGCAGGCACTCCTCGCCGTCACCAGCGCCTCAGGCGCGAAGATCCCTGCGCCTTGACGCGCCTGATGTGATGGTGGCCTTTTGACGTTCATTCCACGTGCGCGGCGTCATCCTTCGCGGGCGCTCTGGCTGATGGCCGCGGTTCCGTGGGCGGTTCACGCCGCCGGCCCCGTCACGCCTCCGGGCGCGGGCACGATCCTGCAGGATCTGACGCCGCTCGCGCCGCCCGCGCCCTCGCCGGGTCAACCGGGCCTGCAGATCGAGCAGCCCGGCGGGATCACGCTGCCGCTGACCGCTCCGTTCCCGGTGAACGCGATCCACATCACCGGTAACACGGCGTTCGACACCGCAACCCTGCACGCCCTCATCGCCGAGGCCGAGGGCAAAGAGCTCACGTTGCCCGAGCTCAACGGCTGGGTTGCCCGGATAACCGACTACTATCATGCGCACGGTTACCCGCTCGCCCGCGCCCTCATCCCGGCGCAGACGATCCGCGACGGGGTGGTGAGCATCGAAGTGATCGAAGCCCGCTATGGCAAGATCGAGCTCGATAACACCAGCCGCGTGAGCGATACGCTGCTGCACTCCACGCTCTCGCCGCTGAAGAGCGGGCAGGTCATCAGTCAGAGCGACCTCGATCACGTGCTGCTGTTGCTGTCCGATGTCCCCGGTGCCGTGGCCAACGCCACGCTGAAGCCGGGCGATGCCGCCGGCACGTCGGATCTGGTCGTACAGAGCGCGCCGGGCCCGGGATTGGCGGGCAATGTCGTTGCCGACGATTACGGCAACCGCTATACCGGCCGCGCGCGCGTCTCGGGCGAGGTCGCCCTCAACGATCCTCTGCGCCACGGCGATGTGCTGGACGCGAGCGTGCTGAGTTCCGGGAAGGACATGGACTACGGCCGGGTCTCCTACGATTTTCTGCTGAACGGCGCGGGAACTCATGTGGGCGGATCGTATTCGGCGTTGCGCTACATTCTGGGCGACTCGCTGGCCTCCCTCGAGGGCCACGGCACGGCGCAGGTCGAGAGTCTGTGGGCCAAGCAGCCCCTGGTGCGCAGCGTCGATGTCGATCTTGTCGGACAACTGCAATTCGACCGCAAGCAGCTGCGCGACGATATCGATGTCAGCGCGATCCACACCGACCGGCACCTCGATAACTGGACCGCGAGCCTCGCCGGCGATGAGCGCGATGCCGTGCTTTCCGCCGGCCTCACCACGTGGAGCGTGGGATTGACGTCGGGTCAAGTCGGCTTCGACGACGCTCGCGCGCAACTCGCCGATGCGGCGACCGCCGACACCCAAGGCCGCTTCCTGCAGGGCAATGCAACCCTGGCGCGTCTGCAACGTGTGGCCGCGGCCGATAGCCTGTACCTTGCCGTTTCCGCGCAATGGGCCAATGGCAACCTCGATCCCTCGCAGAAAATGGTCGCCGGCGGGGCGTACACGGTGCGGGCCTACGACATGAGCGCGCTGACGGGCGACACCGGAGTCCAAGCGAGCGCCGAGTGGCGCCACGATCTGCCCGCCTGGCATGGTCAATGGCAGGGGGTGAGCTTCCTCGACACCGAACACGTGCGGGTGAACGAACACGTGTGGACCACCGGGGTCAATGCTGCGACGCTAAGCGGCGCGGGCCTGGGGCTCAATTGGACGGGGCCGAAGCAGTGGAGCGCGAAAGCCTCGATAGCCATGCGGCTCGGAGCGACGCCGGTGCTCGTCGGCGCAACCAGTTCGGTTCAGGGGTGGATCGACGTCGCCAAGGGTTTCTGAACCATAGGGAGCAAAGAAGAGCATGATGAACCCAACCTTCGTCGGCGTGACCGGGTTGCCCCGGGCAGGCTCTACGCTGCTGTGCCAGATGCTCGCGCAGCATCCTGAGATCCAGTGCGAGGGCTTGAGCTCGCCCCTGTGCAATCTCGTGCTCGGGATCCGCCGCATGGTGAGCGACGACCAATTCTTTCTCTCCCAGCTCGATCATTCCTTCGAGCGCAGCTATGCCCATCTGGCCTCGGCGATGCAGGGTTTTTTGCGCGGCTGGAATCGGGACTGCGGCAGGAAGGTGGTGGTGGACAAGAACCGGGCCTGGCTGCACGCCATCGAGATGCTGCTGCAGATCGAACCCGAGGCCAAGCTGATCGTGTGTTTGCGCGAGTTGGGGCAGATCTACGGCTCCATCGAGGCGCAGCATCAGCGCACCATCCTCGTGGATTTCATCGACCATCTGGCGGATTTCGACCGTTTCGGGCGCGCCGACATGCTGTTCGCCAAAGACAAAACGATCGGCGCCCCGATGATTTCATTGCATGCCGTTGCGGATTTGCCCAAGGCCGTGCAGGAGCATTTGTATTTCGTACGTTTCGAGGATCTGGTCGAGCAGCCGGCGGCCTGCATGTCGCACATCTATGCGTGGCTGGGTCTTTCGCCCTTCCAGATCAACCCCGAAAAGCTCGCGACGATGGGACCGCACGAGAGCGACAGCCACTACCGCATGAAGTATCTGCATGCACAATCGGCGCGCGTCGCAAAACCCAAGAAGCACGACATTCCGCCCCGCATTCAAGCCCAGATCGAGACGGCCTGCGCTTGGTATTACCAGTTCTACTATCCGAAGACGGGAGCCTCGCCGGCGCCGCCCCGGGGGAGGGAAACGCCGATCCCGCCTCCCTAGCACGGGTGCCCGCGCGAAACAAGCTCCATTTCGAGGCAGGCGCCCACGCGCGGCAAAGATCATCTCCTGAGAATGGAATCGCGCAGCCGCGTTTGACCGCCGTACCAGAGCGGCGTAGAAGTTGAAGAACACTCCATGATCGAGATCGTGGAGTGTTCATCTGATCCATGCTGCTTCGCACCGAGCGATCCTCTCCCTGCGGAGCGCGAGATAACCCATGACCGCACTTCGCCATGATCTCATGCGCAGCTCCGGCCACAACGGTACGGCAGCTGGTTTCGGCACCGGCCTCGGCCTCGGCGCGGCCGGCGTCGAGGTCTCCGTGATTGGTGCGTTGAGCGGTGACCGCGTCTTTGCCGGCGCCGGCATCGATGTCTCCGGCACGGCGCCGTTGACTGGTAACGGCGGCCTTCACGGGGGCGGGAGCGGCAACGGCGGTTGGGGCACTGCGGGCTGGGGCGGTCACGGCGCCAGCGGCGGTGTGGGCGTCGATCTCGCGTCGGGGACGGTGACCGGCCCGACGACCCTCGCCGGCGGTGGAGGCGGGAATGCCGACACCCGCGGAGCGGGCGTCCATCTCTCCGCGCCTACGCCCATCCCCGACGGCAGCGACACCGGCGGCGCCAGTGTCAGCGCCATCAGCGCCGTCGCCGTGACCGGCGGCCACAACATTACCGCCGTCGCCCTCGGCACCGGCGCGGGCGGCACCCCCGGCGCGGCGGGCGTCGATTTCACGTCGGGCACGGTAATCGACACCGGAACGATCGGCGGCGGCGGTGCTGGAGTCGATCTCGCGTCCGGTGCGGTGACCGATATCCGTGCCATCACGGGCGGCACCGGCGCTGCGGGCTGGGCCGGCGGCCACGGCGGCGCGGGCGTGTATCTGGGCGGCGGCACGCTGACCACCGCCGGCGCCCTGTCAGGCGGCGCGCTCGCGCTCGGAGGGACGGGCTTGGTGCTGGAACTCTCCGGCGGGCAATCCGTCACGCCGATGATCCTGGATACGCCGATCACGAATTTCACCTCGCCTCCGGTTGCGTCCGGCGCACGCGGCACGGTGCATGCGGCCCAGGCTGTTGCGGCCGCTCACACGCTCATCATCGACGGCGTGGCGCTCGGCGACACGCTCGATAGCACCAATCTCACCAGGTCGGGCACAACGTTCAGCTTCAGCTCGAGCCCCAAGCTTCTGAGCATCGATCACGGCGCGACCCCGAGCGGGCTCCAATTCGGCACTGCCTTCATGGGCGAGCAAGTCGGGCTCACCGCGCACAGCAAGGGCATCGATGTCGCCTTGCCCAAGGGTGCGGATGCGATCCTCGCGGGCGCGGCGCACGACGCGATGGACTTCGTGAGCGACTATCACCGCGCCTTGACCGACGATCGCTTCATACCGGGCGCGCACGGCGCCGGCCTCACCCTGCTGGCCAGTCCAGCCACCCAAGACTTCCGAGCGTTCGGCATCGCGTCGCACACTCTGATCGAACACGGCGCGGCGCACACCGCGATGGGAACCTGCAAGGCGTAGCGCTTCGCTGCTTCCCGCCTTATTGAAAGACCGCCGCCACGGTGACGTACGAATCGGTATCCGGCGCGTTGAACAGCGCCGCGACGCTGCCGGCGGCGGTGACGGGCGCGGTTTCGAAGGTGGCCAGATTGGTGCCCCAATTCCACATGGTCGCCACCGGGGTAAAGCCGGTGCCGGCCGAGGGACCCCCGAAACCGCTACCGCCCAAATCGCTGCTGCCGCCCGTGGTATTCATCGACAGCGCCAACAGCAGGGCGGGTGTCTGGGCCGCACCGACCGTGATGCTGCCGGAGGTGACGTTGTTGGATCCGGCGCCGAGCCCATCTTGAATGTTGGCGCTGTGCGCCACCAGCGGTGCACCAGTGGTACCGGCAATTTCGGTAATCAGGACTCCCTTGTAGTTCTCGTTACTCCACACAATGGTGACGATGTCCGGCGTCGTCGTGTCGCCGGCGATGTTCGACGCATAGAAATGCGCCACGGTTTGCCAGCCCGGCGTCCCGTCGTTCTCCTGATCGAGTTCCTGAAAGCTATTGCCCTGCGTGTCGGTCACTGAAATCGTGTGGATGCCCGCGTAGTCGCTGAGCGTGACGGCGACCCAGATGGTGTCGCCGGCGGTGGTCATCGAGGTGAATTGAACCGGGTTGTTATTGTGACCGGCATTGCCGATCGTTTGACGGGTCTGGTATTGCACCAGCTGCGGTAACGGGACACCGGCGCCGGTGAGCGGCACGGTCTGCGCCGCGGTCCCATCGCCGCTGTTCACGCTCAAGGTGGCGGTCATTGCGCCGGTCACGGTCGGCGTGAACACCACGTTGATCGAGCAGGCGGCTCCGGCCACGACGGCGGGGACGCAGTTGTCGGTCTCGGTGAACTGCGCGGCATTGGCGCCCGAGAACGTCATGGCGCCGATCGGCAGCGCGAGCGTCGAGGTATTCGTGAGCGTGACCGTCTGTGCGGCGCTCGCGACGCCGGTCTGCACGCTGCCGAAAGCGAGCGAGGTGGGTGACAGCGTGTACGTGGGTTGAATGAGCACGCCGCTGCCGGTCAGCGGCACTGTTTGTGACCCGGCCCCGCCGCCGCCGTTGACGTTCAGGCTGGCCGTGTTGGCTCCCGCCGTGGCCGGCGTGAACACCACGTTGATCGAGCAGGCGGCTCCGGCCGCGACCGCGGGGACGCAGTTGTCGGTCTCGGCGAACTGGCCGGCATTGGCGCCCGAGAACGCTATGCTGGTGATCGGCAACGCGAGCGCCGAGGTATTCGTGAGCGTGACCGTCTGCGGGGCGCTCGCGACGCCGGTCTGCACGCTGCCGAAAGTGAGCGCGCCCGGCGACACCGCGTAGGTCGGCACGATGCCGGTCCCGCTGAGGGCGGCCGTCTGCGTCTGCGTGCCGCCGCCGTTCACACTCAACGTGGCGGTCATCGAACCGGCGGATGCCGGTGTGAACACCACATTGATCGTGCATGCCGCTCCGACCGCGACCGAGACCCCGCAGCCGTTGGTCTGCGAGAACTGCGTTGGATTCGCGCCCGTCACGCTGATGCTCGTGATGGGCAGTGCCAGCGTCCCGGTGTTCGTGAGCGTCAACTCCTGGGGTGCACTCGCCACGCCGGCGAACGCAGCGCCAAATGCCAGGGACGTCGGCGTCACGGTGTAGGCGGGCACGGCGCCGCTGCCGCTGAGGGCGACCGACTGCGTTCCCGCGACGCCGCCGTTCACGCTCAACGTGGCGCTCATCGAGCCGGTCACGGTCGGCGTGAATACCACGGCGATCGTGCAGGCCGCCCCGACCGCAACCGATGTCCCGCAACCACTGGTCTCGGAGAACAGGGCGTGGTTCGTGCCCGAGAGCGTGATGCTTTTGATCGGCAGCGCCAGCGGCCCGGTATTCGTGAGCGTCAGCACCTGCGGCGCACTCGCGACGCCGGTTTGCACGCTGCCGAAAACCGCCGACGTCGGCGCTATGGTGAAGGCGGGCAGGGCGCCGCTGCCGCTGAGAGCGACTTTCTGTGTCCCCGCGCCCCCACCGGCGCTCACGCTCAGGGTCGCGGTTCTCAAGCCGATGGCGACCGGCGTGAACACCACGCCAAGCGTGCATGTCGCGCCCGCCGCGACGGTGGTGCCGCACCCGTTGCTCAGCGAGAACAGCGCCGCACTCGCTCCCGACACGGCAATGCTGGTGACCGGCAGCACCAGCGTCCCGGTATTCGTGAGTGTCACCGCTTGGGGTGCGCTGGCAACGCCTCTCTGCACACTGCCGAAAGCCAGCGAGGCCGGCGATACCGTGTAGCTCGGCGCAACGCCGGTACCGTTGAGGGCGACCGTCTGCGTTCCCGCGACGCCGCCGTTTACGCTCAACACCGCGCTCATCGAACCGGCCGCAGTCGGCGTGAACACCACGGCGATTGTGCAGGTCGCGCCGGCCGCGACCGGTGTCCCGCAGTTATTGGTCTCGGAGAACAGGGCGTGGTTCGTGCCCGAGAGCGTGATGCTCTGGATGGGCAGCGCCGGCGCGCCGGTGTTGGTGATTACCAGCACCTGGGGTGCACTCGGCACGCCGGTCGGCACGCTGCCGAAAGCCGCCGACGCCGGCGCTAGCGTGT
>JBEKYO010000162.1:0-9698 GCA_049510875.1 Steroidobacteraceae bacterium
ATCGAGTCCAACCAAAAGGAGGCCGTCCCTCGCTTGAACCTGCCTCAGTGGGAAATCGGCGCACGCGCCGCCCTTCCGGGGTATATGCGCTCTACTAGTTGACCACCCCTTACGACTGGAACACCGCTTACGAGCACAAACCGGATCCCCTCGGAATATCGCAGGGGTTCCTCGTACGTAGCGTTGTCGATCACGCCCTTAGGATCGAACACGGTAATATCCGCATCGGCTCCCAAGCGGATGCGCCCTTTGTCCGCGAATGCGGGCGCGCGCTTCTCCAGCATTTGTGCGGGCATCAGCGTCATTTTCCGCAGCGCTGTCATCAGATCCAGCGTCTTTTCCTCCCGCACATAGTGTCCCAACACGCGCGCGAATGTCCCCTGTCCGCGCGGATGAATCTTGGCACCAGTGATCGGCAAACCGTCGCTCGCTATCATAACCAGCGGACTCGCCAGTGCCGCCTGGACCGCCTCCGGGGGAATCTCATGGATCACTACGAGTCCGCCCTGTTTGCGATAGGTCGCGAATGTTTCCTGTGTCAACCGCTCGCCGTTTTCCGACCACTGCAGATCCTTGTAGGTGATCCCATACATTTCCTGCCAACCGTCATCGAAGACGGCTGAATTCAGATTGGTGCTGGCGGCAGTATAGGGATAGCACTCTGTGGTGATATCGAGCCCGCGTTGCCGTGCGCCGGCGATGATCTGAAGCATTTGCGGAGTGTACTTCAGGCCCATGCTCGTGATATGCGCCACGTGAAGCTGGGCTCCCGTGGCCGCCGCCGCCGCTATGGCCTCCTCGAGCGCAGCAATTCCGGATTCCGGCTCGAGTAACGATGAATAGCGCAAATGAACCTGCAGGGGAGCATGATATTTCGCTGCAACCCGGAACATCTCCAGGATCTCCCAGTGCGATGCGCCAGGCGTGTACTTAATACCCATTCCCTCGGCGAGCGCACCCTGCTTCAGGCCTGCTTCCATGGTTGCGCGTAAACTGTTGAGTTCTTCGGCCGTGGCCTCGCGGTGATTTGCAACTTCCGCCAGCGCGGTGTTCATCGTGGTGAGAGAAGTGCCCTCTTGGCCCGTCATCACGCGGATTCGCATGGGAATATGGCCTGCACTCACTCCGTAGTTAATGAGCGACGTGCCATGCCGCGCGGCATACCACTTCTCGACATCATCGGTTCCCAGCTCGAGTTCGAGCGAGGTCGTTACGCCGTCGCGCGCTTGAAAGCGGTAGTTCGCGTCCTCCTGTCCGTGCTCATGCAGATCTATGAATCCAGGCGCGACGACCAGTCCGTGCGCATCAATCGTCTCTTTCCCAACTAAAGCGCTCGTGGATATCGCGCGGATTTTGTCGCCAGCGATTCCCACATTGCGGACCGCGTCAAATCCGGACTCTGGGTCCATGACACGTCCATGGGAAATCACCACGTCATAGACTTGCCCGTAGACGGGAGCGCACGTGAGTAACCATAGCAGCGCGACTACCAACAAAGAGTTCTTTACGCCTACTCTGGGCTGCATGTATTTGAACGTCATCTATGTCCCCTCATAGGCCCGAGTCGTGCAGGCCCGGGGCATCGGCGGTATCTGCAGCATGCTAACGACGCCACCGCAGCCCAAGGGCCGGCTTAGTCGATCCCGGTGATCCCCGAATCGCTGGGCACGTTCCCCGCGCCCATGGTGGAATCGCTGATGCCGCTGGTGGCCAAGTTCCAGGTGGCGTTCGTGAAAAAGGAAGAAGGCTGCGGGGGACTTGGAGATGCGTCGTAGCCGACGAAGCCGCCGACGGAGTGGTAGCTGTACAGCCCACCGCTGACGACGCCAGATGCCGTCGAATCGGTGACCGGGATCTCATTGTTGGATCCCAGCAATCCGCCGGCGACGGACCCCGACACCGAGCCGGTGGCGACCGTCGCGTCGATCGATCCGCAGCCGCACGCGATGACGTTCTCATTGACGCCGACCAATCCCCCGGCCGAGCCGAAATTCCCGGCCACGACGGCACCGGAGGCGGACGCATCGACGATGTTGCCGTTGTCGTTGGTACCCACCAAGCCGCCCGCATTGTCGCCCACGCCACCTGTACTGCCACACTTGAGGCAGTTGCCGGTGAATGTCACCGAACCGACCGCAAATGAGTAGGAGAGGATACTGCCCAGCTCGTTGTAGCCGGCCAGACCACCCAGGTAGCTCAGCGTACTGCCGGGATTGGACGTCGTCGTCGTCAAGTTCAGCGGTCCGCCACCCCATGACGCCGTGATCGTCGCTGCGCTGCCATTGTTGAATCCGACCAGACCGCCGGCATAGGCCGTTCCGCCTTCACCCTTCTTGTCGGTCAGCGTCCCGGTGACGGTTGCGGTCGAGCGGGAATAGCTGATGGTGCCGTCGTTCTCACCCACAAGCCCTCCGACGATCAGGGACGGTGCACTTGCCGTCACGGTGTCGTCGGTGACGGTCGCCATGACGGATCCGTCGACGATCGATCCGGTCAATAGACCTTCGTTGATGGCGACTGCCCCACCGACCGGCGACGTTCCCGTGACCATGACCTCCATCAATTCGACGTCGTGCATTTCCCCGCCTGCGCCGACGTGCGCGAAGAAGCCCGCCGGATCGCCGCCGAGCTTGTCGTGAATGGCTAGGTGCGTTATCCGATTGCCGAGGCCTTCGAACGTGCCCGTGAACACCGTTGGCACTGGGGCACTCGCATACGGCTCGCCCGCTGCATCGTAGGGCGCGGCGAGCGCGAAATAGCCGGAAGGATTGTCCGCGATCAACCGCGCCAGTTCTGCCGGCGAGGCAATTAGCACATAGGGCTTGCCATTGATGAGAAGCGAGTCCGCGATGTCGGAAATCGTGATGCTTCCCTTTGCGCCGAACGACAGGATGCCGCCGCTGCCCCCGTCGTTGGTGATGATGGAAATGCCCCCCAAACCAGCATCCGCCACCGGGTGATCCACGGTCACGGACTGGTAGGCATCGAGCGTGAGCGTGCTCGCGCTGGACCAGGTGATGGGCGCGTCGATCACGATATTGCTCGTCTCCGCCGCCCGCACGGCAGGGCCGGTGTTGATATCGATGCTCGATGTAGCCAGCAAGTTCATGAGGTCGGTGGCGTTCAGCACCGCGCTCTTCCTCGTGGGAGTACACGTGCCGGCCGCGTTGCAGGTGATGTTCTTGGTGGGCTTGGTGGAAATCGTGACCGCAGCGCCCGCCGCGTTCACCATGCACAGCAACGCCGTGCAAAAAAGCGCCCTGCGTCCAGTCGCAACCAAAATCTGTTCCAGCGTCTTGCGATGGTTCATGCCGATTTGCTCCCTGAGTTATTCAATATGGATAATCGGGTCAGGTGCTGCGGGAGTACCGCTTTTCGTCGGATATTAATCCCAGGTCCTATTGGGAGCAAAGAATCGATTGGAAGTCGCTGATTTGGTTGTCATCGATATGTCACAAGCGTGCAGCTCGGACTGCGAATGTCGCCTGTGGGCGCATGAATCAACTGACCCTACCGGTGCGACAAGCCTCGCGCTGCCGCAATAGGAAAATTCCTAACACAAACTCGCGAATGTCTGCTACCGCACCCGTGTGTCAAGCCTGTCTACGGCCGCAAGGCCGGGAAGAGACCGATTGTCCGCCCCGGACCTGCCACCGGGCGCGACGAACATGGAACCGTCTGGGCGGCATGTCGCTTTTGATCCGGAAATCGTGTCTTTATAGGTGATAAGCCAGACGGAATGAGAGATGGGCTCATCGGCCAATCGCTTCGACCTCTTATTTCCGTCATATCAATTACCCTATGGAGGAACATGCCATGAAACACTCGACCCAGATTTCCCAACTACTGATGTGCGTTTTGGCCGCTATCGGCTGTCCTGCGATGGCGCAAACATCGTTCCCGGGACCGTGGTGGAACCCGGTCGCAAGCGATGTCAACTTCAACACGGCGATGGGCGGCGGGGCGCTGATTGACACCGAAACCGGATCCAGCAATACCGCCATCGGCTATGAGGCGATGGCTGGCAACTTAACCGGGAGCGGCAATACCGCCACTGGATCTGAGGCACTCGCTACCAATACGACCGGCGTTGACAACACCGCCTCCGGGGTTGATGCGCTCCTGTCAAATACAACGGGTGCCTATAACACGGCCTTCGGCGCTAGCGCTTTGATTAACAACGTTAATGGCTCGTTCAACGTCGCCTCTGGGAAGAACGCAATGAGTGAAAATACGAGCGGCAGCGACAACACCGCGATTGGGGAAGGCGCGCTGCAAGTCAGTACGACTGGCGGAAACAACACGGCCTTGGGGTTCGTTGCGCTACAAAACAACGCGGCCGGGAATAACAACATTGGTGTCGGTTATCAGGCCGGATTGAATATGAGCGGCGGCAGCAACAACATCGAGATCGGCAACGAGGGTGCCGCAGCCGACAACAAGGTGATCAAGATCGGCACGGAGGGAACGCAAAAAAAGACGTATATCGCCGGCATCTACAGCAATACCGCCGTGAGCGGCCTAGCGGTCGTCATCGGATCGAATGGAGAACTCGGCGCAGTGTCTTCCTCGGAGCGATTCAAGACCGGCATTGCGCCGATGGGATCGAACACCGAGAAACTTCAACAATTGCGACCCGTGACGTTTCATTACAAGGCCGATGCCCAGGGCACTCTGCGGTATGGCCTCATCGCCGAGGAAGTGGCGAAGGTATACCCCGAGCTGGTAGTTCTAGACCAGAATGGCCGGATCGACGGCATGCGATATGACGAGCTTGCGCCGATGCTGCTCAATGAAATGCAGAAAGAACACGCAACCGTTGCGGATCAGGCTGCAGAAATTCGCGACCTTCGGCGGCAAGTCGCGAAGGTGAACGATCTGGGGCGCGAACTGGCTGAGATGCACGCTGCTCTCACCGCGTTGCAGTCCACCAGGGATCAACTCGTCGCACAACGTTAATTTAGGGTCGGTGAAAGACCCCTGGCTTCGCGCCGGGGGTCGTCACCGGCCTTCCCGATACCTGCCGGTCGTGTTGGCCACGAGCCCCGGAGCGTGCCTTCCTATCAGGATCTCGGCGCGTGTCAGCACTCAACGTTGCTTTTCTAGTGTGTAAGTGACCGTCTGTCCGTGCGCAATATCTTTGTCGATGACCGTGATCGAGTTCCCGTCCTTCGCGAGCGTCAGACGAATCTGATCGACGACCTTGCCCTGTCGATAATCGGTCTCCTCGACCGTGGCATCGTCGATCTTCTTGAGCGACACGGTGGTCTTGCCTGGATCGCCTGCGACCGGATACTCCCTGCCGTCGAACTTTGCATCATAACTCTGGCCGTTCCAGCGCATCTGGAATCCCTCGGCGGTCATTCGGTACTGCACCGGGCGCAGGTCGCCTCCAACGTGCTGTTGCTCCACCCAGGAGCCAGAGAGGGGGTGCGAATCCGCAGGCGCGGCGGCCACGCGCTTCGCCGTCAGCTCATCGGTCACGGTCTGCACGCCAACAAAATTCGTGACCTTGCTGGTGAGCATCGTGCCATCGGCAGAGACCGTATCGCTGAAGCGCACCAACTCCTTGCTTCCCTGCTTCAATACGATGTCAACCGAGTTCGGCCCGGTCACTTTCACCTTTGCGATGTCAAAGTAGGCTTGGCCAGTCACCTTATGCTCAGCACCGTCTGCTCTCACCGTGTACGGTGGATTGCAGGTCGAACAGGTGTATTCGCCTCCGGCGAGCAGCAGAACAAGTGGTTTCCCCGTCGTTTTAAGGGATTCCATGTTCGTCTTCCAGGTGCCGTCGAACCCGGTGCCAGCGAGCGCCGCCGCGGGCAGCAGCAGTGTTGGGATTAGAAGCCTCATCGCATCTCACCTTTATCCGTTGTTCTACTTAGTGGGGCAGAGCCGCCATTCCGCCGGATTTGTCAGTGCCACCTTAGCAGATGCCCGCCAATTGGTAATTATGACCCTCTGCGGCCAGTCACGCGTCAGCTTCAAGGAAACTGAAATCAATGCGCTTGCATCGCCGGGTGCCTGACGGGGGGATAAATCGATGTCGCTTTTCGCCCTCCGATTCCGATCTCCGTGAGTAGAGGCCCTTCACTTGCCGGGGCCCAAGTAGCGATCAACAACGAAGGACCGACCCTTGCGTAGCGAGAATGGCATGAATTCAATCCCAACTGCGATGCTGGGTCTCGCTCGCCTTCGGTGTCCTTATAACTGACCATCCCACTTTATTAAGGAAACAGCCATGACCAACAACCAACCATTGACCACGAAATTGCTTGCCTGCGCACTAGCCGCAGTGATCACAGGCGCCGCCCACGCCGAAGCCAATTACTGCATTGCGGTGAACGGCGGCTTCAACGGCGATGGCGGCGGCACGAGTTACATCGGCAAGGGCTTTACCGTGCCGGCGGCGGGCAACTGCGTACCGTGGTCTGGCTTCACGAAAACCGCTTCCACGGTCGTCTTGACGACCACCGGTACTGGGTGCCTTTCCAGCGATGGGAAAGTGCTGACGGTCAGCGTCTCCAGCGCCGACCCAGATTACTTGGGCGCGCTCACTCCTGGCTCGGATTACATCACGCTGTGCATGGCCGGAGTCACAGGCTGCCCGGTCGGGGACCAAGACCAGGGTGCCCTCGGCGGCGGCGGCAACGCCGCAGAGCAGACCTGCACGACCAAGCTGTTGAAACTCCCGTCGTCGCACGCCTGACCGGGCATGGCACTCGTGCGGCAACCGATCATGAGCCATGCCGTGCATTCACGAAACTCAGAAATCGAACGTTGGCGCACAAATGAACAGCCCGACGCAAGTGGCGGGCTGCTCATCCGAACGGCATCGCAGCATCATCGATGACCGATTCCGGGAAGGCAGTTCAATGCATTGATCGGCCGCTGTGGGCCCGAAAGCGCCAGTTCGCCGCCTAGATGCTGGCGACTGGGCACGTCCGGCCGCGTTTGACCCTACCTGCCGTTCACCAACGTCAGCTGTCGGGCAGTGAAATCCTTCCAAAGCTCGCGCACAAATGAAAAACCCGGCGCGAGTGGCCGGGCTTCTCATCCGTCGGAAGGGTGGTGACCCTAACGTTGCGCAACCAACTTGTCCCGCGCCTTCAGTTCCTGCAACACCGCCGACAGCTGCTGCTTCAGATCGTCAACCTCGGCGACCTTTCGCTCAAGCGACGCGATCTTTGCTGTCTGAGCCGCGTTGATCTGTTGCTGCTTTTGCACTTCGTTAAGCAGCATTGGCGCAAGCTCGTCGTAGCGCACGCCGTCGATCCGGCCCTGGTCATCGCGAACCACGAGTTCCGGGTACACCTTCGCCACTTCCTCGGCGATGAGACCATAGCGCACAGTGCCCTGTGGGTCGGCCTTGTAGTGGAAGGTCACCGGCCGTAACTGTTGGAGCTTTTCCGTATTTGCACCCATCGGCGCAATGGCGGTCTTGAATCGTCTGGAGGACGACACGGCGCCGAGTTCGCCGTTCGATCCGATGACGACAGCTAAGCCGCTGACAGCGGTATTGCTGTAGACGCCGGCGATAAACGCCTTTTTCTGCGTGCCCTCGGTGCCGATCTTGATCACCTTGTTGTCACCCGCCGCACCATCATTGCCGATCTCGATGTTGTCGCTGCCGGTCGTCACGTTGCGGCCCGCGGAAGCCCCCGCGGCAATGTTGTTGCTGCCGGTCGCTGCAGCGAGCGCGAGTACGCCGGTCGCGGTGTTGTTGCTGCCAGTCTGGTTGGAAGTAAGCGCAAGCCAACCGGAGGCGGTGTTGGTGTCGCCGGTCGTGTTGCTCTGGAGCGCTTGATAACCGGAGGCGGTGTTGGCGGAGCCGGTCGTGTTGAGTTCGAGCGCCCGAGACCCCGAGGCGGTGTTGTCGGAGCCGGTCGTGTTGAGTTCGAGCGCGGCGAGCCCGGAGGCGGTGTTCTCGGAGCCGGTCGTGTTGAGTTCGAGCGCGTTGGACCCAAAGGCAGAATTACCACCGCCCCCATCGGACTTTCCAAATTCCAACGCATAGCTCCCGCAGGCTGTGTCGCCGGCGGAATCGCTGTTGACGCAGATCTGTCCATAGGCCGATTCGGCGATGCCGGCCAGCGCCGCGATTAATATGAGCGAGCGCCGAGTGAGATGTGTCATGAGATCGTCCCCTATGTGTTGTGTCAAGTGATTGCGGGCGAATCAAGGATGTAGACGGGTGCCCGCAGGCACTAGAACGAGGGCCGCTCCTGCAACGGCGAGAGCGCTGATCAAACCCGAGACTGACCGATGGAGAGTCTTCATGGCGTATAACCTCGTACATCCGAGTTGATTGATATTGTTGACATAATCTCGCGGTAGGTTCCCATGCCTTACGGCTCGATAGCAATTCGAGCCGCTATGCATCACATGAGTCCGTTGGTTTCGGTAACAACATACGCGCGGCGCAGAGGGCGTCAAGCCTGCTGCGAAGCCCCGGTGTCGCGCCTGGACATTCGTTTCAGGGCGCGACAAAGCGCTGCAAGAAAACCGCGCCGACCCTTCTGTGAATGGCTCCTTCGGAGCGGGAAGTTTGACTTGCTGAACTTCCGGAGTTGGCCGGGAAGAGACCGATTGTCCGCCGCGAACCTGCCACCGGGCGCGACGAACCTGGAACTGTCGGCCTCCCGCAAGTCTTGACCCAAAGGAGGCGGTCATCAATGTCCCGTAATCGCCGTAGCAAATCGCTCGACTGCCGACTTTAACTCGCTCAGCGTTTTCGGGTACCCGATGCCGTCCCACTTTTTGGCGGCTATCCAATCAGACTTCACATGAACATACGCTGTCGCGTGCGTCGTCGGAACATATCCATACTCCCCCAAGCAACAAGCGCACCCGAATCGCTAACACCCGCGATGATGAATGCACCAGGGAAATCGCCAGGATCATCAGTTTCGGATGGCGCGGCAATATTTTCTCGCCGCTCTCCTAGCCATCCCTTGAAATGCGACTTCAAGTCATGCGGCAAATCGGAAAGCCGAGCAACTTCCACTTCGGCCCGTGTCGTTCCGCTTGAAGACGGATCCAAAGCGATTTGGCGCGCGGCTCAGCCCGTGATTGGCCTTATGGCACCAGTTTGAACAACGCCCCGGCAGCATTTGCGCCGCCGGAGCTGGTCATTCCGTACAAATTGCCTGCGCTGTCCGCCCCGAGCCCCGTCGCAGGATTTGCCCCATCGGCGGGATAGCCGAGGAAGTAGGAGACGGGAACATATGTCAACGTGGTGTAGGTGATGTGCGAAGTTATCTGGATCTCGAACAGGGTTCCATCGCCACCCGTGCCGGTTGGAACGTAAAAGGCGGGCCCACCCTGCATCGCCGTCCCCCAGGCTCCGCCCGACGCGCTGGTGAGGCCGGAAACCGGATAAGCGCCATCCGGCCCTGTGAATGCATGCAGTTGCGTCTCGGTGACGGTTTGGCCCTGGCTTGACAGGGACACGGTGATTGCGAACACGGTCCCACAGCCAGCACCGCCACTGCAGTTGTTATTGCCACCGTACTCGGTCGTGCCGAGGAGATAGAAGGAATCGTTGTTTATGGAGGAAGAAAAAGGGCCGATGACTCCTCCCATCGGAGCGGCGCCGTCCGCGGGGTTGTTGTTGGCCTGAAAGGCATAAAGCGTACTCATCTGGCCGGTTGAAGTGTTGTATGCCCAGACTATGCCGCTTGATCCCGCGCCCCCTG
>JBEKYO010000163.1:0-10204 GCA_049510875.1 Steroidobacteraceae bacterium
ACGGTCAGCCTGCCGTCCACATTGTGGGCCACGGCGCACGACGGACCGATCGAGGCGTGCAACTGAAACGCCCGAGTGTAGCGCGCCTCAATCTGCCGTAACGCAGCCGGCGCGTCAGGCGCCGTCTTGCGGTACACGACCGAGTCCTGCGGCGCTGATCCCAAATCGGGGTGCTCGAAGGACTCGGGGATCGTCGGGGTCAATCCCGGCCGACTCCAGACGGCAAGCTCGCGCAGCGCCAGCCGGGCTTTTATGGCCTGTTCCTCGCGCTCGCAGACGACCGCGACGAAGCTGCCGTCGCGCACGACCTCGATGACGCCGGGCATCGCCTTCAAGGCTGCGTCGTCGAGGCTGATGAGTTCCGCGCGCGGCGCGGGCGGCCTTCCGATGCGCGCGTGCACCATGCCGGGCAGCCGCAGATCCTGCAGGTACGCCGCGCCGCCGGTGAACTTCGGCGCAATATCACGGCGGGCAAGGCTGCGGCCGATGAGTTTGTACTCGCCCGCGGCTTTTGGTTTAGCCTGCAGGGTCGCCTCGCGCCCCAGCAGCGCGTCCGTGCTGACGTCCCAGTACGTCGTGTGCTTGCCGCCGGGCGCCGCGATCGTCCCGTCGGCGACCGTCAGAGCGCCCGCCTCGACGCCAAGCCTGGCAAGCAGCAACTGGCGGGCGTCGGCGCATGCAACGCGAATGGCGGCGCCGCTTTGCTCGATCGACTGACTGCCGGCGGTAAAGCTCTCGTCGGGCGTACGGGAGGTGTCGGCCGTCACCATGTCGATACGCCGGTAGTCGACATCGAGTTCGTCCGCGGCCAGCTGGGCCAGTGCGCTCGCGATCCCTTGTCCAAATTCGACCTTGCCGGTGAATATCGTCACGGTGCCGTTGGAATTGATGCGCAACCACGCCGACAGGAGGCGATTGCCGTTGAGGCTGCCGGGAAGGCGTGCCGCCGGATCGATGCTCGTCGCCAACGCCCGTGTCGGTGCAAATGCAATGCCGACCACAAGGCCGGTACCGACCTTCAGGAGATCGCGGCGCGAGACGTTGCACGGCGCGGCGGTCACGACGGCGCTCCCTGGGACGCGCGCAGCACCGCACGGACGATACGATTGTGCGCGCCGCAACGGCACAGATGGCCGTCAAGCGCGCGCTTCACCTCGGTCTCGCTCGGCTTGGGGTTGCGCAGAAGCAGCGCCTGCGCGGCCACGATCATCCCGCTGCTGCAATAGCCGCATTGGCAGGCCTGTTCGAAAATGAATGCACGCTGCAACGCATTCGGCTGTTGCATCGTACCCAGGCCTTCGATCGTCGTGATGCGCCCCTTGGCGGCGGCACTGATTGGATGGACGCACGAACGTCGCTCGATCCCGTCGATGAGCACACTGCACGCGCCGCACTGTGCCTGGCCGCAGCCGAATTTGGCGCCGTTTAACTCGAGGTCGTTGCGCAAAACGTAGAGCAGCGGCGTATCGGGCAGGGCGCTGACGGAGCGCGCCGCGCCGTTAACCATCAGTGTAAATAGCATCGGCATCCCCGGCGGCTCTCCCAATCTAGACTGTATTGCGTTTTTTTGGAACCCGTGTATTGTACCTCGTGCAAACGTTTGCCAGCACCTGAATTGCGTTCGCACCGGGGTGAAACGCCTCCGTCAGTCACGGTTACAAGAGAAGGCGAGATCAGAGCACGCAATGAGTCATCAGCAGCGCACGTAATGAGTCATCAGCAGCAAAAAAACCGCAAGGCCTCGCGCGAAAAGCCGACTAAGGCGGCGGTCTCCGAACGCCTCGAAATCAAACCCGAAGATATCGATCCGCACCACGATTGGTCGCGCCTCAACGCTCACGGGGTCATGAACGTCGATTTCGAGGAGCGGGTCGATTTCCGCCGGCTTCACCGATATCGCTTGGCGCGCGCGCGGCAGGCGGTGCGCAATTCCACCCTCGGCGCGGTGCTGTGCTTCGATAACAACAACATCCGCTACATCACCTCGACTGCGATCGGCGAATGGTCGCGCGATAAATTCTGCCGTTTCGCGGTACTTACCGGCAATGGCGAGCCCCATTTGTGGGATTTTGGCTCGGCCGCCGCCCATCACCGCATCTACGCGCCTTGGCTGCAGCCCATTTGCTGCCATGCCGGCAATGTTGGCCTGCGCGGCACGATTCCGCCCAATCAGGGTTTGGTCAAGCGGGCTGCACAGGAAATCTACGACGTACTCAAGGAACAGGGCGTCGCCGGAATGCCGTTGGGCATTGATGTGATCGAACCCCCGATGTTGTTCGCGTTGCAAAAGCTCGGGCTGACGATCGTGGACGGCCAGCAGGTCATGCTGGACGCGCGCGAAATCAAAAGCCGCGACGAGATCATGCTGTTGAATACCGCCGCCGCCATGGTCGATGGCGTCTATCAGGATATCTATGAGGCTCTCAAGCCCGGCGTGCGTGAGTCGGACATTGTCGCGATGGCAACCAAACGGCTGTTTGAAATGGGCTCCGACGACGTCGAGGCCATCAATGCCGTGGCCGGCGAGCGTTGCAGCCCGCACCCCCATAATTTCACCGACCGCATCATCCGCCCCGGCGATCAGGCGTTCTTCGACATCATCCAGGCCTACATGGGCTATCGCACGTGCTACTACCGTACATTCGCAGTCGGAAAGGCAAGTGCAGCGCAAAGGGAAGCTTACGTCAAAGCGCGCGAATGGATGGATGCCGGAATTTCCAAGGTTCGTCCAGGCGTCGGCACCGACGAAATCGCGGCCGTGTTCCCGCGCGCCCAGGATTTTGGCTTCCCCAATGAAATGGAAGCGTTCGCGCTGCAGTTCGGCCACGGACTCGGCGTCGCGCTCCACGAACGGCCCATCATTTCACGTCTGGTCTCCCTCGATCACCCGCTCGAGATCAAAGAGGGCATGGTGTTTGCGCTCGAGACTTACTGTCCGGCATCGGATGGGCGCTCCGCCGCGCGCATCGAGGAGGAACTCGTCGTCACTGCCAGGGGCTGCGAGGTCATCACGCTGTTCCCCGCGCAGGAACTGCCGATCGCCAACAAGTATTGAGCATGCGGGCAATTGCTGCCGGAATTGCAGGAGCTTGAAGCGCGTTGACGCGAGGTCGCTGTCGGCGAAATCCGTCGAGCACAACAAGCGCCGATGCGGCGGGTACGATTAAGCGGGCAAACGTTTGCGCGCTGCTGATATACTAAGCCGTGATTCGCATGGCAGCCGGCGGCATCGATCGCCTTCGCCGCGTGACCAGGCAATGAGCATCAAACGCTCCTGACCGCGACTCGGAAACGCGTCGAACCACCAGAGGATATGGTCTTGGAACAGTTACGCACGGCGGCCAAATCGCGGACGCAGACGGATGACGAAATCGTCCCCGCGACACGGCTTGCGCTATACCGCAGCCAGTTTGAGATTCGCGTGGTGGAAAAACGCGCTTATGATTTGTTTCTGCAGAATCTAATCAAGGGTACCAGTCATTTGGCGATTGGGCAGGAGGCGATCGCCGCGGGGTTCGCAACCGCAATGAAGCCCGGCGACTGGAGCTTCTGCACTTATCGGGGTCATGCTCACACGCTGGCACGCGGCGCCTCGATCACGGGCGTTCTTGGGGAACTCATGGGCCGTGAATGCGGGCTGATGGGCGGCAAGGGCGGATCAATGCACCTGACCGATACCGGCAGGGGCGTGATGGGATCTTATGCCATCGTCGGCGCCCATCTGCCGATCGCCATGGGTGCCGCTTGGTCCGCGCAGTATCGCGGCACCGATCAAGTTGCCGTGTGCTTTTTCGGCGATGGCACGACCAATATCGGGGCGTTCCATGAAGCGCTGTCCATGGCCTCGATCTGGAAACTCCCCGTCGTGTTCGTGTGCGAAAACAATCTCTACATGGAATACACGCCGATCTCCGCGGTGACGCCGGTCAGGAATCCGGCGGCCGATCGTGCGTCCGCCTATGGGCTCGAGCGAATTCTCATCGACGGCAATGATGCCGACGTGGTCTATCGCACCGCGCGGTCCGCGATCGCGCGCGCCCGCGCCGGCGAGGGCCCGTCGCTGATCGAAGCGCTGACCTATCGCCACCACGGCCACTCACGAGCGGACCCGGGCAAGTATCGACCCGTTGAAGAGGTCGAGGCGTGGTTGAAGCGCGACCCCATTCCGCTTTACCGCCAACGCCTGATCGACTTCGGTGTGGCTGAATCGGCGATCCTGGCGATCGAAGAGGAGATCAAACTCGAGGTCGATCAAGCGACCTCAGTGGCCGAGGCGTCGCGGCCGCCCGCGGACGAGGTGATCTACAAAGACGTCTGGGCCGACGGAGGATGGGCATGGCGCAACTGACCTATCGCGAAGCGGTTGCCGCGGGTATCGCGCAGGAGATGGAGCGCGACAACCTGGTCGTTTGCCTGGGTGAGGATATCGCGGCCGCAGGCGGTGTATTCAAGGCCACGGTCGGACTGCTGGAGAAATTCGGTCCGTTGCGCATACGGGATACGCCGATCGCCGAACAGGCGATTCTGGGCGCCGCCATGGGCGCTGCGATGACCGGACTGAAGCCGATCGCCGAAGTCATGTTCTCGGATTTTCTCGCGGTGTGCTGGGATATCGTCGCCAACGAGATTGCCAAGACTCGCTATATGACCAACGGTCAAATCTCGCTGCCGTTGGTGATTCGCACCGGCAACGGCGGCGGCTCTCGCTTCGGCGCGCAGCATTCGCAGAGCGTTGAGAATTGGGCAATGGCCATACCGGGACTCAAAGTGGTGGCGCCGTCAACGCCGGCCGACGTCAAAGGCCTGCTCGCGGCCGCGGTACGCGACGCCGACCCCGTCGTCTTCTTTGAACACAAAGCGCTCTACGCCACCAAGGGGGAGGTGCCGGACGGCGAGCACGTCGATACGCTCGGCACGGCCGCGATTCGCCGCCAAGGCTCCGACGTGACCATTGCCGCACTCGGTCTCATGGTGTCGCGCGCTCTGGACGCCGCTGAAACGCTGCAGGCGGAACATGGCATTTCCGCGACGGTGATCGACGTCCGTTCGTTGGTGCCGCTCGACACGCAGGCAATCTTCGCCGCGGTCTCGAGGACCGGTCGCTTTTATACGGTCGAAGAGAATCCGCGGCTGTGCGGCTGGGGCGCCGAGCTCTCGAGCTTGGTGGCCGAGGAGCTGTTCTGGGATCTGGACGCACCGATAACCCGAATCACGACGCCCCATGTGCCGTTGCCCGCCGCCGACCGGCTCGAGGACCTGACGATCCCGAGCGCGGCGCGCATCGTTGCGACCATTCTCAAGACCATCGACTAGCTGGTAGGGGGCTCGTAGTGGACGTCATCATGCCGCAGTTGGGCGAGACCGTCGAGGAAGGGACGGTCGCCGCGTGGCTCAAAAAGGAAGGCGACAAGGTCGCGGTCGATGAGGTATTGGTCGAGATCGAAACCGACAAGGTGGCGACCGAGGTGCCGTCGTTGATTGCCGGGACCCTGCGCAGGATTTTGGTCGGCAAAGGCGAGACCGTCAAGGTCGGCGCCACGCTCGCAATCATTGATCCGGTCGACGGCGGCGGTGCCGTCGCCGGAGCGGCGGCGCCCACGGCGGCCGGCGCACCGGCCGCGCCACTCCAACCCGCGACGGGCGCAGCGTCGGCAGCCGCACAGAGCGCGGCGCCGCGACATGGAAATAGCCATGGCACGCCGCTATCTCCCGCGGTGCGCAAACTCCTCGCCGACAATGAACTCGATATTGTGCAGATTCGGGGCACTGGGCGCGATGGTCGCGTCAAGCGCGACGATGTATTGGCGCATCTGCAAAAGCAAAAGACGGCGCGGAGGACGGCGGCCGGTGCAACGGAGACCGTGGCATTCAGCGCGCTGCGCAAGCGGATCGCCGAACACATGGTGCGCTCCAAGGCGACCAGCGCTCATGTGCTGCAAGCGGTCGAGGTTGATTTCTCAGGAGTCGAAGCGGCCCGCGGCGCGCTCAAGAAGGCGTGGAAAGAGCGCGAAGGCACCTCGCTCACGTATCTGCCCTTCATCGCCCGCGCTGTGGCGCTGGCGTTGCCCGAATTTCCGCATTTGAATGCTCATGTGGCGGGGGACTCGCTCACGGTTTTCAGGCAGATCAATCTGTCATTGGCGGTCGATCTCGATCGCGGCGGACTGGTCGCTCCGGTGGTCAAGAATGTTGCGCCGCTGCGGGTTCCCGACATCGCGCGAGCGATCGCCAAGATCGCCGGGAGAGCGCGCGCCAATGCGCTCAGGCCCGACGACATGACCGAGGGCACCTATTCGCTCACCAACAATGGCAGCTTCGGCACCTTCATCACCGCGCCGGTCATCAACCAGCCCCAGGTTGCCATTTTGTCAATCGATGGTGTGCACCGCCGACCCTGGGTGGTGGTCGATGAGAGGGGCGAGCGGATCGAAATTCGCCCGGTTGGCGTGCTGGCACACAGCTTCGATCACCGCGCGGTGGATGGTTCGTATTCCGGCGCGTATCTACGGTCAGTGAAGCAGATTCTCGAAACGCGCGAATGGCTTGGCGAATTTGTGGACTAACCGCGGGTCGGAGGTTCAATGCAGGCGCTGACTCGAAAGCCCAAGGCGTTTTACGCGAAACTTCACAATCAAGTGATCATCGCCATTGCGGCCGCGATCATCTTGGGCGCGGCATGGCCGAGTGCGGCCGTGAAAATGAAGCCGCTGGGCGATGGTTTCATCAAGCTGCTCGGCATGATGATTGCTCCGATCGTGTTTTGCATCATTGTGTCGGGAATCGCGGGTATGGGGAGCGCCCGGCGGGTCGCCCGTATCAGCGCCAAGACCTTGGTATATTTCTACATCGTATCCACATTGGCGCTGTTGTTGGGTCTGGTGGTGGCCAATCTGGTACCGACCGGCGTCGGGCTCAACATCGATCCGCGCTCCATCGACACATCCAGCATCGCAGGCTACGTTACCGCCGCCAAAGACCAGGGTGTCGTGTCGTTCATGCTGAACATCATCCCGGTCACCATGTTCGATGCCTTCGCAAAAGGCGCCGTCCTGCAGATCGTTCTCATTGCGGTGCTGTTTGGTCTGGCGCTGATATTCCTGGGTGATCGCGTGAGCATCGTACGGGATGTGGTGGACCAGCTCTCGCGGGTGGTATTCTCGATCATCGAGATGATCATAGCGCTGTCGCCCATCGGGGCCTTCGGCGCCATGGCCTTCACCGTCGGGCGATTCGGCCTTCATTCTCTGCTGCCTCTGTTGAAACTCATTCTTCTCTTCTACGGTGCGTGCCTGACCTTCGTGCTCATCGTGTTGGTGCCGATCGCCCGGCGCGTCGGCTTCAGTGTGTTCAAATTCTGCCGGTACATCTTCGATGAGATCCTGCTGTTCCTCAGCATCGCCAACTCGGAGGCGCTGCTGCCGCGATTGATGGAAAAACTCGAGCGCATCGGCGTCCCCAAGTCGGTGGTTGGCCTCGTTGTGCCCACCGGCTATTCCTTCAATCTCGCCGGCAGCAGCATCTACTTTACGTTATGTGTTATCTTTATTGCGCAAGCCACCAACACGGCATTGCCGCTCGATCGACAGTTGGTTATTCTCCTGGTCGCCATGCTGATGTCCAAGGGAGCTACCGGGTTTACCGGCGCGGGCTTCGTAGTGCTGGCCGGCACGCTGTCGGCGTTGCCGGACATCCCGATGGCCGGCCTCGCCCTGCTGCTCGGCATCGATCCGTTCATGCAGCGTGGCCGTGGGCTCACCAACTACATCGGCAACGGCGTGGCCGCCATTGCCATTGCCGCCTGGGAAAAGGATTTGGATGTTGCACAGCTCAATCGCCACCTCAACGCAGGGCCCGATGAGGATATTCCCGTCACGGCCGACTCCACCGAGGCGAGAGCGGAAGGAGAGTCCGTGGTGCTACCGGGGAAGCTGTAGCCGTTAACGGCTTCGCGGAGCCTGTGTCGACATGACCAAACCGCTGTCAGGTATCAGGCTGATCGCGCAGCGAGCCGGAGTGCATGTCTCGACGGTTTCACGGGCACTCAATCCGCAAACGCGCACCAGGCTGTCGCACGAAGTTGCGACGCGCATCCTGAAAATAGCCAGTGACCTTAGTTACACGCGCAATCCGCTCGCCTTCGGACTGAAGACGCGCCGTTCGTTTACCGTCGGCGTCATCGTTCCGGATATCACGAATCCCCTATTTCCCCCGATCGTGCGCGCTGTCGAGCGCACGCTCGGGAAAGAAGGCTACGTGACGATGCTGGCGGATTCGGACAATAACCGGGAAAAGGAACGCGCCATTCTCGATTCGCTGCAGGCACGGCAGGTTGACGGACTCATCCTCGCCACCGCGTGGCTTCAGGATGACATCGTCAAGAAATGCCAGGAACAGAACATCCCCTTCGTGCTCGTTAACCGCACGGTTCTCGATGAGGCCGTAACCTGCGTCGTCACCAACGATGTCTACGGCATTCGCCTCGCGGTCGATCACCTGCTCCAGCTTGGACATCGTAAGTTGGCGTACGTGGGCGGCCCGCTCAACACGTCGACGGGGACCGGGCGGCGCGCCGGTTTTTTCGCCGCACTCAAGGCCTACCGGATGACCGTGCGCGAAAGGCTCGTCGTCGATTGCCCATCGTTCACGGTGCAGGCCGGCGCGGTCGCGGCCCGCAAGCTACTGGGGACTGCCAATCGATCCTTTACGGCCATCGTTGCCGCGAACGATATGTTGGCGCTTGGCTGTTACGACGCTCTCGCGGAGGCCGGCCTCGAGTGTCCGGCCGATATTTCGATCACGGGCTATAACGACATGCCGTTCGCCGATCGCTTCAATCCACCCTTGACGACGTTGCGCATTCCACACGACCAGATCGGCGTGCAAAGCAGCCTCCTGTTGCTGCGAATGATGCGCGACCCGACAGTCATCGTCCCTTCCGTGCACCTCGAGCCGCTCCTGGCGGTTCGAGGTTCAACGGCAAGCCCGCAGAAATAGAGATCGACCATCCCGGCTATTGTATTCTAACAGCCGAGTCGGTATAAATGTGCAAACGTTTGCACGAAAGTGAGGAAATCAAATAAGACGTGCTGTGCGGTTGCCGGTGGTGCCGATGGATTCTCGTGCGGTGCAAGTCGGTTTTGGAAAATTGCGAAGAGGAAAATAAGATGACGAAGATGAATCTGAACGATTCTCGGCTGGGCTGGATTGGTACCGGTCGCATGGGTTATGCCATGGCTTCGAGGCTGCTGAAACACGGCTGCGACGTTGCGGTCTACAACCGCACCCGGTCCAAGGCTGAGCCGTTGGCCGAATTGGGCGCCACGGTGGTCGGCTCGCCGGCTGATCTGGCCGATCGCGATATCGTCTTCACCATGGTATCGGGTCCGGACGATCTGCTCGAGGTGGTAACCGGCAGCAAGGGCGTCCTGTCGGGCATGAATCGAGCGCCCAAGCTCTTGGTCGATTGTTCCAGCGTTTCGACCGAGGCCTCGGCCGCGGTGCGCGCACAAGCAGCGGCCCGTGGCGTTGCGCTGCTGGCCGCACCCGTATCCGGCAACGCCAAAGTCGTCAAAGCAGGCCTGCTGTCGGTGGTGGTCTCAGGCCCCGAAGCGCAGTTCAAGATTGCCGAGCCGTATCTCGCGCTGCTCGGCCGCGGCGTTTCGTATGTCGGTGACGGGGAATTGGCGCGAATGGTCAAGATCTGTCACAACATCCTGTTGGGTGTGGTGACCCAGTCGTTGGCCGAGATCACGATTTTGGCAGAAAAGGGCGGAGTGCCGCGCCATGCTTTTCTCGACTTCATCAACAAAAGCGTAATGGGCTCATTGTTCACAAAATACAAGTCGCCGTCGTTCGTCAATCTCGATTGGACCCCGACATTCACGCCGCTGTTGCTGCGCAAGGATCTCGATCTCGGCCTCGAAGCGGGCCGCAATCTGGGGGTACCGCAGCCCTTGACCGCGCTCACTCGCGAGATTGTGCAAAGCATGATGGGAAACGGCTACCAGGATATCGATTTCGGTGCGTTGCTGGAGATGGAGGCCAAGGCTGCGGGGCTCGATCTGAAATCCGAGAACAAAAAAATCGATGACGGTCTGAGCGGCCAGAGCTGAGCGGGATCCAAATGCTGTTTGAGCTCGCACGAGCTCGACCTCAGCGGCTGCCACAACCAAAGGAACCGACCCTATGAAAGCGACTTCATCCG
>JBEKYO010000164.1:0-9654 GCA_049510875.1 Steroidobacteraceae bacterium
TGAACCTGAAGCTGCTGGTTGACAGCGCCCGTCTTCAAACGGTACAGCACATCGAGGCCGTCGCTGTGTTCCGCAGTATCTGTATAGCTGATTTCGATGGGTACCCGTACCCAAGGCAGGGTATAGCCCACGTTCTGACTCTCAGAGTGCTGATAAGATGGCAAGAGCATGCGGCCAACCCGCACCCCCAAGTCCGGTGTGATCTGGTAATTGAGGTTGGCCCACTCGATATTAGGCTGGTAGCTGCCGTCCACCTCGTCGCGTGAGATCACTTGCGCCACAGCGCTGAGCGCGTCAGTCAAGGTGACATTGGCCTGGACGCCCAAATCGCTGTCCGGTGTGACGCTCCACTTGCGGCTGTAACCCGCCCCGCTGTCTTGATCCACTCTCCCGACAAAATCGGCTTGACTGTAGTCGGAATGTACCACGCCCAGTGTGCCAAATCCGCTGAAGGTCACATACTGATCAATCGTAGTGTCCGCATGTGCCATCACTGTACCTAGCGCGAGCATCGACGTGGCGAAAACCGGTATCGGATTGAAATTCATGGGGATATCGGGTCGCGACCAGCGTTGCGCCGGCAACGACTCGTGCAACCGCCGTTGAGGCTGTCCACGTTCAGGATTATCGCGAGCAAATAATCGGACATTGCGCTTCCCGAATGTTGCGTTGTGATCCAAGCGGGCATTGCCGGGATTGCCAGACCGTTCTCTTAATTGCCAGAGTGCGGAGGAGGAGACCTTAAATGCCCGGCAGTATGTGCTTATCGGCACACAGGGAGCGCAGGCGACGCACACTTTGGGAAGATGCATGACCTCGCGCTCACCCGGCTGTTGCTCGCGCGGTTTAGCGAGCGAAAGGCAGTAAGAAGACACCACTGCAAATGCCTGACAAACATATCGGCGCTTCGTGACACTACTTGAGCAACCGATGAATCATGGCGACGGCGTTTCTTCCAGCGGGATCCTGGTTATGGGGCCTGGCACACGGCGCGGCGGCCCGATTCTGTTAGGTTGGGTTGGTTGGTAGGACTGAGGATTTTCCCGGCCCCCCGACGCCTCCCAGGTGGCGGGCAAGGAAAGGCAGTGCTGGGCTCAGACACATTTCGTCGCGGTTTGAATCGGGTCGCCGAACCGGCGGTCCTGTTTCCCGCGATCGGCATCTTCATGTTGACGGCCATTTGGGCAGTGACCCTGGAGATCATCAAGCTGAAGCACTCCGACGCCGAGCATGTTGCGTCGGTATCAAGCCGCGAGCTGCGAGACACTTACGAAGCCCGGGTCGCTAGCGCACTGCACGAAATCGATCAAACCCTGAATCTTGTCAAGTATTCGCATGAAAGCGACGGGACACACCGCACGCTCGCCGAACTCAGGGACAAGGGATTGCTGCCCCCGGGTTTGCTTTTCAATGTGAGCATTGCCGATCGTCACGGCGCCATCACTGATAGCACACGCGCGCCTCAAAAACAGGATGTGTCCCGTGACGATTTCTTTCTCAAGCAACTGGAAAGCGACGCATTCTTCATTGGACAGCCGGCGCGGAATCCGACGGTCGATAAAAATCTGTACTTCAGCCGCAGGTTGAGTGCCCCCGACGGTACCTTTGACGGCGTGACCGTCGTCGCGGTCGACGCATCCTATTTCGTCAGTGATTATGATACTGCAAAGTTGGGCGAGCATGGCGTCCTGGGCATTGTCGGGATCGACGGGATCGTCCGTATCAGGCGTACCGGAGAATCGGAGTTCTACGGCGACCTGATCGACTATGCGTCCGTGGTGCCCCGATCCGACGCAACCGACGCGGATCCTACGATCTCGATCAGCAGCTGGGACGGGGTACGGCGGTGGACCAGCGCTCGTAAGCTGTTCGGCTTTCCCCTTGCCGTTGTCGTTGGCCTTTCAGCCGAGGAGCAACTGGCGTTCGCGAATCGCGAAACGCCCGCCTACTTGTGGCGTGCGGGCTTTGGCAGCATCCTGGCCATCGTACTCACGTCGCTTCTGGGCCGCCTGAGCTGGCAGCTCGCGCAGAGCCGAATTCGTGAAACCGAGACCCAGCTCGCCAATCGTGCGAAGGATCTTTTTCTGGCCAGCATGAGCCACGAAATTCGCACGCCCATGAACGGCATCATCGGCACGCTCGACGTCCTGCATCAAAGCAGCCTGACCGCCCCGCAGCTGGAATTGGTCAGTCTGATTCGCGAGTCGGCCGACTCCCTGCTTACGATTATCGACGATATCCTGGATTTTTCGAAGATCGAGGCGGGTCGGTTGGACATTGAGCTACTCCCCATGTCGGTGGCCCAAGTTGTGGAGAAGAGCTGCAATTTGGTCAATCGCGTGGCGGAGCGCAAGGGAGGGACACTCACGGTATTCGCGGATCCGGCGATACCGGCCATGGTGCTTGGGGACGCGTCACGGCTGCGGCAGATACTAATCAACCTCATCAACAACGCAATCAAATTCTCCAGCGGCCGTGAGCGTCCCGGACGGGTGTCGGTGCGCGCCGTCCTGGTCCATCGCCAAGCGGAAGACGCAGTGGTGGAGTTTCGAGTGACCGACAACGGCATCGGCATGGATAAGGAGACTTTGGCGAGGGTCTTCACTTCGTTCACGCAGGCCGATGCCTCGACGACGCGCAAGTATGGAGGCACGGGGCTGGGTCTCGTCATATGCAAGCAATTGGCAGGTCTGATGGACGGGGAAATCACCGTCGCAACGAAGGTGAATGCAGGATCCACATTTACGGTGCGCGTGCCCTTCCGCCTCGCGCCGGAGCTGACCGATGCTGCACAGAGTGCTTCCGAGATCCAGGGATTGAACTGTCTCGTCGTAGGGGAGCATGCGGGTCTCGCCGATGACCTGGCCGCCTACCTCGAGGCAGATGCCGCCTCAGTGACTCGGGTGCCGGATTTAGCTGCCGCTAGCGAATGGAACCTCGGGAGTCCACTCGGGCCGGTCGTTTGGGTCGTCGATGCCAGTGAGGAGCTGCCCGCTTTGGGCGAGCTGCAATCCGCCCTCCTGGCCCGCGCCGACCTGGACCAGCGAGTGTTGTTGGTGGTCATCGGGCGCGGCCAGCGGCGCAATCCCCGAGCCGAAGCCGATGGCGTCATCATGATCGACGGCAACGCGCTTAATCGTCACGCGTTGGCTAAAGCGGTGGCGATCGCCGCCGGGCGTGCGTCTGCGGAGCCGGATGCGCCTTCGGGTCATCACAGGACGACCAGAGCTTCAGCTCCATCCCGCGATGAGGCTCTTCAGCTGCACCGACTGATTCTGGTGGCTGAGGATAACGAGATCAATCAAAAAGTCGTCCGCCAGCAGCTGGATCTGCTCGGTTACGCGGCGGACGTCGCCACGACCGGTCGAGAAGCGTTCAAGCGCTTCCAAAGCGGCAACTATGCGCTGCTATTGACGGATCTACACATGCCTGAAATGGACGGGTACGATCTCACGTTGCAAATTCGCGTGGCCGAAAGCGGGCGCGCTCGGATGCCCATCATTGCACTGACCGCGAATGCGTTGCGGGGCGAATCTGAACGGTGCCTCGCAGTGGGCATGGACGACTACCTAAGCAAGCCTGCGCCGCTCGCCGCCTTGGCCGCCGTGCTTGAGAAGTGGCTTCCGGCCGCCCATCCTGCAATGACGTTGCAGAATTTGTCATCTGCGCCGGTGCAAGTGAGCGTTCTTGAAGCGCTGGTCGGAACCGATCCGCAGCTCATACAGGACTTCCTGCAAGCATTTGCCGTGAGCGCCGGCCGGTCGGCCACGGAGCTCGCCGAGGCGTGTGGGAAGCAACGATCGAAGGACGCTGCTGAGATCGCCCACAAGCTGAAATCCTCCGCCCGCTCGGTGGGCGCGTTGAGGCTCGGTGAGCTTTGCGCCGCAATCGAGGCCGCGGGGACCGCAGGTGATCTGCCGCTGTTGGCTGAGCTATATCCCGACTTTGAAAGGGAGATGGCCGTGGTGGACGGCTATCTACGTTCACTGCGGGCGCGCGCCGACTCGGCTGAGCGGTGTGCGTGAGGCACCCATGAAAGCAACGGATCCGACAAGCACGGGAATTGTCCTGCTGGATGATGATCCCTTCATGCTCAAGCTCCTGACCCACATGTTGGCACAACTCGGTTACACGCGCGTCGTTGCCTGCGACTGCGGTCAAACGGCTCTGCAACAAGTGAGCGGAACCTGCGACGTGGTTGACCTGATCTTTCTGGATATCAACATGCCCGGGATGGACGGGGTCGAATTCATTCGCCGACTGGTGCAGTGCCGGTACGGCGGCAGCGTAATTCTGGTCAGCGGCGAAAACACCCGCATTCTCGAAAGCGTCGAGAAACTGATCGAGGCGCATCAGCTAATCGCCCTCGGCTGCCTGCAGAAACCGGTAAAGCCGCACGAATTGGCCGGTTTGATGAGCAGGCTGAAACCTAATGTCGGTCATCGGAGTCTCGCGCGCGTCGCCCAACATTCGTACAGTGCGGAAGAATTTCGTGCCGCCCTTTCTCAGGGGGAATTGGTCAACTACTATCAGCCGAAGGTAGCGCTGGCGACGGGCGAAGTCGTGGGCGTCGAGAGCCTGGTGCGTTGGCAGCACCCTATGGATGGACTGATATTCCCCGACCGGTTTCTCGGCTTGGCCGAAGAGCAGGGACTACTCATTGACGTGACCAGGGTGGTCCTCTTCGAAGCCATGAAGCAGGCAAAAGCGTGGTGTCAGGCGGGGCATCGCCTACCGGTCGCCGTCAATGTATCGATGGATGATCTGATCGCGCTCGATTTTCCGGACATTGCGGAAGCCCTTGCTACCTCGGTCGGCGTCGACCCTCAATTATTGACTCTGGAATTGACCGAGGGGCAAGTGATGCGCCAACTGAGCACCGTACTCGATGTTCTTACCCGCCTATCACTCAAGCGCTTCCGCTTGTCGATCGACGATTTCGGTACGGGTCACTCCTCCTTGGCACAGCTGCGCGACTTGCCATTCAACGAGCTCAAGGTGGACCGCGGCTTCGTGCATGGTGCATCGATTGATGGAACGCGCGGAGCCATCTGCAGTGCGAGTCTGCGAATGGCACACCAGCTGCAAATGCAGGTGGTCGGGGAAGGGATCGAAGACCAGGACGACTGGAACTTCCTATCTCAGCTCGGGTGCGATGTCGGCCAAGGCTATTTCATTGCGCGACCCATGCCTGCGGCAGACGTGATTGACTGGCTCAGCGTCTGGGCCGCAAGAACCGGCGCTATTCACCTCCTGACGGCGTGATGATCATGACTGCCGCAACCGACCTCCGACCCCGAGTGCTTTGCGTGGACGATGATGCCTTCATGCTGAATATTCTCACGCGGACGATTGGGGCCGACTACGAGGTCCTGACCAGCAACAGCGGCGCGGAGGCTTTGCAGCTCATAGAGAATTCCGAGCCTATCCAGGTCGTAGTCTCCGATCATCGAATGCCGGGTCTATCTGGCGCACAGTTCCTGCAGGTGGTGCGGGACAAGCACCCGCTGATCGTACGGATACTGCTGACTGGCGAGACAGAGCTTATAGAGGCCGTGGCCGCCATGAATCAGGCGGGTTTGTTTCGATTTCTCCTCAAGCCCGGCACACGACCCGTGCTGCTCGATACACTGCAGGCGGCGGTCGCGCAGTATCAATTGCAAGTCGCCGAGCGCGAGCTCCTGCAGAAGACACTGATCGGGACGATGCGTGCCCTGAGCGATGTTCTCGCTATCGCCAATCCAACCGCGTTTGGTCGCGTGAGCCGAATTCAAGAGTTGGCGCTTGGGGTCGCGGAGGAATTGAAGCTGCCTGAGCGATGGCCGCTTGAGTTCGCTTCCGTGTCCGCGCAGCTGGGGCACATTGCATTGCCCGAACGCACTTTGAATCGCCTGTATGCGGGGGAAACCCTCTCACCCGCGGAAGGCGTTCAAGTTGCTGAGTCAGCTCTCGTGGCCGAACGTGTGCTCAAGCGGATTCCCCGCCTGGACCCAGTCGTGGACATTCTGTCCAAACTGGCCGCTGTCAGGACAAGCGATGACCCGCGCACGCCAGAAGCGATTGGTGCTGAGATTCTGCGGGTCGTGTCCGCGTACGAAGCCGTGGAAAGAACCTCGCCGTCGCGCGATGCGGCAGTGCAGCGCCTTCGCGTACAAGCGGGTCGATTCGATCCAGAGGTGCTGAAGGCGCTGATCGAAATGTTAGGGTTTGAGGAGGCTGTGGATGAGATCATCGACGTGCCGATTGGTCGAGTGTGCATCGACATGGTCGTCGCGGAGGATCTTCGCACGCGGACCGGTGTCCTGATCGTCGCGAAGGGTTATCGGGTCTCCGAGAACTTCGTGGCCAGGCTTGGAAATTTTAATCAGGATCTTCTACCCGCCGTCATCCGCATGCGGAAAACGCGTGGCTTGACGCCGCAGTCAGTGGCTCCGCCGCCGCCAAGGCAGTGAAAGGCAATGCAGCTCGGGCGGGTTACACCTCCAATCGATCCGTGGGGCGGGCCACCAGCGCATACAGCACCGGCATGAGGAAGATGCTAATCAGCAGCCGCGTGAACAGGCCGCTGACGATGACCAGTGCGAAGGGTCGTTGGGTGTCGGTCCCGACGCCGGCGGCCAGCGCCACCGGCAGCAAACCGAGCGCCGCAACCAGCGCGGTCATCATGATGGGGCGCAGCCGCAGGATGGCGCCTTGGCGTATCGCCACGGCCACATCGGCGCCGCCGCGGCGCAGTTCGTTGACGTAGGAGATGTACACGATCGCGGTCTGCGCGGACACGCCGAACAGGGCGAGAAAACCGATGCCGGACGACGCGGAGAATGGTGTGCCGGTGATCCACAGCGCGACGATGCCGCCCACGGGCGCCGACAGCAGCACGCCGAGCACCGTGATGAATGGGAACTTGAAGTTGCTGTACAGCGCGAACAGCAGCAGGAATATCAGAAACAGGGTCAGCGGCAGCACGACACGAAGCTGCTGGCGCGAGGCGGTGTATTCGGTGTACTCGCCGCCCCAGTCCAGTCGATACCCCTGGGGCATGCCCACCTTCTCGTTGACCTGGTGCATGGCATCGTCGACCGCGCCGGCCAAATCGCGCCCCTCCACGGAGAATTGCACGCCGATGTAGCGTGCATTGTCCTGGCGGTAGATGAAGGAGGCGCCGCTCGTCACATCGATGTCCGCAAATTCCTTCAGCGGTATCTGCTGACCGGCCGGGGTGGCCACCAGGATGTTGCCGATCTCCTCGGGATTGTCGCGATATTGCTGCTGCAGGCGCACGATGAGATCGAATTGCTTTTCTTGCTGCACCACCTGCGTGGCGGCATCGCCGCCGATGGCCGTCTGGATCAGGGCATTGATGTCGGCAACATTCAAGCCGTAGCGCGCGATGCGCGCGCGGTTGATCTTGATGGTCAGGCTGGGTT
Source organism: Steroidobacteraceae bacterium (assembly GCA_049510875.1). Classification (GTDB taxonomy): domain Bacteria; phylum Pseudomonadota; class Gammaproteobacteria; order Steroidobacterales; family Steroidobacteraceae; genus Bog-1198. Next base: position 7,428 of record JBEKYO010000164.1, read on the forward strand.
GTCCGAGTTCCTGCACCAAGGTGACGTCGCGGATGCCGCGCACCCGCTCGAGGATCTGCTTGATGGCTTTGCCTTTCTGTTGCAGCGTCTCCAAATCGGAACCGAACACTTTCACGGCGAGCGCGCTTTTCAAGCCGGTTTCCGCCTCGTCCACCGCGTCTTCAGCCGGCTGGGTGTAATTGAAGGTAATGCCGGGAAAGGCCGCGAGCTTCTGATTGATGGCGTCGATCAGTCCGACTTTGTTGCGATACGCGCCGGTCCATTGCGCGTAGGGTTTCAAGTCGACATAGAATTCCACGTTGAAGAATCCGGTGGGATCGGTACCGTCGTCGGGGCGGCCGAGTTCCGACGCGACCGTGGTGACCTCCGGAAAGGATGCCAATATCTGCCGCACCTGGGGCGCGATCTTCGCCGACTCATCGAACGAGATGGTGTACGGCATGGTGGCGCGCACCCAGAGCTGACCCTCATCGAGGTGCGGCATGAACTCGGCGCCGATGCGCGGGATGAGCAGCAGCGAACCCAAGAACAACAGCGCGGACGCCAGCGTGATCCAAAGGGGATGTGCGAGGCAAAAGTCGAGCCCGCGCGTGTAGGCGGATTTGATGGCTTCGAACCCGGCATTGCGCCGCTCGCGCACGCCGTCGCGCATGAACCAGGCACACAGCACCGGCAGCAAGGTGAGGGTGACCAGCAGCGATCCCACCAACGCGAACACCATGGTGTCCGCCATTGGCTTGAACAGCGTGCCGGAGGGCCCGGACAGGACGTAGATCGGCAGGAAGCCGGCGACGATCACGGCGACCGAGTAGAACAGCGGCCGGTCCACCTCGGCGGCCGCCTCGAGAATGATCTGCGTCACGCTGAGCGAGGAGTTCTTGCGCGCGACGATCTGGCGGAAAATGTTTTCCACCATCACCACGCCCCCGTCCACCAGGATGCCGAAGTCCACCGCGCCGATCGACAAGAGATTGGCGGAGGCGCGCTGCAGATCCAGGCAAATGAACGCAAACAGCAGGGCAAGCGGAATGCTGGCGGCAACGATCAGGCCGGCACGGAAGTCGTAGAGGAAAAAGATCAGCACCACGACCACCAGCAGCAGCCCGCGCAGCAGATTTCGCTCCACGACCTCGGTGGTGAGCGAAACCAGGTTGCTGCGGTCGTAGAACGGATGGACTTTGACGTCCTTGGGCAGGATTTCGTCGTTGAGTTCCTTGGTCTTCGCTTCGACTCCCCGCAGGACGTCCTGAGTCTTCTCGCCGGTGCGCAGCAAGATCACGCCTTCCACGGCATCGTCTTGGGTTCGGAACCCGAACTCGCCGAGACGCGGCGCGATGCCGATCTGCACCCGGCCCACGTCCTTGAGCAGGACCGGCACGCCATCGTGCACCGCGAGCACCACGTTGCCGATATCCTCCAGCGTGGCGATGCGGCCCAGGCCGCGCACATAGTAGAACTGCCCGCCTTGCGAATAAAAGCCGCCCCCGGCATTGTCGTTGTTCGCCGTCAGGGCGCTTTCGACCTGCGCCACGGACAGGCCCACCGAGGCGACGCGGGCGGGATCGAGCAATACCTGATATTGCATCGTGCCGCCCCCGAAGCCCGAATCATCCGCCACGCCGGGCACGGACCTGTACTGCGGTTCCACCACCCAGTCCTCGTAGGTCTTGAGCTCCATCGGCGAGCGGTCCGGGCTCTGCAGGACGTAGCGGTAGATCAGCCCGGACGGCGCGGACATCGGCGACAGCGTCGGGGACACGCCGGCCGGCAACGTGAGTTCCGAGAAGCGATTGAAGACCTGCTGGCGCGCAAAGTAATCGTCGGTACCATTCTGAAAAGTGAGGATCACGTCGGACAGACCGTACAGCGAAATGGAGCGGATGGTGCTCAAGCGCGGAAGGCCGTTCATCTCGCGCTCGACGGGCACCGTGATCAGGCGCTCGATTTCTTCGGCGGCGCGCCCGGGCCACTGCGTGATGACCTCGACCATGGGAGGGGCCAGGTCCGGATAAGCATCCACGGGCAGGCGCCGCAGTGAAAAGGTTCCGACGCCGACGAGCAGCAGCGTCATCAAGACGACGAGAAACCGCTGGCGCAGCGAGGAGGCCACGATGCGATTCATCATCGACCCCGTACGCGGTACGGAAGGCACGGGAGGCAGCTCTTCGCTCATTGATTCTGCATGAACTGAAGAAACAGAGCTCCGTCCACCACGATCTTGTCGGCC
>JBEKYO010000165.1:0-9653 GCA_049510875.1 Steroidobacteraceae bacterium
GTGTCGGTACCGACGCTCGTCATGCATGGGGATGACGACCAGATTGTTCCGTACGCCGACTCAGGTCCGTTGAGCGCAAAGCTGCTTAAGAACGGTGTCCTGAAGACCTACAAGGGTTTTCCGCACGGCATGCTCACCACGCACACTGAGACGATCAACGAGGATATTTTGGCCTTTATCAAGTCGTAGTTGTCGCATACCTATGGTCGGCCGGCACCAATGCGGGTGCCGGCCGGCTCGGGGCGAACATGCTCCTGGCCCCTATCCAAGCGACCATGCGCGGTCCAAGTGGGAGCTGCTCCAGGAGGGGCACGTGGCCACCGAACTCAAGAGGGTGGAGGAAGCATGACCGACTCCCGTACTTCAAGCGGCCGCCTGTTTGTGCTCGACTTGAGCGGCGGCCGCGTCTTCTCGCTCGACCCCGATGGCTCGGACCCAAAAACAGTCATCACCGGGTGCCGGCTTCCCGATGGCCTCGCGGTGGATGCGGCGGCGGGCCACATCTACTGGACCAACATGGGCGTTCCGCACAGAAATGATGGCTCGATCGAACGCGCGGATCTCGACGGCGGCAATCGCCGATTCATCATTCCCGAAGGGGGTACGTTTACCCCAAAGCAACTCCATCTAGAGAAAAAAAGCGGCAAGCTCTATTGGTCGGACCGCGAAGGCATGCGCGTGATGCGTGCCAACCTCGATGGCTCGCAGGTCGAGACACTCATCCAGACAGGGGATGGCGAAGGCGATCGCCATGATCCATCGAACTGGTGTGTGGGGATCACCGTCGATCCGATTCGCGGCCAGATGTACTGGACGCAGAAGAGCGCGGATGACTCCGGGCACGGGCGCATCTTTCGCGCGAACATCGATATGCCCCCCGGCCAGACACCGACGAACCGGCTCGATGTCGAGGTACTGCTCGAAGGGCTGCCGGAACCCATCGATCTGGAGCTCGATCTCGACCACCGCGTCCTCTACTGGACGGATCGGGGCGATCCTCCGCGCGGCAACACCGTGAGTCGCACGCGGGTCGACGGCCATCTCAACCAGGAAATCGCGCTCGGCCACCTGTTGGACGGCATCGGCTTTGCACTGGATGTGCGAGGCGATCGGATGTTCGTCACGGATCTCGCCGGCTCGATCTACGCCGCACACCTGGACGGTTCGGAAAAGCGCCCGGTCGCAATCGCTCAGGGAAATCTTGCCGGTATTGCCTACGCCGAGCAGGTTTGAAACATTCAACCTGGAGAGAAAAATAATGGGCTTGAACAAAGCTGTGCGCCGATTCGCCGTCGTCCGTAAAGGACTGATCGGCGCGACCTGGTTGGGCCTCAACGGCAGCCGCAGGAGCCCACTGCAACCGGGGCATTGGGAGTCCCAGCCCAGGATCTTTTGATTGGTGTGCTTGCCGTGAGTGTAGGCGTTCTAACCTGCTGCGGAAGCCGGCCTTAGGCGCGGTCAATTGGGAGAGGCGACATGCCGATCGTTCTATTCAGAACCGCGAAGGAGAGGAGCACCGGCAGTTGATCGGCGACGGCGCCGCTCAATGCACCGCAGGCGAAGCACTCACAATATGCGCGTTACAACGAAAGCCACCCTTTTTTCGCCAAGCGCGGTTCTGCTCGCGTGGATCTTCGGCCTCTGCTGCAGTATTCAAGGATGCGCTCCGGTCTTCATGACCGCGCCATCGCCAGCCCTTGCGGATATCGCGACCGATTCGCCGGATGACATTCGAGTGCTCGGCGCCGATCAGCGCTTCGACGCAGTATCCGTACAAAGCGTCGCGCGGCGAGCGCACGCTTTACGGGGCGACGAGCCGATCAGCATCCTCGCTCTCTCGGGGGGCGGTGCAGATGGCGCGTTCGGCGCCGGTGCCCTGGTGGGAATGACCAACGCCGGCGCACGCCCGCAGTTCTCGGTGGTCACGGGGGTGAGTGCCGGGGCGTTGCTCGCGCCCTTTGCGTTTCTTGGTCCCGAATGGGACCAGGAACTCACCGACGCCTACACCAGCGGACGCGCTGAACGCCTCCTGCAGCCGCGCGGACTTGGGGTGATCTTCGACTCGAGTGTGTATCGCGGCAGACGACTCGAGCAGCTGGTCGACCACTGCCTCAGCGACGAGATGATCCGAGCGGTGGCCCGCGAGGCCGCGTCGGGGCGCCTGTTGCTCGTAGCTACCACCAACATCGATACCGGAGAGACCGTGATCTGGGATTTAGGGTCGATCGCACTAAACGGCGGTCCCGGCGCAAAGGCTCTTTTCCGGGATGTTCTGGTCGCGTCGGCCAGCGTGCCGGGGATGTTTCCGCCAGTGATCATTCGTGTCAAAGACGCGGGCGCAGACTACAGCGAGGCTCACATCGATGGAGGGGCCACGGTTCCGTTCTTGGTTCCACCCGCCTTGTTGCAGCCGCCTCGCGACGAGCCCAATCGCTCGCCAACCACGGTTTATGTCCTCGTCGATGGACAATTGACCCAGGAGCCGGTGCCGCCCCGGCAGCGCTTCCGGACGATTATATCGCGCAGCATTTCCGCAGGCCTGACCCACATGATGAGAACGAACTTGGAGCTGACCGCAACCGACGCGCAACTTCAGGGAGCGAGGCTTCAATACTCGGCGATTCCCGCGACTCACCCGAGCCCGACCTCATTTGACTTTCGCGTGTCGAATATGCGCTCGTTGTTCCAATACGGCCACGACTGTGCCTACAGCGGCCGACTGTGGATCCCTTCACGACGGCCGGTAGCCGCATCCGCAGGTCGCAGTGAAGCCGTGGCGGGGAAGAGTGTCGAATGCCCCGCCGATGACGATTTCATCGGGCGTTTTGCCATTCGCTAATTTGTTCCCGGTGACGCACTGAAATGCCCTCGCTCGAGATAAAGACATAGACGGCTTGCTCTGCTCGGGAAAATGGAGCCGCAATTCGCGCTCGGTGTCGCGACGGCACTCGACCGTCGCAAGTCATAGAATGCCGAGCGCCCGCGCTCGAGTCATTGCACCAGAGCGGTTCTTGACGTTGAGCTTGCCGTAGACATTGTGAAGGTGCCACTTGAGCGTGCCCTCGGAGACGAAAATCGCTTCGGCGATCTCCTTGTTGCTCAGACCCGTCTCCAGGCGTTTCAGGATCGACAGCTCTCGCTTCGTCAGCTCGTCGCTCACGCCGATCGGGGCGCCACCCTGAACGTCGGGCGTATAGGTGGCGCGTTGCAGGCGGCGCGCCAAAGGCGCAGCCTCGGAGCCGCGGAGTTGTTCCATGTCGAGTCTATCGATCAGTGCGCCCAGTTCGCGACCTTCATCAAGGAACACGCGGACATACCTTCTCGGAGCCGCAAGGGTGAGTGCGCGACGCACGTCCGCCAAGGCGCTCGCCCAGTCGCCGTCCTCTTTTTTGGCGAGGGCGCGCAGGATTAGCAATTCCACCGAGCGGTGGGCGAGTCCGCGCCGCTGGCTATTGTCGATCGCGGCGTCCAGCGCCTCGATAACGACTCGCGGCGATTGCTTGAGCAGGTAGCGCGAGGCTGCGCGCAATGCCTTGTCGAAATTCAGCGGTGCAGCGCCACTGCGGGCCGGCAGCTCGTGGAAGTCGAAGCGCGTTGCCACGAGCCTGGCCTCCTCGTGATGTCCGGCGCGCGCGAGACTACGGCACTCTTCGGCTGCCAATGACAGGGTCACGCGCCGCCAGCCGCGCTGTTCACCAAGTTCCTGTCCCTCTCTCAGCATCGCCAGTGCGCCAATTTCATCCTGTCGCAGGTGCTGGATACGGGCCTGCGTCAAGTAGGCAACGATTACCGCGTCGGCATGGGCGTATTCGTTCACGCTGCTCTGCGCCCCTTCGAGATGCGCGAGAGCCTGCTCGATCTCGTCGAACTCGTAACAGATGCCCGCCAGGAGCGTGTGAAGCAGGCTGGTCTGCCCGGGATGTCCATGGAGTTTTCGCTCAACGAGCTCGAGTCCGCGGGTGCATGCAAGCTTCGAGTCGAAGTAACTCCCGCGTTTGAGGTGCAGCACGGCCTCGAGGTAAGCGGCCCAGCTCAGCGCATAATATCCTTCGCTTTGCTCGAGCCACTGGCGCGTCTCGGCGATCACCGTGAGGCCCCCATCGATGTCGCCCCGCGTCTTGTATCCAAAACTCAGGACGTTGCCCATCACGCCCTTGCGCCTTAGCGACGCCTCTGGCCAGCGTGCGAGCCACGCCGCGGCCAATTCGCCACCTCGCATTCCGTCATCGCGCAAGCCAACCGACATGGCGACCTGCATTTCGACCGCACAACGCAACTCGTCGATGCTGCGGGCGTCGTGATCGGTTTGCGCCGCAAGATTCTGCAGTAGCTGCTGCAGGCGGAAGATCTGCGCTTCATATTCCTGATACCGGGGATAAAACGACAGCGCAAAGGCGTACTGGATGCGGATAACCGGGTAGCGATCGACCCAAGCCTCGGGAAGGGCGTTCATCCAGCGCAGGATCGTCTGGTGGTACCCGCGGCGAAAGACGAATTCCTCCACACTGTCGGCGACCCAATGTGTGGCCCGCTCCCACTCCTGCGCCCGGATCATGTAATTCACGGCTTCTTCAACATGGGCGTTGGCGTGCAACCACGCTGCGCCCCGCTCGAGGCACTCCCTGGCTTGCGCCGGCGCTATTCGGCGATATGTCTCGCGGAAAAATTCGCCGACCAAATGATGAAACCGCACCCATTCCCAGGATCGATCCAGCGGAATCAGGAAGAGGTTGCGCGTCCGCAGGCTCAGCAACGCCTCTTCGGCGCCATTGTCATCAGTGACCGTTCTAGCGAGCGGTGCGCAGATGCGATCGAACATCGAGATGCGGAACACGATGTCGCGAGTTCGTTCGTCCATCCGTGACAGAACCATGTCGCACAGATAGTCAACCACGCTGGTGTCTGTACCGGCGAAGTTCTGGATGAACGTTGCCGGTTCGCTCGACCCGGCGAGTACCATCGCCGCAAGCTCGAGCGCCGCGGGCCAGCCTTCGGTCTTGGTGAGCAGGGTCTGCAAATCCGACGCCGGCAGGTCTCGCCCGAGGCGGCTTCTGTAGAACTGAGCGGCTTCCGTGGCGTCAAATTGCAGTTGCTCGGCTCCCAGCTCGAGCAACTGGCACCGTACCCGAAGACCGCTTAAGCGAAGGCCGGGATCCTGGCGAGTGCCGATGACATACTGCAGGGGTCGGGGGGCGTAGTTCACCAGCCAATCGAGAATTCCGCGTACCTCAGGCGACTCAACAAGTTGCAGGTCATCCAAGAACAGCACGATGCGGTGCTGGACCTGCGCGAGGTCGCCTGCAATCGCCTCCAGCACGGACCTTGACCCACTCGCGAAGTCGGCGCTGAGGTCTTCCGCGACGTCCTTGCCGATGTGCGCATTGGCCGTCTGTAGCGCTGCGATGAAATGACGCAGGAAGCGAGCCGCGTCGTTGTCGTCTTCGTCCAGCGATAGCCAGGCGCAAGAAACGCCGCGCTCGTGGAGCCGTGCGTGCCACCGAGCCATGAGAGTGGACTTGCCGTATCCGGCAGGTGCGGCCACGACAACGACCGGAAAGATGCCGTCCAGCACGTCGCTGGACGAATCAAGCCTCGGCCGGGGCAACGGCTTCCTCGTCCCGGCGGCGGGATAGAGCTTGCCCTGGATTACCGCGCGCTCGTGTTGTTTGCCGGTCATACGTTCGGGCCGATCCTCCGACTCGTGGTGATTGGGACCTATCTAACCCCTAACTTTGGATAGGTGCAACATGAACGTCTACAGGGCAACGTTGACCCGCGTCGACTCGCCTTGGAAGGTCAAAAGATGGCCAACAGCAACCAAATTACCGCAAATCGGCTGGTGCGGACGGCAATCCCTCAGCGCATGTTGCCCGACGGCACGTCGGGAAACATTTCGTTCGGCCCGTATAACGGTGAGCTTGCCGTGAGCCGCCGCGTCCTACTCTCGTTCCGAACCAACCACGCAGTGTCTTACCGCTGCCTGCTTGACGAACGATCCGTGTCTTTGGGAGGCTCAATACAAGCTATGCATCGATCATCCCTCGCAGTTGTCCGACAGCAGGATTCCATTGCACTCAACTTGGATTCTCGCCCGCGGCGTCCCGCGCTTCATGGTCTACACGGCAGCGTCCCGACCGGGAACCCGAATTCCCGATCACGCTCGGAGGTGAGCGCGCTTGAATCACGAAGCGCCCGGCCTTCCCCAAACACTCTGCTCGTGCGCGCCTGGCGGAGCCTCATCGAGCTGCGTATCGACGATGCCCTGGCGACCGTCGCACAGTTCGACGATGAGATCGTGCGTGCCGATGCCCCGGTTGCGCCACGATCGCAGGAGTTCGCCGAGGTTCTTAGATCCGTGCTGCTCGTGCTCAAGAGCCAAGACGGCGCCACGGTGCGCGCGGCGCTTGCCGTGCTCGAAAGCCGTCACCGGTCAGGTGGGAGGAGTCCCGCGCTGGCGGCAGCGCTGCGCGTCGGCTACTGGAAGGTACGAGACTTTGATCGATACTACGCGGTGCCTCGTTTCAAACACGCGGTGCCGACTCATCTCGGTACGCACGGGCTTGCAACGATCATCGGACCGACGTTCGAGGCGGTTGTGGAGGCTGAACAGCTGCGACTAGCCGTCGCGACCAGACTCGCAAGGAGCGCGCACGAACGCGCCGTGAGTCGTTTCGGGAAACGATCACCGGTGACAGCCCGAGCGGCCGTCGTGCTCGCGGAGTTGCTCTATGAGGAAGGGCACAGCGCCGGACTGGAGGCTCTGGTCCTGGAGAGCCTCACGGCGGTCCGAACCTCAGGGGACGAGGAGAGCGCCTTGCGAGGATACAGGGTTCTGGCTCGCCTCGCTGCCCGTCGGGGAGACACGGATTTTGCCTTCCTCACCCTGAAGGAGGCGGAGGTCCTGGCGGCGGCGCGCGACTGGACGGGGATGATGGCGGAGAGCTTGATGCTGCGAACTGAGCTTCTCCTCAAGGAAGGTCGCACACGCGACGCAGCGATCTGTGCTGAACGAATTGAGACGCTCGCGCGCGATCATCGGTTCTCGTCGGACGATACGTTGCATGCCAGCCATGCCTTGGCACAGGCGCAGGTACTCATCGCCACCGGGGACGCGTGCCAAGGAGCGACGATTCTCCGGGAGCTTCAAGCGACGAGCTGCGGCAAGCGAAACAATTACTGGGCACTGCGATTGTCGGTTCACCTGGCCGACGCTCTGCTCGGATGCGGAGACCAAGCCGAAGGCCGTGCGATGCTCGTTCAAGCGCTTCAGATTGGCGCGCGCGCCGGGGTGTATCAGACATTCGTCGATGCCGGAGCGCACGTGGCCGAGCTCCTGCTATCCCTTCACCACGCTACCCCGCAGGACAGCCGCCTGCCCCCGGAACTCAGACCCTACATCGGGAGCATTCTTGCGGACCGTGCTCAGCAGCGTAGAGGCGCGTTGCCCGCTCGTGCCTCGCGCGTCACGGAGTCCTTAAGTCCTCGCGAACATAGCATCCTGCGCTCAATGAGCCACGGACTTTCCAACAAACGCATCGCTAAAGAGCTTGAGATTGCCCCCGAGACCGTGAAGTCCCACGTCAAAGGCATTTTCATCAAGCTCGCCGTGCAGACGCGCGCTCACGCCGTATCGACGGCCAGCGCTCTGGGACTGCTCTGAGCCTGGTACCGCGCGCTCATGGTAAAACAGGAATTGTGACCGTCGGAACGGGGGGCGGAAGATGGCCGGCGGACGAGTTGCTCGCTTGCGTGCGCCGCGCCCTGCAGAGGCACGATGTGGGCGGCGGGTAGCGGCAGGAGCAAGAGCTTTGCGGTAGTTGGACTGGAAGCGCGGCCATGTCCGCGTCTTGCTCCCTTTTCGCGCGTCGCCAGGCGGCTGGCGTTTCCCCAATGACCACGCGAAAGTGCTTACACAGATGAGCTTGATCCACAAATCCACATCCAAGCGCAATGTCGCTCAAGGACATATCGGTCTGAAGCATGTGCTTAGCAGCCAATTCGACGCGACGCCGGATCACAAAGGCATGGGGGGAGTACCCGAATGTGGCCCTAAAGGAGCGCGAAAAGTGCGCTTCGCTGCGCCACACCAGGGCGCATAGATCGGCGACAAGCACGCGACTGGTGATATGCCTGTCGATATAGTCCAGCACCTTCCGTGCCTGCCATGCCAGCAAACGCTCCCTTCCGTCGTCCGCGGCCCCTTCCACAGGTTGTGGATCGACCTGCATTTGCAACAACGAGGTTGCCTCGAGTATCGCCCCGTGCGCCGCCTGTTCCGGGTGCAGGTGACCAATGGCCGCATCCAGTAGGGCTATTACATGGTGCATCCAGTCGCCCGATCGGGCCAGACCGGCCTTCTGACCGGCCTGGGATACCGCCAACGTCTCTCCGAAGTGACCATCCATTAGCAATGCCTTCCTCTACACTCCACCAGCGATTCCACCGTTGGCGACCTTGCCACCTTCCGATAGCCTGCTGTCCTGCAGGTACCGACTCTGCGTGTGTGATAGGGTTACCCCCATCGGGAATTGCCGCGACCTCAGATGCCGCAGTTGCTGCCCTGCACTCTTGTATAGGGTCGGACCGGAAGTGCCCTTATAAGGCGTGGTGCAAAGCGGTCCGTCGGGCATTGACCGAGGCCGCCTTTAGAATCGACTCCGAGAGGTATTCCCTTGAGCTCCGCTGCGCCAATACGAATCCTGTGCGTCGAAGACCACCCGGTTTTCCGGGAGGGTTTGGCCACCGTTATCGCATCGCAGACGGATATGCGGCTGATAGGATATGCGGGCAATGGGGTGGAGGCTGTCGCTGAATTTCGCCGATATCAGCCAGATGTGACCCTGATGGACCTCCAACTTCCCGGCTCGAACGGCACCGACGTTCTTATCGCCATTCGAGGCGAGTTCCCTCGAGCCCGTATCGTTATGCTGACAACCTCGGACGGCGATGGTGAGATTCAGCGAGCCATGCGAGCCGGCGCCGCCGCTTACCTCTTGAAAAGCATGGCCAAAGACGACCTGCTGGCGGTGATCCGCTCGGTTCATGCGGGCCGGCGGCACGTGCCAGCGGAAGTTGCCGCTCGCTTGGCCGAGCATCTCGGCGAGGACGACCTGACGGTGCGAGAATTGGAAGTGCTCAGGCTCATTCGCGATGGGTATCGCAATAAACAGATCGCGGACCAGTTGGCCATTGCCGAGACGACGGTCAATTTCCACGTCAAAAATCTCGTCGCCAAACTACAGGCAAAGGATAGAACGCATGCGGTGACGATCGCGCTTCGCCGCGGCCTGCTGCAGATGTAGCGATGGCACCTGTAGATAGCTACAGGATGCGCGCTCCATCTCCTGACGGCGCGGGATTGCCCTGCCGCAACTACTGTCGTGTCGTTCTCGAACCGGGGGGATACTCTGTGTGCGAACAGCTCAAGCATGCATGAAACAGCATCGGAGTTTTCCGTCGCGGAGTTCCCGGCCCCGCCACCTTGCGGCGCTATCGGTCTGTAGCGGTTTGCTGCTGCTGCTGACCGGGACCGCCTCGGCGCTCGATCCTCACCGGCTGATTTCCCAATACGCACACACCGTCTGGAGGACGCAGGACGGCTTCCCGCATGGGCCGCACATGATTACTCAGACAAGCGACGGCTACATCTGGAT
>JBEKYO010000166.1:0-9444 GCA_049510875.1 Steroidobacteraceae bacterium
CTGACCGGGGAAGTCCTGTAAGGATGGCGACCCGTGATTTACTCGGACGGCCACTATCTCTTACCACCCGTTTTGTGGCGATTCGGACAGCTCGGTCTCTTGTGATCTTGTTGAACTCTGGCACGGTTACTCCTGCGTCAAACATGAGGTCGAGTAGCGGGTCCAACACGCGCTTTAGCGCGACGATCGTTGCTTCTTTGACCGGGTCACCTGGACCAGAGCCGCGCCGGGCACGACTACTCATTGAAAGTGAATGGTAGGACTACCATCTCCGAAAGCCGGAGAAGGTCGAAGGCCGCGATGGCGTCTACCGGTATAATCATCAGCTCACGCATGAATAATGGATGAAGTAGTTATTTCCGAGCCCCAACTTTGATCGTAACCCGCCTGGCACGGATTGAGGTGGTCTCCGTCCACGATTCAGGTGTGACTTATAGGTGTCCCTGCTGCTAGCTTAATCGCGGTTCGGCAAAATGCGTAGTTGCAAAATTTAGGTGTTTGACCACATAGGCAAATAGTCATGGCACATAATCTCGTCTGTTGGCGCTGCGGTGCATCGTTAGCGGCGTTGAGTTTGCCGCTGCGTCGACTTGATGCGTGCAAGACCTGCAACGCTGAACTGCATGTTTGCAGGATGTGCGTCGAGTTCGAAGTGACGTACCCCAATCAGTGCAAGGAGCCAACGGTCGAGGAGGTGCGCAAGAAGGACGAGGCCAATTTCTGTGATCATTTCAAGCCAAAGGAAGGGGCCTTTACGGCGAAAGATGGCGCTGAACTGATGCGTTCAAAGTCAGCATTAGAGGATCTTTTTCGAAAGTGACACCCGCTCGCTAAGCGTGAATGTTCGTGCTTCCAGACGACCTCCCGAGGGGACAATGTCGGTGTTGAGTGGAGCAATTTTCTGGGCGAAATCTTTATATTTCTAAGCGCGTTTCTGCCAATGAACGACATTCTGCCCCATATTCAGAGTATTAGAGCCGCCGATTAATAGCTCCGCGCGGCGTCCGATGCCCAACTTGGCGGGTGGGACCTTCCCCATTTCTTTGAGTGACAACCTGCCCGCGCGACAATGAACGGGTGGCGCGACTTCTTGTTCTTTGCGCTGCAACCCTAAGGTCATCGGGGAAACCCTCATATTGGCGTTAAGCATATGCGCTGGGAATTTGAAGGCGTATAAGTTAAGGGACGACCGAATTTGAGGTCTTGCTGGACACCACAGGATGGCTACAACTCCGGGGTATGTGCGGAGCAGTGCGACCCGCCCATTAACCGATGAAGCTTTTGACGCACTCCGCGACGCAGTGATCGTTGTCGACGCTAGCAGTGCTCAATTGCCGTTGGTATTGGCCAATGCGGCCGCCCGCCGCTGTTTTTTGGGCAAGATCAAAGCGATCTCCCTGATTGAATCGTCCCTCTATTCGCTGCTCGGGCCCGCCACGGAGCCGGCCATCGCGGCGGTGTTCGGCACGCTGGCCAGCGGCAACACCTGTGTTCACCGGGTGCTGACGTGGCGGTTTCCAGCAGGCGAAATTGCGCTTGCAACTGAGCTACGAATTCTGGCAGGCGATCCCGGGCACTCGACGGTCATGCTGACGTTTTCCGAGCCCTCGTCCGAGCCCTTGGCCGAACCGGGGATCCTGTCGGCCGTTGAACAGCAGCCGCTCGATCTCTTGATCTTGGACAAGGAGCTCACCGTCACCTACGCGAGTGGGGGTGCGGCGCGTACGGCGGGCAGCACGGCGGAGGAGCTGTTGAGCCTGTCGGCGATGATCTTGACGCCGACGTCGGCGGTCCCGCGGGATGCTTTGACCGCCGCCCTGCAGGGCGATCATTTCCATGACGATGCCATCGAGGTGACCACGCCCGGGGCGCCGCCCCGGTGGTTCGAGGTGGACGTGCAGCCGCTCAAGGGTCAGTCGGAGGTCGTGGGGCTGGCGGTCCTCTCCATGGAGGTGAGCGAGCGCCGTCGGCGCCGGCGGACGACCGTGGGTGGGGAGAAGCGCCCGGCCGCGCTGTCCGAGCATGCGCGCGAGATCATCGCCGTGGTGGGGCGCGACGGGGCGTCGCTGTGCGTGAGCGTCGGCATCATCAACTCCCTGGGGTACGCCCCTGAGGAGCGGCTTTCCCACTCCATTTTCGATTGTGTGCATCCGGATGATGTTGATGCGCTGCGGCTCAAATACACGGAGCTGTGCGGGGGCTCGCTCAAGCGGTTCTCGCAGCAGCTGCGTGCGCGTCATAAGGACGGCTCGTACCGTTGGCTGGAGTGGAGCTGTGTGTCGGCCCTCGACAACCCGAATATCAACGGGGTGGTGGTTAACTCGCGCGACATCACTGAGCGGAAGCAGGCGGAGGCGCGCCTCGCCGCTCGCGAGGAGGTGTTCAAGCTCGCGGCGGACGTGGTGAACGGGATCATCTTCGAATGGGACCTGTCCCGCGGGGTCGTGCACCGGTCCCGGGGCGTGCATGACGTGTTGGGTCTGGATCCCAAGGAGCTCGAGGCCGTGGGTGCCTGGTCGACCCGCATCCATCCGCACGATAGCGCGCCGTACGAGGCGAAGACCGCTGCGGCGCTCGCGAGCGGGCGCGGTTGGACCGCGACTTACCGAATTCGCAATACCCGCGGCCGCTATCGGGCCATCTTGGAGCGCGCCCTCATCCAGCGCGCCGCCAACGGCGACCCGATCCGGGCGATCGGCTGCGCCGTCGATGTGTCGGAGATCAAGCGGCTCACCGACCTCCTCGGGGAGGCGCAGCGGGTGGCCAAGATGGGCGGGTGGGAATACAACTACGCCTCGTGCGAACTCGAGTGGACGGAGGAGATGTTCCGCATCTACGAGACCACGCCCGCGCAGTTCCGGGTGTCGTGGGGCTCCATGATGGCGCAGTGTCCCCCGGAATCCCGGCAGCGCCTCAACGAGGCGATCGAGACGGCCGAGTCGACCGACGGCATTCTCGACCTGGAACTGGAAATCCTCACTCTCAAGCAGCAGCGCATTTGGGTGCGCCTGGTCGGCCATATCGAAAAGCTCGATGGACGGCCGTTCCGCGCCTTCGGTTCCTTGCAGAACATCCAGGCCAAGAAACTTGGGCAAATCGCGCTGGAAACGACCACCGACTGGTTGAAATTGTCCATGAACATGGCGCACATGCATGCCTGGCGCTGGCACCGATCGACCGATTCGCTCGAGTTCGCCGTCGTCGACGGCCAGATGGTGCATCTGCCGCGGGTGTTTCCGGGAATGAAGAAGCTGCTGTCGCGGGTCCACCCGAAAGACCGGCTCGGGGTGCGGCGCGCCATCGATGATGCCTTCGAGCGTCATGCGGAGGTCCAAAAGGAGTTCCGGCTGAAGTCCAATGACGGGCGCTATCGCGCGTACGCCGCGGTCGCGCGGCCGATGTTCGATGCAGCGGATCAGCCGAGCGGCCTGGTCGGCGTCACCCAGGATGTCACCGCGCGCTACGAGTCCCAAGCGCGCTTGCGGCGCTCCGAGGAGTTGCTGCGCACCACCACGGCCAACACGGCCGACACGCTCCTCCTGCTCGATCCGGATCTGCGGATTCGCTTCATTAATCGCGGGGCCTGCGGCCTGTCCATCGATGATCTCGTCGGACAGGAAATCGCGGTGCTGATCCCGGAGAGCGCGCGGGCCAGCGTGATCGAGCGGCTGAGACGCGTCTTGGTGACCGGCGAAACCGCGGCCTACGAGTTCGATTTCAAATCGAACGGGACCGACATCGAGTACTTCGAGAATCGCGCGATGCTGGTGCGCGACGACGGCATCGGCACCGGCATTTCCATCACCATGCGCAACATCACCGAGCGCCGGCGGCTGGAGCATGAAATCCTGGACGTGTCGAGCCGCGAACGGCAGTCCATCGGCCGCGATTTGCACGATGGCCTCGGCCAGGAACTCACCGGCGTCGCCTTGATGCTCCGCGGGCTGGCGACGCGCGTCGAAGCGCAGTGTCCCGACTCGAAGGTCCAGGTGGAGGAGATCGTGAGCCTGGTGGGCCAGTCGATCGAGACCGCCCGTTCACTGGCGCGGGGACTGCTGCCCGTCAGCACGGACGGCGGCGGCTTGGTGCGCGCGCTGCGGGCCCTGGCCGACCGCAGCCGCGATGTCTACGGGCTGGAGGTCAACTGCCGGCTCAAAGTGGCGACGGCGCAGCCGTTGAGCGAAGCGGCGGCGAGCCACCTGTACCGCATCGCCCAGGAAGCGCTCACCAATACGGCGCGGCACGCGCGCGCCTCCTCGGTGGCCATCGCCCTGCTCGTCACCGCCAGCAAATTCCAGCTGCGCATCAGCGACGACGGCGTAGGATTGGCAGAACCGCCGCACGAGAGCCCCGGCATGGGGCTGCGAATAATGAGATACCGCGCGAGCATGATTGGAGCGACCTGCGAAATCATGGCGAATCATCCGCACGGCACGGTGATTTGCGTTACCGGCCAGCAAGCGCCGGTGCGAGAGAAGCTAGAGCCTGCCCATGCGATTTAGAAAAGCTAGAGTCTGCCCCTGCGACGTAGAGAGGCAGAATCTGCCCATGCGATTTAGAAGAGCGAGTGTCCGTTCAAGCGATTTAGAAAAGCTAGAGTTTGCCCCTGCGATGTAGAGAGGCAGAATATGCGATTTAGAAGAGCGAGTGTCTGTTCAAGCGAATTAGAAAAGCTAGAGTCTGCCTATGCGATTTAAGGAGGAAGATATGGCCGCGAGCAATTCTTGGGTCCGCAACTCCATCTCCCAACCGGGGATGACCGGCAAGCGCCGGGTACGCCGGGTATTGATCGTCGACGATCATCCCATCGTGCGCCAGGGGCTGCGCCGGGTGATGGAGAATGAGGACGACCTCACCGTGTGCGGGGAAGCGGAGACAGCGCGCGACGCGCGCACGGCGATCAAGGAGCTCAATCCGGACGTGGTCATCGCGGACATCAGCTTGAAGCAGGGCGACGGCATCGAGCTGGTTCGGGACGTGCGCGCTCATTATCCGCACCTGCCCATCCTGGTGCTCTCCATGCACGATGAGACGATTTACGCCGAGCGCATGCTCTCGGCCGGCGCGAACGGATACATCATGAAGCAGGCGGCCAGCGATCAGTTCCTGATCTCGCTGCGGCGGGTGCTCGACGGCAACATTTACGTGTCGGAAGCCGTCGGCAACAACATGATCCAGAAATTCGCCACCGGCGGATCGTACACATCGGCCAATCCGATCGACCGCTTGAGCAACCGAGAGCTGCAGATCCTGCACATGATCGGCAAGGGCATGAGCACGCGCGAGACCGCGCATTCGCTGAATTTGAGCATCAAGACGGTGGAGTCGCACCGCCAGCGGATCAAGCGCAAACTCAATCTGACCACGGGTACGCAACTGGTGCAGTACGCCGTCAATTGGTTCACGGGCCGCGAAGCGAGCGCCGCCACAGTCGACACGGGAGAGCCAGCCGACGGCACGGCGCCCAGCCCTTGATGCGTTGACGACACGCGAGGGCCTGCCGGGGGCGCGGCGCCCACGCCGTGACCTGGCGTGACGTCCACGCCATGATCCAAGCGCGAAGTTAGGCAAAACCCCTAGGCGCAATGTCTCGGGGTCCCCGGCAGCGCGTCGCTGTACCTTCCCAAACCTGAGCGCCAGTACCGGGTTTTTCGCTGGCATTTGCCGGAGAATCTGGTTTTCGCGTGACTTCCTGATTGGAGGAAGCACCCGATACGCGGCGGAGTTCTATTCAGTGTCCGAGACGGCATTCGTAACCACCCCCGCGGCGGAATCCCCGCCGGCGATCCTGCTCGCAGAAGACGACCCGGTGACGCGGATCCTCATGACCCGCTTTCTGAAGAAGGCGGGGTATGAGGTGGACGCGGTGAGCGACGGAACCGAAGCGTTCGACAAGATGTTGAAGCGCTACTACCCCATCTTGGTGACCGACTGGGAAATGCCCGGCATCGACGGCTTGACCTTGTGCAAGGCGGTGCGAAACATGCAGCTCGACGGCTACGTGTATGCGCTGCTGCTCACCGCCCGCGACGGCAAGGAGCACATCATCGCTGGCCTGGATGCCGGCGCCGATGATTACCTCGTCAAACCGGTGCATGAGCAGGAGCTCATCGCGCGCTTGAATTCGGGCCGCCGAATTCTCAACTTGGAACACTCGCTGCGCGTTGCCAATGAGCGCAACCGCATCCTGTCCATCACCGACGCGCTGACCGGCGCCTTCAATCGGCGCTATCTGATGGAGCAATTGCCGCGCGAGGTGGAGCGCTGCCGGCGCTACGCCTATCCGCTCACCGTCATCATGTGCGACATCGACCATTTCAAGCGCATCAACGATGAGATGGGACACTCGGCCGGCGACGAGGTGCTGCAGCAGTTCGTCGGCCGGGTGCAGAAATCCATCCGCTCGACCAGCGACTGGATCGCGCGCTACGGCGGAGAGGAATTTCTGTTGGTGCTGCCGGAGACCGACTTCGCTTCGGGCATGTACGTGGCGGAGAAGATGCGCGCGCTGATCGCGGCGGCGCCGTTCGAGACGCGCGCGGGCGAGGTCAAGGTGACCGCGAGCTTCGGCGCGGCGGCCACCGGCCCCGGGGGGCCGGACTTCACCATGAAAGTGGAGGCGCTCATCAAGTCGGCCGATCAGTGCCTGTACCATAGCAAGGAGGCGGGGCGCGACTGCGCGCGGGGCGTGGAGATTCCGGTTGAGCTTGCGCAGGTGGCGCACCACTAACCGGCAGACCGCCCCGCGACGACTCCAGACGCTTTCCCACCGCGAAATGCGCTCGTCGACGGTCTGTTCTGACTGCCTCCGAGACGCCTTGCAAATCAGTTGACTACAAGGGCAAATTCAGCCCCGAGAACACCCGCGCTAATTTCCGAACTTGTGTTGTTCGCGGCAGAATCCGTTGTCAGAACATAGAAATTATAAGTACCTGCCGTCGTAGGCGTACCAGCGATTATCCCATTTCCCTGATCGATAGTAAGTCCGGGAGGCAAAGTCCCGCCGCCAACAGCCCAACTGTACGGTGGAGTGCCGCCGGAGGTGACAATCGACGCTGCATACGTGCTGCCGATAGTACCGTTGGGCAAATAGGGAATATGAACATTGGTCAGCACCGAGGAAGCGCATGGGTTATTGCTATTGCCGTTGCTGCTGTTACACAGCGTAGTCAGGTCAATCGTCACCGTGGACGTTTGAGTGCTTGTGCCATCCGATACTTCAATCGGATATGAGTACGTGCCTGATTGTAGCGATGCCGGCGTTGCGTCGGTGATGATGCCAAGAGGATTGAGAATTGCCGCGGGAATGGGCACTGATTCGCCTGTCGGTACTGTCCAGGTATAACCGGACGGCCCAACATTTCCACCCGTTGCTATAAGCAAATAAGGGGTGATTAGGCTATACGTTCCGCCATTCTGGTCAACCTGTCCGTAGACAACTTGGCCAGGTAATATCTCCAGGGTGCTGGACGCGGCGACGGGCGGATTCGTTGCCGCGGGCGTGCTGCCGCCGGCGCTATCTACAGCGCTATCCCCACATGCAAAAACACTGATACTAAGCAGTGAGATCAACAGACCTTTCAGCATTTTCATATGGGTTCCATGCTTGCAATTGGAGGATGTGTGAACAAAAGACGATCAAACGCGCACATGCTTTCGAGTGAAGAGATTGTCCGGTGCAGTTTTTCAGTGTCGCGCTGATTGACTCGGGGAGAAAAAGATGGGACGAAACTTATACCTTCCATATGTGAAGTACTGAGATGCGGCCCACAGAACCACGCAAGGGCGAGCGCCCGTAGCGTGGCCCTAAATAACGCGTCCCAACAGAATTCGCGAAGAAAAGCCGTTCGCACGACGGGGTTCGGTCACTGATCACATCGCAGGTCAACCCGGCCTGGAGCGGTCGCTTACGCGTGGCCTGCGCGGCGCTCAGGAGACTTTCGTGAGCTGCTCGTTCACTCGTTCACGGCCTGCAGGCGCTCTCTGACCTGATCGACCAGGGCGTCGATTTCGTGGACCAGATGGCCTGCGCGACGCTCAGGCGACCTTGGTGAGTTGCTCGTTCACGGCCTGCAGGCGCTCTCTGAGCTGATCGACCAGGGCGTCGATTTCGTGGACCAGGTGGCCGCGCGCAGCAACTTCCAACGAGGCGGCGGCGGCGCTCAAGGTGTGGGCGTGCATGTTGGCGCTGGCGCCCTTCAATGAGTGGGCGCGCTTGCCGATGGTGTCCAAGTCCTGGACTTTCAGCGCGGCTACGATGTCGGCGAGGCAGCGGTCGCCGCTCTGCACGAAGGTGTCGACCAGCTCGCGTTCGAAGTCGGCATCGCCGCCCGTGAGTTCGTGCAGGGCGGCAAGGTCGACGTCGGTGGGTGCGTCGCCGGCCTTGAGGTAGCGGGCGAGGCAGTCGGCGAGGCGGCTGGGTTCCAAGGGCTTGGCGAGGTGTGCATCCATGCCGGCGGCGATGCAGTGTTCGCGATCCTTGCTCATGACATTGGCGGACAGGGCGATGATGGGGAGGCGGGCTCGGGTGCCCTTCTGGCGCTCGGCCTCGCGGATCATTCGCGTGGCGGTAAACCCGTCCATGACGGGCATCTGGCAGTCCATGAGCACGGCGTCGAACGTGCTCTCGGCGATGCGCTCGAGCGCTTCGGCGCCGTTGTTGGCGAGCGTCACCTCGGCGGCCAGGCGCTGCAGCACGCGCTGCGCGACGCGTTGATTCACGACATTGTCCTCCACCAAGAGGATGCGGCGCCCGCGGAAGCTGGCGATGGCGGGCCGGCGCACCGGGTCGCTGGGAAGGCGCGGCGATTCGCCAGTGAATACGCTATTGAGCAGGTGCGCCAATTTGGAGGCGCGGACGGGCTTGTGGCCGATGGCATCCGGGCGATGCGGCCAGCGCTCGACGTCATGTTCGGAGCCGAACAGGGACAGCAGCACGAACGGCAGGGCGGAATAGCGGGGGTCGCTGCGCAGCGCCGCCAGCAAGTCGAGCCCGCCGCGGCCGGGCATGAGTTCGTCGGCGAGCACGAGGCTCACCGGCTCGCCGCGCTCCAGGAATTGCAGGGCTTCGTCGACTCCGCCGACCGCCGCGGCATCGAAGCTGAAGTAATGGAGTTTGAGCGCGAGGCTCGCGCGGCTCGCCGGCACGTCGTCGACCACGAGAATGCGCTTGCCCGCGCCGGACGGGATGAAGGCGGGTTGCTCGGCCACCGGGGAGTTGCGGGTGGTGACCCAGAAGGTCGAGCCCACGCCCGGCGCGCTGCGCACGCCCACTTCGCCACCCATGAGTTCGGCCAGGTGCTTGACGATGGACAGCCCCAACCCGGAGCCGCCGTAGTAGCGCGTGGTCGAGGAGTCGATCTGCGAGAAGGTCTTGAACAGGCGGTCGATGCGGTTGGCCGGAATCCCGATCCCGGTGTCGGTGATCTCGAGCAGCAGGCGCGG
>JBEKYO010000167.1:0-10997 GCA_049510875.1 Steroidobacteraceae bacterium
CGGGATGCGGCTTGCTACGGATCACGTGGTCGATCACGGCCGCGGTATGTACGCCGACGCTGCGGCCCCACTCGATGAGCCGCGAGGGCGTCCACTCGAGGTGCGCCCGGTGCGAGGCGGGACGATGCTCCGGATGCGTGCTGTAGTCGTACTTGACGTGGCTGCGCACGTGCGAAGTGATGCGTTTTCCCTGGTGGATCAGCTCGATCGTGCGTCCGGTCGCCCGGCACCAGAGGGTCTCGCCGACCAGCGTGTACGGCGCGCTGTAGAAGTGGTCATCGAAGCTCACGTGATAGTCGATGTTGACGCCGACCTTCTTCCATTCGGCGTACTCGTAGGGGTGGACCGGCAGAGCTTTGAGCGCGGGACGGTCGAGTCGCTCGTAGAGTTCGCGGCGTGATTGCTTCACATGACGCATCACCCGGTTATTGAGCTTGGTGAGCAACTGAGTGATTGCTTGATTTAGATCCTCGAGGTGATAAAATCGACGGTGTCGCAACACCGCTAAAATCCAGCGCTGTGCGACCAACACCGCGGCCTCGACTTTTCCCTTGTCCCGCGGTTTTTTGACCCGCGCCGCGATAATACAAGTCCCGTAATGCTCGGCGAGCTCACGGTATGCGGGGTTGATCTCGGCCTCGTATCGATCCGGGGACTTGATCGCCGACTTCAAGTTGTCTGGCACCGTGATCGCGCTGACGCCAGAAAAAAACTCGTACATGCGTACGTGGCAGTCGAGCCAAGTCGGCAGATCTTGCGAGAGCGTCGCCCACGCGAAGGTATAGGAGCTCGCGCCGAGCGCGCCGACGAACAACTCCGTGGGGATCCGCTCGCCGGTGTGTTCGTCATAGAGCGGCAAGCCGTCGCAGAAGTCCACGAAGCATTTCTCGCCGGCGCGATTCGGCTGACGCAGCACGACTGAGAGTCGCTTTTCAAAGCGCCGGTACAGCTCCGCGAACTGCGAGTACTGGTAGCCGTTCGGGTGCTGACCTTTGTACTCCTCCCACAGCAACGCGAGCGTCATTTGGTGGTCGGCGCGTGCGAGCTCCTCGCGCACCTTCGTCCAGTCCGGCAACGGCCGTGCCGCCGGCCGCGACGGCGTCACGCCGACGGCCGGATATAGCCGCCGCGACAGCTCCACCTCATCGAGCTCGGCGACCAACGCCCAAGAGCTGAGATTCGCGACCTTCGCGCGCCGTAAACAGTCCGCCACCGCCGATTTCCCGCAGCCCACGGCACGGGCCAGTTGCCGGCAGCTCCCCACCCCGCCGAGCAGGTGCAGCCGCAGAACATCTTTGATCTTTTGCATTGCAAGCCTCGGTTGCGCCGCCCCTTCGCTCCTTTTCGTGAAAAAAAGAGCGAAGGATGGCGGAAAACAAAGGCTTACGTCGATTCGACCGGTGCCGGACGCTCCGTTCCGGGCAAGGCCATGCCGGACACCAATCCGGCATGCCGGACAGCATTCCGCTGCAACAGCGAAATCGTCCGCCATCCCATCGGAACGCTGTCCGGCATCACTCCGGAATGCTGTCCGCCATCAGCCCGGAATCGTGTCCGTCATGGCGCGGAACGCGCAGTTAATCGAGCCCCATGGATGGGCGCACCCGCCGATCGTGTCACGAGCCGTGGCTTGCGGTACCCTTGAGTGGCGAAACCGGACTCGGTGCGCCTCAAACGACAGTTTCATGGCCAACATGCCCGAACCTACTTCCAACCGTTGCCGGA
Organism: Steroidobacteraceae bacterium; assembly: GCA_049510875.1. Classification (GTDB taxonomy): domain Bacteria; phylum Pseudomonadota; class Gammaproteobacteria; order Steroidobacterales; family Steroidobacteraceae; genus Bog-1198. The sequence continues at coordinate 1,726 of JBEKYO010000167.1, forward strand.
ACTGTGATGCGGATCTGACCGCCGGTCACGCGCACTGCCCGGTCTGTGGGCAGAAGCGGATCACCGAGCGGCTGACTCTGCACCAGATTGCTCACGACATGATTCACGCTGTCTTCCATGTGGACAGAAGCGCTCTTTCATTGGTGCGCGCGCTCACCGGGTTTCACGCGGTCGCTACCAACAACCCCAACGTCTTCGCCGCCTTTCTGCAGGCCCACATCAATTTGCTCATGTTCGCCGATGTTCCACTACTGGCCGCATTCACGCGACTCATTGATGCGCGCGGCGGCTTCAACTTTGCCGAGCACCTGGTGCTCGCCGCCTATGCATCCGGCATGCGCATCCTCTTGTTCGCGGTAGTGGTGATTCCCGCCTGGTATCTGTTCCGCCCGGGTGACACGACCGAGAGGTATTTTTTCTATGTCTATCTTCTGATTTGGCCGGCTTATTTCGGTTTCGCGGCGTCGAGCTTCTTCCAAGGCAATCGCGCCGCCTCGTGGTGCAAAGGGATTGCGGCAGCGATCCTCACGTGGATATTGGCCCAGGGTATAGCATCACTCGCGGGTTCGTTGTTTCTCCAATTTTCCGGCAAGATGTAGCGGGCGATCAGATGCTGCCAATGCCCGTGGTGCCGGCGCCCGTCTCCTCCAACGGGGTTGCTGAAATGCTTACCTTACTTCGCAATCTTGGCAGGTACGGTGCCTGTTGCGCTCGCAAGGAGTGCCTCACGTCACTAGGGCGGCGGGGCGCCTGGGAGGGGAGAGTAGGGCAGGGGTCGCTCGCACGTGCGCCGTGGCCCATGGACGCGCACCCCACATCTCTACCACTTGGGCCGCCTCCTCGGCATTAGCGATCCCGCCGACATCCGTAGGTGTCGTCGCGATTAGTCGGATGCACGTGCGCGCGCGATTATAACTCATTCGTAGCGCAACGCTTGAACCGGTTTGGCGCGCGCAACCGTCAGCGCATGACCTAACACCGTCGCTAACGCGATGACAAGTACTGAGGCCCCCGCAGCAAGAAACGACAAGGGACCGAGGCTGACGTGATGCGCAAATCCTTCAAGCCAATGTTTCATGAGAAAGTACGCGCACGGCAAGGCAATAAGATTTGCCCACAAAACGGGTCGTGCGAACTGCCAGATAAAGTAGCGCAGAACATCGAGCCGGCTTGCGCCCATAGCCTTTCGGATGCCGATCTCCTTGGTGCGTAGTGCCGCGGAATGCGCTGACAGCCCGAACAATCCCAACACACCAATCACGCCGGCAAGACCAGTGCTGAGACTGATCGCCGTCCGTTGCAGAATGATGTCCGCATACATGTCTTGCAAACGTTGGCTCAGGAAGCGCCGATGAATGCTCGTATGCATTATCTGAGACCATGCAGTATCAATTGCAGTTACGGCCTCGGGAATTTGCGAGCCAATCAACCGAACGCTCAGCACAGAAAACGAGATAGGGTCTACATAGAGTATCTGCGGCCACACACTCCTCCGGGTATCGAGAACAAAATCAGGCGACACACCGATAATCTCGGATTGCCCGGTTGTGCCGGGGGTTGGATTTGCACTCCAGCGACGACGATTCCAGGTCACAGTCTGGCCCACCGCCTGGACTGGGGAAGTGAAACCCAGTTTGCGCATTGCCGTTTCATTAATGACGATGGAAGGGTTCCCAGCGGTCTCCCCTTCGACGAGTCGGCCATCATCGCCATGATCGCGATCAAAGAAGCGCCCCGCTAACGGCCTCAGGCCATAAAACTCCAGCGCGCCAAAGTCTACGGCGCCGCTCACCATCGGACTGGCAGCTGAGCCCTGGATCTGCGCAGAGACGATCATTCCTCCGTTACGGAGTGCAGCGTCATCAGCGCAAGCGGCCGCAGCAACACCGGGGACGGTCGCAAGGCGGTCTCTGAACGCTCGGGCGGAGGCGTCGCAGGCGTTGTCGATAAGAAGAATGCTGGCGCCATCAACTCGCAGTTGGTTGTTGAGGGAGAACAGCGTCTGGCGCCAAATCGTTACAGCGGTGACGCCAAGGCCGATCATGATAGCGAACTGCAGAGTGACTAGCGCACGACGGATAATTCCACCGGCGGCTCCTTGGACGAGTGTCCCTTTCAACACCACGGCCGGTCGATATGCGGATAAAATAAAAGCAGGGTATAGACCGGCCAGCAAGCCCAACCCTACGGTAGTAAGCAGGAGAGAGCCCAACAGCGCTGGGTCGCCAAGATAGTCGAATGCGATCCTATGATTTAGGACAGAGTTCATTCGAGGCAACAAAACTTCGCTAAGGGCTACGGCTAGAGCCATAGCCAAGCCGACATAGATAACCGCCTCTCCCAAAAACTGCATGATCAACTGGCTACGAAGAGCGCCCGAGGTCTTGCGAACGCCCGTCTCAATGGCGCGCTGGGCAGCTCGCGCAGTCATCAATGCGACGAAGTTAAATGAGGCCGAGATGATAATCAACATCGCGATGCCGATCAGGGCGACGAGAAGGCCGCTGTCGCCTCTGGGGGACATCGGCGATTCAGCATGAGGCGAGAGATGTAAGTCGCCGATTGGTGTCAGATACAGTCCAACGGTGAACCCGGGTGGGTAAACAGGAGAGTCGTGAGTTGCGAAGGCGGTGAGTTCCTGTCGTATCTGCTGCACAAGTTCGCCGGGGCGCAGGCGGAGGAAAGTATAAGCGTTTGCACGAAATGGCCCTTGATCTTGTGTGAGATTGTAAAGTGCGAACTTGGAGTAGGCCGCAAGGCTTGAACCGAACACCTCGCCTTTTAAGTAACTATTCGAAGGCAAATCGTCTATTACCGCGGTCACGCGCATTGCATGAGACGTGTTGAAGACCGGTGATACCTTGGCAGCATCTGATCCCATGACAGGGTTAACTTCTAAAAATTCACCCAATGGCATATCTCGGCCGAAATACTTGCGTGCAGCGGTTCGGGTAATGACGACGCTGTCGGGCGTCGCCAGCGCTGTTTCAGGATCGCCGGCTAATGCTTTCAGCGGCATGACGCGGAAGAATGACGGGTCCACCCAGAGAAAATTCGTCTCGTCAGCTTCTACCTGGCCGTGACGAATGTGCGGTGGGTCATCCGCCGTCATGATCCGGGCGACGGCCGCTATTTGCTGGAACTGCACGCTCAGCTTTGCCGCTAAGTCGGGAGAAGAAAAATCCCATTTCTCTGCAAGGAGACCGCGATTGGTATAGTCCTTCGTTTCAGTCAACAGATAAACGTTGCGATAACCCGGAAAGAATCGGTCATAGCTCAACTCATCGCGCACATAGAGCGCGATAAGCAAAGCGGCCGCGAAACCCAAGGAAAGCCCTAATAGATTGATTGCCGTGTAGGCCCGATTGCGAAGCAGGTTCCGGATCGCCGCCGCGAAGTAATTCCCAATCACAGTAGACCTATAGCTCCGTATAATCCACGAAACGTCCGTCCAACATGTTCACCACCCGATGTGCGCGCTTTGCATGTTCCTCGGAGTGAGTCACCATGACGATGGTGGTGCCGCCATTCATAATATGGGTGAGCATCTCCATCACGGCCTCGCCATTAGCGGTATCAAGATTGCCAGTCGGCTCATCGGCAAGGATCAGCTTAGGATTGGCGACTAGCGCTCGAGCGACAGCAACCCGTTGCTGTTGGCCGCCGGAGAGCTGCTTCGGCATGTGACGCGCGCGGTGGCCTAGATCAACGCGTTCGAGCGCGGCAGCAACGCGCGCGCGCCGTTCGGTGCGTGGCACTCCCACATACAAAAGTGCCACTTCGACGTTCTCAGTCACATTCAGGTCATCGATTAGATTGAAGTTCTGAAATACGAAGCCGACCCCAGCTCGACGCCGTAGAGTGAGCTCTTCCTCTGAGCAGCGGCCAATATCCTCGCCACGAAACCAATAGGACCCGGCGGTTGGGCTGTCGATTAATCCCAGAATGTTGAGGAGCGTTGACTTGCCGCAACCAGAGGGACCCATAATCGCCAAGAATTCACCTGGCTTGACCTCCAGCGAGACGTCGTCGAGCGCGGCCGTCTCCACATCCGTTGTACGGTAGACCTTCGAGACGTGTTCGAGCTTCAGCATTCAATTCCCTTTTAGTGTGTGAGAACGATCCGATCGGCCTTTTCAATCCCGGTATAGTCGGACGTGATCACCTGCTCCCCAGGACGGAGCCCCCTGAGGATCTCAAGTTGCTCGCTCGTACGACGACCCACCTTGATGCGTCGGCGTTCCGCAGTATCACCCCCGGGGCGGAGAACAAACGCCCAATCGCCGCCCGTTCGTTCGATAAAAGGCCCAATGGCAAGAATGGTTCCCTGCGTATCGCCACCTAGCTGCAAACGACCTTGGGCTGCCGCGCCCTCAACAAGCGTGGGTGGGCTCGCTCCCTGGAAGTCGAGATCGACCCTGAACTGGCCGCTCTGCACTTGGGGGTACACGCGTTTGATAGTGAGCGGAACAGAATCGCCGTTGACTGTGACGGTGGCGGTTTGACCAACTCGTACGCGCGTCAAGTAAAACTCGTCGATATCGGCAATCAACTTCATCCCCGTCTGGGGTGTCACCTCTGCAAGGCGCTGGCTGGCATTTCGAATTTCGCCGACTTTAAGATCGATCGCGGTCACCTTACCGGCGACGGGGGCACGAATTACGAGACCGTTGAGCTTGTCATGCACCACCGCGAGGTTCCCTCGAAGAATCTCGAGCTGCTCATGTATCGATGGGAGCAACCGCTCTCGAAGAGCGGACTGACGCGCTCCGCTCTCCGCCTGTATAGGCCGTAATCGCTTGTAGTAAGCGAGTTCGTCGGAGGCAACATCGCGCTCTTCGAGCGAAAGGGCGCCTTTCGCAGCAAGTTCTTCGCGCCGCCCCGCGGTCCGGCCCAACCGAACCAGGTTGTAGTCGATCTCCGCCAGTGCGCGATCGTTCGCTAGCTGGTTCTGTTCGAGAGCGATCTCATTTTGCTGAAGCTCTGAAATGGCTTGGTTAATTTGAGATTCCTGCTGGATGACCTGAAGAGCTAGGTTTGTGTTGCTCAACTCGAGCATCGGCTGGCCGGCGCGTACCATATCCCCTGGTTCTACGAGCACCCGATCCACGCGCCCCCCATCGATCGCATCGACGTAGACCGTCTCCCGGGGCACCACGCTCGCTCGTAGTGGAATCAGGTCGTGAAATATCCCGACCCCTACCGCCGCTACGGTGACTTGCGCGACTGGCAGCCGCACCGTTCGCTCTCCTGATCCAGAAAAAAACCTTATGACCAATAGAATCAGGAGAATGGCGGCCGCCACTGCGATCGCCACCTTGAGGGCGATCGGCCAGCGTGTCGGAGACCATTGCCCGCGTTGGATACTTCGATCCATGCCACCCGGCGCGTCCGTTTCGAGCTTGATCGCCGGGGCCGCCATGGAAGTTGCTCCGTTTTCGCCTTAAGTTGAGTGCGGCTTGCGTTTGAGTTTGCCGATAAGAGTCTCCAGGCGAGTGGTGTCGACGATGCCCGAATCTATCAGTCCGCGCAGCACGCGCTCGAGCGAGCCTCCGCAATATCCGTCGACAATGCCCTGCACGGCACTTGCAGCGGCGGCCTCTGCAGTGTCGGTCGATCGATAGATGAACGTTCCACTCACTACCGAGTGAGTTACGTAGCCTTTCTCTTCCAAACGACGCAACACAGTACGGATTGTTGGATCTTTGAGCTTCCGGCTGACGTGGTTGCGGACTGCAAAGGCGGTCATTTCCCCGTGTGCCCAAAGGATCGTGAGTAACTCGTGCTCGAGATCGCCAAGAGGGGGACGCTTGCGTTTCATATGGCTACTAACGGTAACATGTTACGACTTGTCACAAGTATAGTGCCGGATCACAGCCGATGCAAACGACCTCTCATCCCGCTCGGTTGCTTGTGCGCCCGGGGCTTTTCGCGACGAGGAGCCTGCTGAAGCAGGGGCAGGGCCCTGCTATTCGGATGTTTCACGATCTGGAGCCAGGCGCAGGGGTACGATTTTCTCGCCATTTTGCAGCCATCTGACGCAAGGTCGACCTGCCGGTGCACGGTGAGTCTTCCACGCACAAGTCTCACCTGAGCCGTGAGAAGCCCTTGGCTTCTCGGTCCTCCTTGCGCTTTCAGGGCGCATGCCTTCGCATAATGTATAGCAAGCGCAAACATTTGCACGCCATAAACTTGTTATTAATCCGTTGGTTAGCGTATATGCCTATCTTGCAGCCCGCATACAATCCAGTACGGTGATTTATTCTGATGCGCGTGGGACGGATATTCGATGCATTTTGACATCGCACTCCTTTGGATGGACTAGGTTACAGATTGGGTACAGCGGCGATCCGCTCGATGTGATCTGGGCTGCGAGTTATTCCGGCATATTCATCTTTCGCAGGAATGTCTTGTAGCGCGGATCGTGTGCGAGATTGTTGAAGCAGAAGTCCCCCTTCACGTACAGAAGGTAACCATCGTGTTGCACGTACGCGCGGTCGAGCCATGCGAAAGCGCGGTCGGAATCATTACGACAGGCATAATAGGCGGCAAGGTTAGCGGCAGAAGTTGCTGCGTCGTCTCTCTCCATTTCCGCAGCCACACGCTCCGCGTCTTCGGTACGCCCCAGCGCCGGTAACGCCAGCACGAGTCCCACCAGTCTGGCTTCCTTTTCCGATTCCCTCTCAAATTCGGTCAGCGCCGCTGCGGGTTCACCCTGTGCCAGCAGTTCATAACCTACCCAGAAGTGGTAGTAATGTCCGGCTGGATTCAACTCAAGTGCCTTGCGGCCCGCCGCTTCTGCTTGGGCGTGTTGGCCGCGGCGAGACATTACGCGGCCGAGGGTCCAGTGGGCATAAGCGTTGAGAGGATCGTGGACGACCGCGCTTTTAGCATATTGCAACGCCTGGCCCAGTCGATCCTGAGTAAGGGAAATGTTGGCTAGACCCGCCAAGGCTCGGGTGTTGCCAGGTTCCAGATGCAGCGCCTGGCTGAATTCGCCTTCGGCCGCCTTCCAGTCCCAATCAATCTCATCGTAAATGGCGGCCATTGCCAAATGCGAGTCGGCTTGGTTCGGATCTAGCGCGAGCGCTCGTTTTGCGTCATCCTCTGCCTCTCTACGAACCTCTAGTTGAGAGCTGTTAAGAAAAGCGGCAAAGTAGCCAGCCCGAACACGGGCTAGCAGCGCCCACGCCCGTGCGAACTTGGGATCCAGTCGTAGGGCTCTCTGGAGGCAGTTGATTGCGGACTCGAGATCCTGCTTCGTCGCGGCATTTTGAAAAAAATGTCGCCCCTGTAGATACAGCGCGTATGTTTCGGGATTCTGCGTGCCGGCGGTATCCGGAATGGCTCCGGCAAGCAGCGAAACCTTGAGTGCCTCCACTACGGCGCCAGCAATCTCGTCTTGCATTTTAAAGATGTCACCGAAAGGGCGGTCGTAGGTCTGCGACCACAAGTGGTAGCCGTTATCCGCGCGAATCAGTTGCGCCGTAACGCGGAGCTTATTGCCGGATTTGCGTACGCTGCCCTCCAACACGTGCGAAACATTGAGCGCCTTGGCGATGTCCGCGATGGTCGTCTGCTTGCCTTTGAAGTAGAACGACGAAGTGCGAGCCGGCACCTGAAGATCAGCTATTTTCGTCAACATGTCGATGAGTTCCTCGGATAGCCCGTCCGAGAAATACTCCTGATCCTTCTTCTCGCTCATGTCGACGAACGGCAGGACTGCTACCGACTTTTCGTAAATCGCTGGCGCACTAGGAGCGGCGCTCGGCGCCATGGCTACAACGGGCCGCTCATCGTTGTGGTGCTTGGCCGGCCAAAGCCTATCTACCGCGAAGTAGCCCAATCCGCATGCGATCACGGCGCCAAGCGCGATGACGCGGCGCCTCAATCTCGGGCCAGGTTTCCTGCCAGGAGTGAGAGGGAAGAGGTCCGCTGATTGCTGCGCGATCTCACTCGGGCTACCGGGGCCGATCCCTGATGAGGGTGCGACAAGGAGTTTCACGGCATCGATAAGTTTCGGCAGTGCGGTATCAACACCGGACGACCTCGCATCGAGCCAATGCGATGCGCTCAGAAAGTACTCAAAGGCAGGCGGCAGCGTCACGGCGCCGATTCGCAATGAAACGATTGGGTGTCTCTTGGCGCTTGCGCGCTCGACTTCACGCAGAACGTGCGGCGAGCAAACCGCATTTTCAGTCAAGAGTAAGACGAGGATAGTCGCTTTGTTGATTGCCCGAACGATAGCATCGGCATAAAATTCGCCGGGCCTCATGTCCCGCGGAGCTATCCAGCATTGGACTCCCTGGCGTTCCAACGCTGCGACGACGGAATCGGCGACGGGCGCATCTTGCGACGCGTAGCTGATGAACACGTCGGAGTTGCCGGTATGAGCCTCACTTGCCGTATCTTCGGCGCCGCCTTCAGCCACGTCGATCCCCCTCCCGACATCTACCTCATGTTGGCAGATACGCCCCCTGATTATCAATGCTTAGTCATGGCCGCCACGCTTCCCCAGGGAATTCGTCGGGCGATGTTACGCCGCCTGATTTTCGACCAGGCCGCGGGCGGCAATGTGACTTTCCGAATCGGACCGTGGCCGCAACGGTCAGAAAGTGAGCGATGCTCAAGAAAAACGAGCGGCCCTCGTCATGGCTGTGGGCTTGGCACCATCCGGAAATGTGGTCGCGGCTTCCTACGACTGATATGGTATGCGTTACGGACGAGGCATAAGTAGCGATGATAGGGGGCATGCCACGCACTTTGTTGGTTATCATCCTTGCTCTGTACGCTGCAAATGTTCCCGTACAGGCTCAGGGGCAGCAGGCAAAGGTTCCAGACTACTACTTGTTTGTATGGGCCGGGCTTCAAGTCACCGTCGACGACGGCCTGGATACACGTCAATCGATCGAGATCGCGCATTGCAAATGTCACTCTCGTGTTTTGCTTCATCGCCGATCTCCAGATCCTTGGAAGGGGCCGGGAAATTAGCGTTTAGCAGATTGAAAGCGGACATTTGAATCTAGCCAGAACCGGAAATTTGAACTTGGCTGCTATACGCACACGTAATGTCGTGTCCAGTTAGAAATGTCCCCGGTTTCTGCCAAATAGAAATGTCCTGGTGAGATATCCAGGATAGGGAATTCTTTCTCGGTCTTCGATGCGCAGTCTGACGCCGCAGGCGCCAGAAGCTCTTGATTCGAGGAACCCAGAAGATGAGCCGAAGGCCGAGGATTTCGATTCTGTCGATCCATGTACCCGCCGTTCGATCA
>JBEKYO010000168.1:0-9308 GCA_049510875.1 Steroidobacteraceae bacterium
TCCTCGAGCGTGCGCCCGTCCATTTGAAACCGCTTCAGCTTCGAGCGCCCGACGGCGATGAACGCCTCGCGTACGAACAGGCCGTCCGGGACGGAGACATCGCAGCGCCTGCGTCCCGAGAATTTGGTGCCATCGATGCTGAGCGCGACGCGGGCGCCCCGCGACTTGGCGTCGGCGATGGCCTCGAACAATCGATCCAACGAGAAGGCCTGCGCGCCGTACAGAATGGACTGGCAGTCGCGGTAGGGCGGGTCGCAGTACACGAGGTCATCGCGGCCGGCGCGGCTCATCGCCGTGGAGAAGTCCATGTGGCGAAATTCGCAGCCCACGGTGCGTGCGTGCCATGCGTCGACCCGGTTCGCAAACCGCTCGGGCGTAATGGGGTCGTGAATGCCGACCGGCGTGCTCATATGTCCGTCGCGCTGTCTGAATCGGACCACGCCGCCATAACAGGCCCGGCACAGAAACACGAGGTCCGCGCCGTTCGGATGCGCATTGTAGCTCGCGCGCACGCGCTCGTAGGCGCAGCGCTTGCCGAGCGCGGCGGCCAGGCCGTATCGCGCGGCGTAATTGCGCTTCAGTTGCTCCCGGTCGGCGAGCAGGCTGCGCCAAATCTCCATCAGCGGCAGGAACCCGTCGCTGGCGACGGCGCGCCGCGGGCCGAGCACGCCCAATACGCCGCCGCTTCCCAGGAACGGCTCGAAGTAGGTTTCGAAGCGCTGGGGGAAGTAGCCGATAATGGCGTCGGCCTGCGCTTGTTTGTTGCCGATCCATTTGAGGAGTTGCGCACGGAACTTGCCGCCGCTCTGCGCCCGCCGATGCACGGCCTACGCCTCGATGAGGCCGTGGCGGATGGCAATCAAGGTCAGCTCCGACTGATTGACCACGCTGAGTTTTTGTTTGATGTTGTAGAGGTGGGTGCCGACCGTCGACACCGACAGTTTCAGATCCTGCGCGATGCGTTGCACGGTGGCGCCGCCCGCCAGACGCACGAATACCTCGAATTCGCGTTCGGAGAGTTTATCCACCGGCGACTGGGAGCCGCCGTCGAATTCGGCAATGGCGAGTTTTTGCGCCAAGGCCGGGTCGATGTAGCGCCGGCCGGCCGCGACCGTGCAGACCGCCTCGAGCAGGGTTTCCGGCGCGCTGCGCTTGGACAGAAATCCAAGGGCCCCTTCCTGCATGGTTCGCCGGGCGTGCATGACATCATCGTGGGCCGAGAGCGCGAGGACCTTGGCTTGTGGCTGCCGCGCGCGAATTCGCCGCAAGGCTTCGAGGCCGCCCATTCCCGGCATGGCAAGATCCATGACCACCACGTCGGGCGCAAGTTCGAGATAGAGTTGGCATGCAGCTTCTCCGCAATCCGCTTCCGCGATCACCGAGATCTCGGCGTTCGATTGCAACAGCAGCCGAAACCCCATGCGCACCACGGCATGATCATCGACCAGCAGCACGCGGATCATGCCGCCGCCTCCAGGGGGATCTCGGCGGTCAGCCGCGCCCCCCCGCGGGCATCGTTGCCCACCGTGAAGGAACCGCCCAGGAGCGTCACGCGCTCGGTGAGTCCACGCAGGCCGAAATGTCCCGGCTTCGACCACTCGGCCGGCATTCCCACCCCGTCATCGGCCACCGTCACGAGGATGCGCCGGGCATCGCCGGTCACTTTCACATCCACTCGCCGCGCGCGCGCGTGGCGCAAGGCATTGATGACGCCCTCCTGGACCACCCGATAGATGGCGAGGGTGACGCTGGGACCGAGATCCGGCGGCAGCTCATGATGCAGCGTCAACGCCACGGCCGGGTGGCGGCGCTGCCAGTCGCGCGCCAGGCTCTCGAGCGTTGCGGCGAGGCCCATCGTGTCCAGCGTGAGCGGCGCAAGCCGGGGAATGAGCCCATGCATGGCATCGTACAGGCGTGCCGCCTCGTCCGAAATCAGACGGGCGACATCCCCGGTCGCCGCATCGCGGGCGCCGGCCTGCGTGGCGATGGCGAGGGCGAGGCTGCGAATCGCGGTAACCGATTGGCCGAATTCGTCGTGCAGTTCATGCGCGATCAGACGCCGTTCCTCTTCCACGCGCTGATCCGCGAGCAATGCCATTTCCCGGCGTTCTTCCAGCCGGGCCTCCGCTTCGCGCGCGTGGCGTTCGGCCTGCACCTTGTCCTGCACGGCCTGCATCATGCGGTTGAACGCGGTGCCGATGGTGCTCGCCTCCTGGCCCGCCAGCGGCGGCAAGCGATAGTCCAGCTCGCCTTGCTGTATGCGCTCGAGCCCGTCGGCAATGATGGGAAAGGGCTTGAGCGCGCGTGCGACACTCCAAAATGCCACGCCGTTGATGATGATGAACACGCCGGCGCCGATGGCCGCCAGGCGCAGGATCCCGTCCCATGCGTCGAGCACGGCCCGCGAGGGCTGCGCCTCGATCACCAGCACCACGCCGCCGCGCAGCGGGTAGCCGACTTTGGCCACCTGCGGCGTCAACAGGCGCGAGAACCAGGCGGGAGCCTCCCGGCCGGCCTTGTAGGTGGCCTGGGGCGACTGGTAGAGCACGGCGCCCGTTGCCGACAGCAGGCTCACTTCATTGGCGCGAACCCTGCCCGTCTGCTGCAGGAACTGCAGCACCAGGTCGGGACCGCCAATGTTCGAATAGATCGACGCCAATTCGCCCAATAATTGCGATGCCACGCGGTTGGCGGCCTCGATTTCCTCCCGGACGGAGGCCCGGCTGCTCGCTATTTCCGCCGCGATCAGGACGGCCACGAAAATGGCGCTGAGTCCGGCCACCACGAGATTCAAACGCGTCCGCAGTCTCATGGGGACATGGTACCAGGGCCCCGGAAGCCGGGCGGCACCGCGCCTTAGACCCGAGACCGGGGGCCCCGGGGGCCGCTGCGGTCCGCCTCATGAAAATCATGAGGCCAGTTTCATGAAGCTGGCGATTCGGGGGGAGGGGTGCCCGCCGATAATCAATTCCTCGTCAACTTAAAGGAGATTCTGCATGACCTGGGAAACCCCGCAAGCCATCGACTTACGGTTCGGAATGGAAATCACGATGTACATTTCCAACCGTTGATGCTGACCGGGCGCGCCGCCCGCCAGGGGGGCGCGCCCATTTCGACGTGAAAATTCGCGTATTGGGGTCGGCCGCCGGCGGCGGTTTTCCTCAATGGAATTGCAACTGCCGGAACTGCGCCAATGTTCGCGCCGGCACGTTCAACGGGTCCGCCCGCACCCAGTCCTCGATTGCCGTAACGGGCGCCAATCATGCATCGGTCCTGGTCAACGCATCGCCGGATATTCTGGTCCAGCTGCAGAGGACGCCCGATCTGCAACCCAACCGATCCATTCGCGATACGGCGATTGCCGGGATCATCTTGGTCGACGGCCAGGTGGACCACACCACCGGCTTGTACATGCTGCGCGAAGCGGTGCGTCCTTGGCCGATTTGGTGCACCGACAGCACCTATGCCGACCTGACCGTCGGCAACCCCATCTTGCGCGTCCTCGGCCATTTTTGCGGTGTCGATCGGCGCCGCATCGAGCTCGGGGAGCAATTCGCCGTCGATTCGGTGCAGGAGGTAACGTGGCGGGCCCTGCCGGTGGCGAGCAAACCCGCCCCGTATTCGCCCCACCGCGATGCCCCGGCGCGCGGCGACAACTTGGCGCTGGTCATCGGTGATTCGCAGAGCGGGCGCAGCGCGGTGTACGCGCCCGGGCTCGCCGAGATCGACGCGCGATTGTGGGAGGCCATGCAGGGCGCCGGGTGTGTCCTGGTGGACGGTACGTTCTGGACCGATGATGAGATGGTGCGCTTGGGCATATCGCGCAAACACGCGCGGGACATCGGTCCCCTGCCGCAAAGCGGCGCGGGCGGCATGCTCGAATGGCTGGACCGGCTGCCCGCGAAAACCCGCAAAATATTGATCCATATCAACAATACCAACCCGATTCTCGACGAGTCGTCGCCCGAGGCGGCGGAGCTCGCGCGCCGCGGCGTCGAGGTGGCCCGAGACGGTATGGAGATCGTCCTGTGAACGCCTGGAGCCGGGGAGAATTCGAGGCGCAACTGCGCAACCAGGGCAAGGCCTACCACATCCACCACCCTTACAACGTGTTGCTCAACAGCGGCGCGGCCACCCCCGAGCAAATTCGCGGCTGGGTGGCCAACCGCTTCTACTACCAGATCAGCATTCCCATCAAGGATGCCGCCATTCTGTCGAACTGTCCCGACCGCGCGATACGCCGCAACTGGGTGCAGCGCATACTCGATCATGATGGGTACGGGGACGATCCGGGCGGCATCGAATCGTGGCTGCGGTTGGCGGAGGCGGTGGGATTGGCGCGAAGCTCGGTGGAGGATCTGTCCCGCGTGCTTCCCGGCGTGCGCTTCGCCGTCGACGCCTACGTGAACTTCGCGCGGCGCGCGCCGTGGCAGGAGGCGGTATGTTCCTCGCTGACCGAGTTGTTCGCGCCGGAGATCCACAAACAGCGGCTGGCGAATTGGCCCGAGCACTATCCGTGGATCGATCCCAACGGCCTGCACTATTTTCAGAGCCGCGTCAGCCTCGCGCGGCGGGATGTGGAGTTCGGGCTGGCGTTCACGCTGGATCACTTTGCCACGCGCCCTCTGCAGGAGCGCGCCATCGAGATCCTCAAATTCAAGCTGGAGGTCCTGTGGCAGATGAGCGATGCGATGGCGCTGCACTACATGCCGGCCGACGGAGCGCCCCGATGACCTCCCCTCCGATCACCGCCGCATCCCGCCCCGCCATCGAGCGCCGATTCCGGCTGCAGTGGGAAGCGGCGCAGAATGCGCATGTGCTCCTCTACCCCGAAGGAATGGTCAAGCTCAACTCGAGCGCCGGGGAAATTCTGAAGCGCTGCGACGGCGAGGCGACCATCGCCGACATCACCGCCGATCTCGAGCAGGCGTTCGCGACCACGGGGCTGTCGAACGACGTGATCGCGTTCATCACGATGGCGCTGGAGAAGCAATGGGTCACCCTACGGCCATGAATACCCCCGCCGAGCCGACACGCAAGCCGACGCCCGGGCCGCCCCTGTGGCTGCTGCTGGAATTGACCTATCGCTGCCCGCTGCACTGCGTGTTCTGCTACAACCCCACGGACTTCGCGCGCAGCGGGCCGGAATTGGGCACGGATGATTGGCTGCGCGTGCTGCGCGAGGCGCGGGCGCTCGGCGCGGTGCAGCTTGGCTTGTCCGGCGGCGAGCCGCTCGCCCGCGACGATCTGGAAGTCATCGTCGCGGAGGCGCATGGACTCGGTTATTACATCAACCTCATCACCTCCGGCGTGGGGCTGAACGAAACCCGCATCGCCGCGTTGAAGGCGGCCGGCCTGGATCACATTCAATTGTCGTTTCAAGACAGCTCGCGGCAACTGAACGATTTCCTGAGCAGCACGCGCACGTTCGAATTGAAGTCCAAGGTGGCGGCACTCATCAAGCAGTACGATTACCCGATGGTGCTCAACGTCGTGCTGCACCGGCTCAACATCGACCATGTGGAGGAAATCCTGCACATGGCGGATCGATTCGGCGCGGAGTACGTGGAGCTCGCCAACACTCAATACTATGGGTGGGCATGGCACAACCGCGAGCAGCTGCTGCCGAGCCGGGCGCAGGTGGAGCGCGCCGAAGCGGTCACCAAGCGCTTCCGCGAACGTGTCGGCCGCCGCATGCAGATCTATTTCGTCGTGCCCGACTATTTCGAACGCCGACCGAAGCCGTGCATGAACGGGCTGGGATCCGTGTTTCTCACCGTCACCCCGGACGGCACGGCGTTGCCGTGTCACGCGGCGCGGATGCTGCCCGGATTCGATTTTCCCACGGTGCGCGCGCACAGCATGGCGCATATCTGGCTCGAGTCCGCCGCGTTCACACATTTCCGCGGCGATGCCTGGATGAAGGAACCGTGCCGCAGCTGTCCGGAAAAAACCCGCGACTTCGGCGGTTGCCGCTGCCAGGCCTATCTGATGACCGGCGATGCGGCCAACGCCGATCCGGTGTGCGAGCTGTCGCCGCATCATCACCTGGTCACCGAAGCGGTGGCGCTGGCGGACCGTCCCAACGCGGGCGCAGTCGAAAAACCCCTCGTGTTCCGGTCCCCGGCCAATTCCGCCCGGCTGTTTCCGTGAACCGGAACCGCCGCGACCGATGAATTGGCTGACCCTGCTGTTCGTTGCCGCGGTGATCGGGGAAACGGCCGTCCGTCTGTGGCTTGCCTCCCGCCAGATTGCCGCCGTGCAGGCGCACCGCGACCGGGTCCCCGACGCGTTTGCCGGGCGCATCGCGCTCGCGGACCAGGTCAAGGCGGCGGACTACAGCGTGGCGCGGGTGCGCTTGGGGCGCTGGTCGACGCTCGTGGACGCCCTCCTCACCCTGGGGTTCACCGTGGGCGGCGGGCTCGCCGCGGCCGACGCCCTGATCCGTCTGTGGCGCTGGCCGGAACCCTGGCAGGGATGCATGGTCATCGTGTGCGTATTGCTGGTGCTCCAGCTGTTGAGGCTTCCGATTGCCCTGTGGAGAACCTTTCGACTCGAGGCCCGCTTCGGCTTCAACCGGACCTCGCCGCGGCTGTTCGCCGTCGATGCCGTCAAGGGGCTGGTGCTCGCCCTGGTGCTGGGCGTGCCGCTCGCGCTCGCCGCGGTCTCGCTCATGGAACGCGCGGGCCCCTGGTGGTGGACTTGGGCATGGCTGGTCTGGGTGGGCACGACCGTCGTCCTGAGCTGGGCGGCGCCCCGGTTCCTTGCGCCGCTGTTCAATCGCTTCAGCCCGATTGCCGACGGCGCGCTCAAGCAGCGCGTGCAGACGCTGCTCGAACGCTGCGGGTTTTCAGCCGCCGGCGGCGTGTTCGTGATGGACGGTTCGCGGCGCTCCGCGCACGGCAACGCCTATTTCACAGGGATCGGACGCAACAAGCGCATCGTATTCTTCGACACCTTGCTGGCGCGCATCGAGGTCAACGAGATCGAAGCGGTGCTTGCGCATGAGCTCGGCCATTTCCGCCTGCACCACGTGCGCCAACGGCTGATCACGTCGCTCTTGGGGTCGCTCGCGGGCTTGGCGCTGCTGGGATTCGCGGCGCGCCGGCCCGAATTCTACGCGGCCTTCGGCGTGCCGCCGACGGCGGCGATGGCGCTGCTGCTGTTCGCGATCATCGTGCCGCCCTTCACGTTTTTTGCGACCCCGCTCGCCTCCTGGTGGTCGCGCCGGCAGGAACTGGCCGCGGACGATTATGCCGCCGCGCATGCCAGCGCCGCCGATTTGATCACGGCCCTCACCAAGCTGTATCGCGACAACGCCACGACGCTCACGCCGGATCGCGTGCATTCAGCGTTCTACGATTCCCACCCGTCGGCGGTGGATCGCATCGCGCGACTGCAACGGCTTGCCCCGCGCTAACGCGGCGAACTCACGCCGCGGCACGGTGCGCCGGCAGCTCCTCGAGCGCGCGCGCCAGCACATCTTCGATCTTCTCCGCCCAGACGAATTCCAGGCGCGCCCGAACGCTGTCCGGAATGTCCTCCAAGTCGCGGCGGTTTCTCGCCGGCAGGATCACGGTGCGAATGCCGGCGCGCGCGGCGGCCACGCATTTCTCCTTGATGCCGCCCACCGGCAGCACCACGCCGCGCAGGCTGATCTCGCCGGTCATCGCCACGTCCGCGCGCACGGTGCGCTGCGTCAGCAACGACGCCAATGAGGTCGCCATCGCCACGCCGGCGCTGGGCCCGTCCTTCGGAATCGCACCGGCGGGAACGTGGATGTGCAGGTCCGCGTTGTCCAACACGGCCGGATCGATGCCCAGGCGATCGGCCTGCGATTTGACCAGCGTCACCGCCGCCTGCGCGCTCTCTTTCATGACATCGCCCAACTGACCGGTGAGGATGAGTTTGCCGCTGCCCTTCACGCGGCTCGATTCGATGAACAGTATGTCGCCGCCGGCAGGCGTCCACGCCAGTCCGGTCGCCACGCCCGGAACACTGGTGCGCAGCGCGACATCGCTCTCGAAGCGCGGCGCGCCCAGGATTCTCTCGACGTCCGCCACGTCGATGGCGACGCCCGGCGCGTGTCCGGACGCAATGGTCACCGCGGCGCTGCGCAGCAGAGCGCCGATCTGCCGTTCCAGGCTCCTGACGCCGGCTTCGCGCGTGTAGTCGACGATGACCTTGCGCAGCGCTTCGTCGGAAATCTGCACCAGCGTCTGCGCCAGGCCGTTCGCCTGCAACTGCCGCTTCAACAGGTAGCGGCGCGCGATCTGCAGCTTTTCCTCCTCCGTGTATCCCGTGAGTTCGATCACCTCCATGCGATCGCGCAGCGGGGCCGGAATGGCATCGAGCACGTTCGCGGTGCCGATGAACAGCACCTTCGACAGGTCGAAAGGCACGCCCAAATAATTGTCGCGGAACGTATTGTTCTGCTCAGGGTCGAGCACCTCCAGCAGCGCCGAGAACGGATCGCCCTGATGGCTGGCGGACAATTTGTCCACTTCATCAAGCATGAGTACGGGATTGCGACGGCCGGCCTTGCGCATGGCCTGGACGATGGTGCCCGGCAAGGAACCGATGTACGTGCGGCGGTGGCCGCGGATCTCCGCCTCATCGTGCACGCCGCCAAGACTCACTCGGCGGAACTGCAGGCCGAGGGCTTTGGCGATGCTTTGGCCGAGCGATGTCTTGCCGACGCCTGGCGGGCCCACGAAACAGAGGATGGGGCTGCGGCCCTGGGGATTGAGTTTGCGCACGGCCAGGAATTCGAGAATGCGCCGCTTAACCTTCTCGAGTCCGTAGTGGTCCTCGTCCAGGATGGCGCGCGCGCGCTCAATATCCACTTCCTCGGCGTCGGTCTTGGACCAGGGCATGGCAATCAGCCAATCGAGGTAGGTGCGCGTCATCGAGTACTCGGCGGCGCCGTCGGGCATGCGCTCGAGGCGGGCGAGTTCGCGCAGCGCCTGTTCTTCGGCTTCCGCCGGCATTTGCGCCGCCTCGATTGCCTTCTTCAGGTCGCCGAGTTCGGCGCTCGTGCCGTCGGTTTCGCCGAGCTCCTTTTGAATCTGCCGCATGCGCTCGCGCAATACCGCTTCCTTTTGCCGCTCGTCGAAAGCCTCCCGGGTGCGCTCGTCGATTTGCCGCGACACCTTCAGCACCTCGATGCGCCGGTTGAGCAGCGCCAGAATGCGGTCGAGCCGGGTCTTCAGATCGAAGGTCGCGAGGATGTCCTGTTTGTCCGCGGTCTTCAGATCCATGAAACTCGCCACGATGTCGGCCAGCGCCGGAATCGATTCGATGGCGCG
>JBEKYO010000169.1:0-9222 GCA_049510875.1 Steroidobacteraceae bacterium
CGTGCTCGAAAGAAATGCTCGACGGTGCATGTAGTTCGAGATAAGCCTCGTACGCTTGGCAAAGCAGCCTGCCGGATTCCAGGGACCCGACACGATAGCGTGATTCCAATCCGCCGCTGGCCGCGCCGACCAAGCCGTAACTCAGGAACAGACTCGCCAATTGGGCGGCGTGAAACGTCACTTCCGGATTTCTGAAGAAGAACGCCGCCTGGCGCGGCGACTTGCCGCGATGCCGCATCACCGTGGTCGCTGCACCGTGCTGGCAATAACTTCTGTAGAGCTTTCGGATTCGGTCATCGCTGAGGCCGGTCCACTGGCGAATGGTGAAGGTGCGCGCTTCGTGGTGTATCAAGCGCAGCGCCAGATCCAGGCGCTGGCGGTCTCGGGTGTAGCGGTCATCGGACACTCTCATGACGGACCTCCTTCCTCGGTGCAATTCCGGTGATTTTGCCTCAAAAATAATTTGACAGAAATTAATCACAAAGTTAGCGTACCTGCCAAGCGGTCGCGCTCGCGATAGCCGCTGTGTTCGCCCAGGAATGCGCGAGCCTCCCGGAACCGAGGCCGAGGATTGGTCAACTTTTGAGGCGATTCCTATGCAGGATGCACACGTCGGAAGCTGGGCACGCGAGGCCCATGTGTCGGCCGCTATGCGCGAGTCGGTACGCGAGTTGAATCACCGATTCCTCGACCTCGTCTCCGATCGGCCGAGCGGCTGGAGCTGCGCGGCGCGCGGTTTGTCCATCGAGGTCTGCGCCCGGGTCGCGCCGTTGTCGGCGGCTCAAAAGGCCGCCGCGTCGAATTGTCCGTATGCGCTATTCGATCTGCGCTTCCACGATGACTGCCATTGGCAAAATCGGCTTCGGACCGCGGCCGAATGGACGGTCGCCGAGGCGGCGGACGTGGATGCGGCTACGCTCGACTTCGTGCGGCTGGCCCTCTTCTTCGCCTGGCACGTCGCTTCGACCACGAAACTCGCCGCGCAACTGCTGCTCGGCATGCAAGATGCCACCGCGGCCCGTTTCCGCAGCGCCACCATCGACTGCCTGCCGTCCCTGGCCGCGACCGAAGCGGCGCATTTGACCGCGAGATGGAATGACTGCGCGCGCTATTGGAGCGCGCTGACCAGCGCGGCCGCCCGGCCGGACTTGGGGGAATTGCGCAGGATTCAACTCTACGGCCTGCAACTGGCGGCGGCGGCGCGCTTGACCCAGGAGCCTGTCTGAGTATTCCGCGTGAGCCGCGTTGGCTTGGTGAGAGACGTCGAAAGAACCACGCCGGCGGCCCTGCGCGCGGGCATTCTGACGTGTGCCCGGATGCAAGGCGCACGGCGCAGGACGTAGTGGGCGCTACGTTCAAGCCGCGCAACGCCGCAGACGCCCCTCACCAAGCCAACCCGTAGGGACCGGGCAGATTTCGTTTCATCCGTCGTTGTCGCCTCCTCATTGGGCCTAACCCAACCACGTCGGCTCCGGCTCGGCTGAAGCGAAATCTGCCGCGGTCGCGGCCACGGGGAATACTCAGACAGGCTCCTAGGCCGCGAAGATTACCCAGACAGCCTCCTGCCCGGCTGGAGCATTGCGCCCGTGGCGCGAGCCCCGGCGCCGGACGTGCGCGCCCGGCCGGCAGGACCGTGGCTTGAGTTGCGGGGGTTGCCGATCGAGTTTAGTCTACGCGGCTCTTATGCAAGCCCTCGCCCTGCACCAGCTCACGAAGACCTATAAGAACGGCATCACGGCGCTCAAAGGCATCGATCTCGAAGTGACCGAGGGTGATTTTTTCGCGTTGCTCGGCCCGAACGGCGCGGGCAAGACCACCGCCATCGGCATCGTCACCTCCCTCGTCAACAAGACCAGCGGTACCGTGGAAGTCTTCGGGCACGACATGGACAAAGAGCTCGAGCTCGCGAAATCCTGCATCGGCGTCGTGCCGCAGGAGATGAACTTCAACATGTTCGAATCCGTGCACACGATCGTGGTGAACCAGGCCGGTTTCTACGGCATACCGCGCTCGCTCGCCCGACAGCGCGCCGAAAAATATCTCAAGCAGCTGAGCCTCTGGGACCGCCGCAATTCGATTGCGCGCGCCCTGTCCGGGGGCATGAAGCGCCGCCTCATGATCGCGCGCGCGTTGATGCACGAGCCGCGCCTGCTGATATTGGACGAGCCCACCGCGGGCGTGGATATCGAGATTCGCCGCTCGATGTGGGAATTCCTTCGCGACATCAATGAGCAGGGGACGACCATCATTCTGACGACGCATTATTTGGAAGAGGCCGAGAACCTGTGCCGCAACGTCGCCATCATCGAGGGCGGGCGCATCATCGAACGCGATTCCATGGCCAACGTGCTGCGCAAATTGCAAACCGAGATTTTCGTCCTCAATTTGAGCGAGTCCCTGGCCGCGCCCCCGGATATTCCGGGATTTCGCACCACGCTGGCGGATGACCATACTCTCGAGGTCGAGGTGTCGAAAGGACAGACCTTGAACGATATTTTTGCGCGGCTGTCGGTGCAGGGCATCCGGGTCAACAGCATGCGCAACAAGGTCAATCGCCTCGAAGAACTGTTCGTCCGCTTGGTCGACGTCAGTGTGCGCGCTGCCGTGACGGGAGCTTGAGAGATGGCCGCGTCGCGCGCACGCGCGGAATGGGTGGGGTTCTCGACGATCATCATTCGGGAATTCAACCGTATCGTGCGCATTTGGGGCCAGACCATCGTGCCGCCGGTCGTGACTGCGACGCTGTACTTCGTCATTTTCGGCAGCCTCATCGGCCGACGGGTGGGCCAGGTCGGTGGTTACGACTACATGCAGTTCATCGCCCCGGGACTCATCATGATGACGGTCATCACCAACTCGTACGGCAACGTCGTGTCGTCGTTTTTCGGCGCCAAGTTCGGCAAGCACCTCGAAGAGTTGCTGGTGTCGCCCATGCCGAATTGGCTGATCTTGTCGGGGTACATCGCGGGCGGCATGCTGCGCGGCCTGTTGGTCGGATCCGTGGTCACGGTGGTCGCGTTCTTTTTCACGCGGCTCGAGGTCGTGCATGGGTTCGCGATCCTCTCCGCCGTCCTGCTCACCAGCATGGTGTTTGCCCTCGGCGGATTCATCAACGCGCTGTTCGCGACGAATTTCGATCAGATATCGTGGTTCCCGACGTTCGTGCTGGCGCCGCTCACCTACTTGGGCGGCGTCTTCTATTCCACGAGGATGCTGCCCGGCTGGGCGCAAACGGCATCCGAAGCGAATCCGATCTTGTACATGGTCAGCGCCTTTCGATACGGCTTTCTCGGGACCTCCGACGTCGACCTGCGCCTGGCGTACGGCATCATGGCCGGCGCGGTGGTGGTGATGTTCACCACGGCGGTGGTGCTGCTGAATCGCGGCACGGGCATCCGCGATTGAGGGAGAAAGAGATGTCGAATGCGTTGACGCGCCGGTCGGTCACGCTGCTGACCGGACTGCTCGCCGCCGGGACGGTCGGCGCCGCTGCAGCGGCCGTGGCGGACGACCTGGAAGGTTTCTCGACCCGCACCGCCGCCGCCGAGACGCAGCTCGAACGCCGCTTCGACGCGGAGCTCGCGCCCGCCGATCTGCGCTCGTGGATGCAACAATTGTCGTCCGCGCCGAATCATGTCGGCAGCGCGCATGACAAGGCCAATGCGCAGTTCATTCTGGAGAAGTTTCGCGAATGGGGTTGGGAGGCCTCGATCGAGGAATTCTCCGTGCTCTACCCCACGCCCCGGGAAGAATCGTTGGAAATGACCGCGCCCACACGCTTCCTCGCCAAGCTGCGCGAGCCGCAGGTGGACGGCGACCGGACATCGCAGAATATGCAGGGTGCGCTGCCGCCCTACAACGTCTACGGCGCCGATGGGGACGTGACGGCCGAACTCATCTACGTCAACCAGGGAATGCCCGACGACTACAAGGAACTCGAGCGCCGCAACTTGAGCGTGAAAGGCCGGATCGTCATTGCCCGTTACGGCGGCGGCTGGCGGGGCCTCAAGCCGAAGCTCGCCTACGAGCACGGCGCGGTCGGCTGTTTGATTTATTCCGATCCCCGCGACGACGGGTATGGCGCCGGCGATACCTATCCCCGCGGCGGGTATCGCCCGCGCGACAGCGTGCAACGCGGCTCGGTGCAAGACTTGACGTTGTACAGCGGCGATCCGTTGACCCCTGGGGTGGGCTCGACCCCCGATGCGAAGCGGCTCGCACTCGCCGACGCGAGGACGATCCTGAAGATACCGGTCCTGCCGATCTCGTACGGCGACGCCGAGCCTTTGCTCGAGGCCCTGGGCGGTGCAGTGGCGCCGGCCAGATGGCGCGGCGGATTGCCCATCACCTATCACCTGGGCCCGGGTCCGGCGACGGTTCATCTCAAGGTGCGATCGGACTGGCGGCAAAAGCCGCTGTACGATGTCATCGCCATGATCCGCGGCGCGGAAGAACCGGATCGTTGGATCATTCGCGGCAACCATCATGATGCCTGGGTGTTCGGCGCCGCCGACCCGCTGTCGGGCCAGGTGGCCCTGCTGGCCGAGGGCAAGGCGATCGGCGCATTGGTCAAAAGCGGCTGGAAACCGCGCCGCACGCTGGTCTACGCGAGCTGGGACGGCGAGGAGCCGGGACTTTTGGGGTCCACCGAATGGGTCGAGGCCCATGCCGACGAACTCCGGCGCAAGGCGGTGCTGTACGTCAACTCGGACATGAACAGCCGCGGCAGCCTCGATGTGGAAGGCAGTCATGCACTGCAGCATTTCCTCAACGAGGTGGCGCGCGACGTGAAAGATCCGGAGACCGGCGCATCGGTGCAGGCGCGGGCGCGGGCGACCCGGCGCGTCGCGGCTTTCGAAGCCGGCCGGCCGGCCGATACCGACGATGATTTGACCCTGGGCGCGTTGGGCTCCGGCTCGGATTACACGCCGTTTTTGCAGCACCTCGGCGTCAATTCCTTGAACGTCGAGTTTCACGGGGAGTCCGACTACGGCGTGTACCACTCGGCGTACGATTCCTTCGATCATTTTCGGCGCTTCGTGGACCCCACGTTTCAATACGGCGTCGCTCTTGCGCAGGTGGTCGGCAGGATCGTCCTCCGGGCCGCGCAAGCGGAGCTGATCCCGGCGCAGGAAAGCGATTTCGCGAATGCGGTCGCCGGCTACGATGACGAACTGCACAAACTGGTCGAGAGCATGCGCGCCAGCACCCGCGACCTCGGCCTGTTGCTGGACGACGGGTCGTTTCGACTCGCCGCGGATCCGCGCTTCCCGCGCTCGGCGCCGCCGCGCGCGGACCCGGTGCCATACTTGAGTTTCGCGGAACTCGACAACGCCGTCGAGCGCCTGCGCGCGAGCGCCAAGGCATTCGACCAGGCGTACCAACGGGCGGCCGCCGGCGACGACGCGGACCGCGCGCGCCTCAACGAGGCCCTCGGCGGACTCGAGTCCACACTGACGGACCCGCGCGGATTGCCGGGACGCGAGTGGTATCGCCATATGGTCTACGCGCCGGGATTGCACACCGGCTACGGAGTCAAGACCCTGCCCGGCATTCGGGAAGCCATCGAAGAGCGGCGCTGGGACGAAGCGAATCAATACATCGCGGTGGTCGCGCACGCGCTGAACTCGTACAGTGATCGGCTGGAAAAAGCAATCGCCGCGCGGTAGGCAAAAAGTCCCAAACCCGGCTCCCAGTTCCTCATCCCGGCCTTAGTCGTGTATCGTGCCGGGCGGACGAGGAGTATTTTAAGGAGTTGACTAATGACCGAAGAGAAGCAGCAGAAATTTACGGCCAAGGTGCGTCGCGGTCTGGTGTGGGTTCACACCGTTGCCAGCGCGGAACTCGCCAAGAAAAAGGCGGAGGCGACGGGCGTGAGGATCGAGGGCTTCACCGCGAGCGAACTCGCGGACGTGGAGTCCGCGTTGACCTGGATCTCCCAGAACAAGGAAGCACCCGGCTCGGAACCCAGCTAATCCGGTACGGTTTGCACGGACTTCAGCATGGCCCGCAAATGCGCACTAGTCGTCGACGATTCGAAATCGGCCCGTGTGATCCTGAGCCGGATGCTCGAAAAGTACGACATCGAAGTCGATATGGCCGAGTCCGCCGAGCAGGCGATTGAGTATCTGAACAACAATCGGCCGGACGCGATTTTCATGGACCAGCTCATGCCGGGGATGGATGGGCTGCAAGCCGTGCATGCGATCAAGAGTAATCCGCAGACGGCGACCATCCCGATCATGATGTACACCTCGCAGGAAGGCGAATTGTACGTGGGTCAGGCGCGCGCGCTCGGCGCGATGGGCGTGTTGCCGAAACAGGTGCGGCCGGTCGATGTGTCGAAGGTTCTCTACGAGCTGCACATGTTGCCGGATCGCCGCGATATGGCGGAACCGGCTCTGTTGCCGGTGGAGCTCGACGACAGCGGCAGCGTCGCGCCGGCCGGCGCGACGGCGGGCAATGCGATGGCGACTCCCGCGGGCCCCGATTGGGGCCGCCGTGTCGAAGCGGCCGTCAAGGAACAGGCCGCCGACGTCCGCCGGTTCATCACCGCGAGCTTGGATGGTTTTGCGGCGCGAATCGTCAACGAGGTGCGGGCGGCGGCTCCCTTGGTGGCGCCGGAACGTCCGCCGATCGTCGTTCCGCGGCAGCCGGTCTGGCCCTGGGCCGCGTTGCTGCTGGCCACACTGTCGATCGCTGCCGTGTGCGCGGTGCTGTTGGCATCGACCCGCGAGCAGTTGACGCAAGCGCGTGCAGAACTCGCCGCTCTCACCTCGTCCAACGCCGATCTGCGCCGTTCGAGCCAGGAGCTCGGGTCAATGGTGAAGGATCTGACGGCGGCGTTGGCCTCCAGTACGGCATCGCTCTCCGCGGAAGCGCCGGCAAACGGCGCCGCGACGTCGCGGGTCGAACCGGTACCTTACGGCGAGATTCCCTTCGACCGCAGCCGGCTCGAGGTGTTGCGCGAGTTCCTGTCGAAACTCGAGGCGCAGGGATTTCGCGGCGCGGTCCGGATCACCAGCGCCGCCGGCTTGTTCTGTCTCAGCGGAAACGCGACCGATGGGTATGCGCCGGCGGCCGCGGCATTGCCGGTCGGTAAATGTGACCTTCTCGGCAACCCCTTCGATGAGTCGCTGACCGGACAGCAGCGCCAGTCGGTGGATTTCGCCAATTTGATCGCCAGCTTGCGCCAGCGGACCTCGGGCGCGATCAGCGTCGTCATCGACAACGCGGGCACTTCCCGGCCTGCGGCCCCCTATCCGCAACGCAGTGAATCGCTCACCGCCGGCGAGTGGAATCGTGCCGCTGCCTTCAACAATCGCGTCGAGTTCGCGACCGATCCGACGGCCGGTCCTTAGCCGGAACGATTTACTGCACGATCGGTGTGCTCTCGGAATGCTCGAAGGCGGGATTAGGCAGGTATTTTCCGGACCGCCGTGAATTCACGGAGGCTGCGGGAAAAACATTGCGCTACGCAGTCCCCGCTGCGCGCAAGCCATATCAGAAGCTGATCCGGACGAACATTTCGGGTCCCCTGGTGCTGAAGTCGAAGAACCCCGAATCGGAGGATTGCGTCGAGGAAATATGCGCCCGGATGTCGGTGTACCCGAGGGCGAACGACACATTGGGCCGATAGCGGTAGAGGGCGTCGAATTGGTAAATGCCCAGCGACCCGTCGATGTTGTCGACGTGCGCGGTCAGGTACTGCGCTCGCGCGTCGAAATAGAACCGCTTGCTCGCGACCCAGGTGGCGTCGATTCCCACCGTGGGAATCTCACCGGCCTGATCTTCGGTCTGAATGACATGGCGGGCCGGCGTTTCGACCTTGGCTTCGGACGAGACGTCCGTGACGTGCACGCCGACGGTTCCGGCAATCTCCAGTGTCTCGCTGTGCCAGAACGAGTAGCCATACGTGATCCCGAACGTGCGCAGGCTGAGCTGGGTCTGCAGCGGATCTCCCGGGAAGAAGACCACGTCGCGGAAGAAGATTTCGTTGCCGTTTACAACGGCGCCGCCGGTCCGATCCAGCGTGAAGTAGTCGAAGCTCAGCCGCTGGCGGGTATCGACCCGCACCATCGCCTGAAATTTGGGTTCGAAATCCGATTTGGCCAAACCGAACTGGTCCTCGGCGTTGATATCCGTGCCCTCGACTCCCGCGCTGCTGTCGGACCTCAGGTTCGTCGCGGACGACACGTACATGGCGCCCAGCGAAATGCGCACGTGGTCGTCGGTGGGACTGAAGTAATCATCGGCGCGCGCCACGACAGCGAACGCGGCCAGCGCGGTGAACGCGGCAGTGCGCGCGGGCCCCATTTTCCTGGTCATTCAGTTCTCCTCAATATCAGCCGGTCCGTCGCCGCAACCCGCGGTCGGGGTCCCAAGGACGGGACGATGCGCGATAACACATGTGCGGACGCCGCCCGCCAGCCGGTGAGTTTGCCGCCGTAGATCCCCAGAACGCGTGGGTATGGATCACGATCGGTGCTAAATATGGTCTCCCGCGAGCGCTCGAAGGCGGATTCGGAGGCCGCCGGCAAGACCCGCAACCCCGCGAACCGTTCGGTGATGCTGTGGCGGGTCATGCCGCGGACCGCGGGGAAGTAGTGGGCCGCGACGGCGAGCAGGTAGTCCTCTTCTTCCGGCAGCGGGCGCACTTGATCCGGGTCTCCGACGTACGGCGTCTCCGTCGTGCCGACTAGTGTAGCCCCCTGCCACGGCATCACGAAGACGGCGCGGCCGTCAGTCGGGCTCTCTACATAGTAAATGCCGGCGCTCACGCGCAGCGGCAGCACGATATGGGCGCCCTGCACCAGATCGACCTCGGGCACGAATATCGCGGGTTCAACGGCGCGGGCGATGCGGGTCGCCCAGGGACCGGCGGCATTGACCAGCACCCGCGCCCGGCATGCGAGCCGGGCCCCGGCGCAGTCATAGGTCACGCCGACCCCTGTCTCCGTCAAGGACGCTGCGACGAAATCGGCCGGCATCGCGAGTTCGCCACCGAGTTCCTGCGCCGACCGCACCACCGCGCGGGTCAGCTGCGCATCGTCGGTTTGCGCATCATAATAGCGGACCACGGCGGTCAGGCCGCGCGTGTCGAGCCCGTCGAGAGTGGACCAATCGCGCTTGGGCACCGTGCTGAAACGCGTGCTCGCCTCGAACCCACCGAGCAGCGCGTACATCGCGAGACCCAGCTTGAGCTGCCACGGACGGCGCCGC
>JBEKYO010000170.1:0-9198 GCA_049510875.1 Steroidobacteraceae bacterium
TCTTCTCCCACGCAACCGAGGCAAACGTCGTTTGCTTCATGAATTTGTCAGCTCCACCGCTGCTGCTTACTGCACACAGTATCGGTCATCTTGGGGTACCTGTGCAGAGCTTCCCTAGCCACAAACTCCACTAGTCCCCCCGCGAACCTGGCGCGAACCGAATCGGCATCCCGACTCGGTTCGCGTATCCGGCTACGGATTGTTGTGCTCGTGCTCGGGCTTCGGCGGCGGTGGCTTCTTCGCCGGCGGTTTCGGCTGGTTCGCCGGCGCTGCCGGGGCTGCCGGGTGCGGCGGAGGCGCGGCCGCTCCACGCGCGCCGACCACACCGGGCGCGTTGAATGCAGCCGGTCGAGGCGTGGCGGCGATCGACGGGTGCCCGCCATTCGCCTTGGAAGCCAGCGCCGGGTTACGCAGCGCCTCCTGCACGTGCTGCTGTTGCATCGGGGTCGGCGGCACATGCCGCTCCTGCGCCGCCGCACGCTCCTGCGCGGTCGGCACCGCAGCCACGCCGCCTGCGCCGCCGTTGAAGCTGACCTTATTGACGGTGACGTTGTTGACCACGGTCTCGTTGTAGGTGTTGTGAATGACGGTGGTATTCACGTGCATCACGGCGGTGTTGTAGGCGAAGGAGTTGCCCGCCCAGTGACCGCCGGCGAAGCCGACACCCACGTAGCCGAACCCATAATTGACGCCGCCGTAGAAACCGACGTGGGGGCCCCAGTAACCCACATTCCATCCATAGACCCCGCCGACGAAACCCCAGTAGCCCGGCGTCCAGAGAAAGCCGACCTGCGGCGGTTGCACCCAGGTACCCGGTACCCAGTAGTAATCGTTGCCATTCCAATGCCAGTAACCGGGTGTCCACAGATAGCCATCCTGCGGACAGGGCGGCTGCTCGTAATCCGGCAAGGGCGGCGGTGGCACCGTGGCGCGCACCTCGACGTCGATCGTCGGCGCGGGCGCATAGGCCGGCGGCGGGGGTGGCGGAGGCGGCGGATAATAGACGCGGGGCGGCGGCGGCGGCGGCGGCCGGTAGGCCGGCTCGACCACGCAGGCGCTCAGCACTGTTACGGCACCCAGCACCGCGATGATCCCGCGATGCGGGGCGAAGGAAGTCTTCAACGTTTTCTTCATGGTCACCAGCCCTTATGAGGAATTTGAGCGGCAGGATACGCGCATCGAGCCTGCTCGCAGGACAGTAAACGTCACAGTCCCCGATAGGGCTATGACTGTGAAGGGAATGTAATCCGTTCACCCATCGGTTGAGCGCTTGAAGGTTTCCGGTAGAAGGAAAAATCCGATGACCAGCGTGGCTCCCGCGACCACGACGGGATACCACAGCCCGTAATAGATATTGCCGGTCGCGGCCACCATCGCAAACGCAGTCGTCGGCAGGAAACCGCCGAACCAGCCGTTGCCGATGTGATAGGGCAGCGACATGGCGCTGTAGCGGATCCGGGGCGGAAACAATTCGACCAGGAGCGCCGCAATGGGCCCGTACACCATGGTGACGTAGAGCACCATCACGAACAGAATCAGCACCACCATGGGCTTGTTGACGGCGGCGGGATTGGCCCGATCCGGATAGCCCAGCGCCGACAGCGCTGCCTTGGCCTGACCCTGAAACATCGCGATGGCCGCCTTACGCTCCGACCCCGCCACCAACCGCGGATCCGGCGCGGTCAACGTCACGCTGCCGCTGCGAATCTCGGCCACCGACTTAGGCTCGCCGTCCACACGCGCGTACGAGACGCCCGCCTTCGCCAGGTAGCTCTTGGCGATATCGCAGGACGTCGTGTCGAATTTGTTCCTGCCGACCGGGTCGAATTGAAACGAGCACTCGGCCGGATCGGCGACCACCGACACCGGCGCCGCGGTTTGGGCCGCGAACAGCGCGGGGTTCGCGAATCGAGTCAGCGCTTCGAACAACGGAAAATAAGTAAGCATTGCCAGCAAACAGCCGGCCAGGATGATCGGCTTTCTACCGATTCTGTCGGATAGCCAGCCGAAAAAAATGAATCCCGGCGTCCCCAGAACCAGTGCGATCGCGATCAAAATATTGGTGGTCGCGCCGTCGACGCGCAGGACCCTCTCCAGGAAGAACAAAGCGTAGAACTGTCCCGTGTACCACACCACGGCCTGCCCCATCACTGCGCCGCCGAGACTCACCAACACGATTTTGAGGTTCGACCAGCGCCCGAAGGCCTCCTTGAGAGGCGCCTTCGAGGTCGTTCCCAGGCTCTGCATTTTCAGGAACACGGGACTCTCGGCGAGTTGCATTCGAATCCACAGCGAGACCGCGAGCAGTGCGACCGAGACAATGAACGGAATGCGCCAAGCCCATTGTTTGAAGTCATCCTCACCCACCCACGCACGGGTTCCGATGACCACGAGCAGGGCGGTGAGCAGCCCGAGCGTCGCCGTCGTCTGGATCCAACTGGTGAAGAAGCCGCGTCTGCCCGGCGGCGAAAACTCCGCCACATACGTCGCCGCGCCGCCGTACTCGCCGCCGAGCGCCAACCCCTGCAGCAAGCGCAACGCAACCAACGCGATCGGCGCGGCAACTCCGACCGATGCGTAGTTCGGCAAAAGCCCCACTGCGAAGGTCGCGCCCCCCATGATGGTCATGGTGACGAGAAACGTGTGCTTGCGGCCCACCAGGTCGCCGAGCCGGCCGAACACCAGCGCGCCGAACGGCCGCACGGCGAAGCCCGCGGCGAATGCGGCCAATGCGAAAATGAAACCGGTGGATTCGTTGACGCCCGAAAAGAACTGCGACGTGAGCACGCCGGCCAGCAATCCATATAAATAAAAATCGTACCACTCGAACATGGTGCCCAGAGAGGACGCCCCGATCACCAGCCATTGGTTGCTCAAGGCATTGCGATCGCTGAAATTCGCCGCACCTGCCGGTACGCTGTTCATGGGCTGCTCGGACAGGCTCCTAATGCTTGGGCGCGGCGGCGGTGATGATCGCGCGCAATTCCGCGAGCTTCGCCTTGACCACTGCGGCGTTGTCGGGTCCCATGCGAATCAATAATTTTTGTCCGGCGGGCCGCGACTCCAGCGACTGGTCGGCGAACACGTACATGACGTTCGGCCGCACCAGGTCGATGGGTCCCGTGATTTGCGGCGTCGCGAGCAACCCATCGATGACTTTTACCAGTCGATCGTTGAAGTAGTCGTTGGGATACCCCAAGTCCTGATAAGCCTTCTGAAACAGCGGATAGAAGCGCAAATACACCGCGGCGAGCCGCTGCATGTCGGCCTTGCGCAGCACCTCGATGATGGGCGCGTAGCGCTGGAAATTCCGGGCATCGAGCGTCGCGTGCAGCTCGTCGCCGGTGGCCAGGAAGATTCCCGCCGTGGGCACGACCGGCCGCTTGTCGACCGTCACTTTTTGCCGCGGCAGATTATCGACGGTCACCACGATGTGCCGAATGATGCTCTCCGGCACCAGGTAGGCAGTCACCGCCGCGCCGCCGGCGGCCTCGCCGAGCGCATCGCTCACGGCCTTGTCGCTGTCGTTCAATTCCGGCAACGGTCCCTTCGATGCATCGGGGGTGGGCAGCGGGTGTTCGATGGCGGCGCCCGGCGCCGGCGCGGACTCGGCCGGCAGGGCGGTCTCGGGCACCTTGGCGGGCGGCGCGCGGTGGCTGTACCAATAGTACCCGCCGCCAAGCGCCGCAAGGACCACGGCGATGGCGATGCCGATCAGCGGTTTGTTGGTCGGGCTATCGAATAATTCATCTCTCATGATCCACCTTCAGCCGATCTTCTGTGTGCGCAACTGCAATTCGTGCTCGCGATAGTCGATCACCAGCGTATCGAGCACTCCCAATGCATCCATCCCGATCAAGATGGCCGGCTCGCTCGTGAGCTTCCATTGCTTGAAGATGTACAAATCGGCGAATGTCACGCCGGGATCGACCATGTGGATCGCTCCGATTTCAATGTCCGGGGTTGCGATGATTTCGCCATTCTCCACCGCCATGGTCGCCCCGATGATCTGGTCGGGCTTTCCCCGGCCGCTCCGGTTCGAGCGCGCCAACGCATCGCGCAGGGCAAGATTCGCGATCGTGGTTTGACCGCCGGTATCGATGATGGCCTTGGCGCGGACGTTGCCCACGATCGCCTCGACCACGATCAGCTGGCCGCGCATCGAATGGAACGGAACCCGCACGAAATCGCGGCCTGATTTCTCTCCCCGGGAATACGCAATGGTGATCCGATCGTGGCGGAAATCGATGTAGATGCGTTTGTTCGCGAGCCCTTCGGACCCGAGAATGCCCTCCGCGCCGCCCATCGCATCCGGCACGATCGGCAGCACGGCCGAATCCACCGCGACATCGCCCACGCTCAGCGTATCGACGCGAATCGTAGGCACCGTCGCCGAACCGGTCACGCCGCGCAAAGTCACCGGCGGCGACTGATCGGTGGGGATGCCGAGCGCCAGGGCCACCATGGCGGTGACCGCCGAATGGCTGGCGCCGGTATCGAGAACCAGCCGGAAGGGCCCGCGCTCGTTGATGAACACCGGCGCCCAGATTCGCCCGATCTGGTCGCGCCGGGTGGGTGCGACGAACCGCGGCTCACGCGCCTCGACCATGATTTCGGCGAGCTCATCGGCGGCGGCGGCACTGGCGGTGGCGGTGGGGGGTTCGGCCGCAGGCGCCGCACCCACCAAGGCATTGGCCATGCGCACCGCTCCAAGGAGGATGGCCGTGACAAGCGCAAGGCAGCCGACGGAAGATATGGCCTTCAAGTGAACTCCCTCTGCACGCAGCATAGCACCCGGCCGCAGGGGCGCGAACCGCGAACCGCTAATGGGACCGTTGCGCGGCAATGGCGACGTCGGTGCGGCCCCGGGTCGAGACATCGACCTCGGTCCTGCCCTCGCCGACCAGCGTCCACGGCAGCGGCAGGTTGTCCGAGACGACCTTGATGACGTGATGACCGGCCGCCACGACCGGGAAATCGAAGCGGCCGCTGGCGTCGGTCTGCACCGAGAATCGCCCGTCGAGCACGACGGTGACATTGGGTGCGCCGGCCTCGCCGGCCTCGTAGCGGCCGTTGGCGTTGGCATCGAGATAGACCAGTCCTGAAATTTCCCCCGAGCCCGCGCCGGGAGCGCCGCCCATCGGGGCAAAATGCAGCCCCGCCGCGCGTTTGTAGCGCAACGTCAAAAACACGCCTCTCTCCTGCATGGCCGGCACCGGGGCCACCGGCGGCGCCAGCGGCGAAACCACCGTCAGCGGCGTCCACGAGCCGGTCTGACTGTCGTAATACGTGGCCAGGATCTCCCATGCATGGGAAATCTGATAGGTCAGGGACACATTGGCGGACACCCCCGGTGCCGCGCGGCCTTGCACGGCGGTGGCCCAGTTCACATTGCCCTCGGCCCCGAGCTTGGCGGTGAATTGACCGCCGCCGTTCGCGGCCAGGCCCAACAGGAGGCTGTCCTGCTCAAATCCGTTGATGATGGCGCCGCTCACCCGTTCGACCGACGTCGAGGTGTTGAGCCGTATGCCGACGGGCGTCGACCACGCCTGATTCACCGTGAGCGTGGCATCCTCGCCCATGGCGGTATCGGCGAATTGGACCTGCGTACGGCTGGTCCCCCAGGAGTCGGGGTGCTCGACGTAGCCTTCCAGCGACCATGCCGTTCCGCCGTCCGCGCGGCTCACATTGGCGACTGCGCCGACGCCCCAATCGCGGGAGAGCTGGTAGCGCGCGTCGCTCGTCACGAAGGTGGTGTCGGCGCCGGCGCCCGATACGGAATGCACCTCGTCCACGCCGACATCCGCCATCCACCGCCGGCCCTGGTAGTCGATGCGGTAGTAGCCGCCTTCGACGTCATCGGCAATCAGCTGGTTGCCCCAGGTCATATTCGGATCGATGCGGAAGAGGCCCGCGTCCTGCAGAAACCGCCCTTGAGTGATCGACCCATCCGCCCAGCCGCCGACGGAGTTGGGTTTGCCATTGACCGCGCCGTCCAGGAGATTGAGGTCGAAACGCTCGTTGTGATCCTGCCAGGCCGCGGTCACCAGGCCCGTGCTCGATGAGATGAGCGCGGCGTCATCTACGACGGAGCCGACCGCGAGATTCACATCATGCACGTCGACGAACTGGCCGCCGAGCGTCCAGTTCGACCCCGGCGACCATTGGGCGCCGGCGGTCGCGGTGGAGCCGTCCAGGGTGCGGAAATCCGGCACCTCGATGCCGTCGAAGATGCCGGGCACTCCGCCGCCGGCGACCACCTGCAGTCCGTCGGGGCCGCGCCACTCGGTGGTAACGCCCTGCATCGGAGTGGTCGGCAGGTAGAAGCGCGGTTCCAGCCGCGCCAGGTTGATGTCGGGAGTGTTGATGTCGCCCAAGGCATTGTCGGCCTGCCAGCCCCCGTCGAAGGGCATGCCGCGCTGCCGCAGCGTGAGCGTGCCGCCCTGCCCCTGTTCGGACGGTCCCTCGGAAGGGCCCGCGCGCGCGGAGGCGTCGAGCGACCACGCGCCGTAGTCGGCCGTCTCCCATTGGGACTTGGCAATGAAGCCGTTCTCCTCGACGTTCTCGGCGGGGCCGCCGTCGCGCGAGCTCAATGCGCTCGCCACCGCGTCGAGCTGCAACGAGCGGGCCAACCCCTCGGTGTCGTTGGTCTGCTCGTCGCCCTTGGACACGTCGGGCGGGAGCGATCCACCGTCGATGTAGCGATCCTGATAGACGCTGGTGCCGGGCAGATTCGCGGCGCTCCATGAGGCCGCCGACTGTGCGCCGGCCACGCCAAACCAAGCGAGTCCTCCCAACCCGCACACACCGAGGGCGAGCCGGGCAGCGAGTTTGCTGCTCGGATTCATTCAAACCGCTGATCGAGCTCGGTCTTGTGATCTCCCCACTCGAGCGTGCCTTTCACGGTGACCGGAAAGGTGAGCGTCGGATGATCGTCGCTCGGCGTCGATGGCGTCAGAAAGACCTCCCGCTCTTCGTGCGAGAGGATCGGCAGATCCGAGGGCATGAAGTCGTAGGAGATGCCCTTCGCATCCGTACCGGTCAGAAACCCGGTGACGCGGCCGTGCGCATTGCCGCCGTTGTGGACACGCAGAGTCGGAACCTGCCGGCCGTTCAGGGTCGCAACCTTGGGGCCGAGTATCTCGATCTCGGGCGCCGCATCGCCGACCTTCAGGTAGACGATGACGCCGATCCGCCCGGTGACCGGCATGCTGAGTCCCTTGCTCACCGCGATCGACGGATCGGCCCCTTCGATCATCACCGCGAAGCGGCATTCGCCGGAGGCAGCATCCTTAGGTACGGTCACTTCAAACCGGTAGCGCAGGACTCCGCCGGCGGGGACCACCACCTCGGGCCGCTCGATCGCGACCCACGGCCGGCAGCTGCCGGGCTGCAGATCGTCCTGGAAGGTCATGCTGAAATCCGGCGCCAGCGTCCAGTCGGCCGTGTGAATGAGATAACGGCCGGGTGCGGTCGATCGATTGCTGATCTCGATGACGTTGCGCGAGGTCTTGCCGGGCTTGCCGGCCAGCTCGAAGCGCGGCGGGGAGACCAGCGCCGCAAATCCCTGCGCCTGCACCGACGCCGACAGCAGCACGCCGGCGACGGACAAAAGAACCGAATTACTCCATCGCATGTTAGGCCCCATCCATCTCGAAGTGATAAGTCACCGGGACGGCGCGCTGCATCAGCGTGCCGGCCACGGTGAATTGAAAAGTCAGGGTGTCCTCCAG
This sequence comes from Steroidobacteraceae bacterium, assembly GCA_049510875.1. Lineage (GTDB taxonomy): Bacteria > Pseudomonadota > Gammaproteobacteria > Steroidobacterales > Steroidobacteraceae > Bog-1198. The sequence continues at coordinate 7,734 of JBEKYO010000170.1, forward strand.
GAACGGCGCGTTGATCGGCCCGGCATAGACGAGTACTCGGCTGCCCGATTGGATCCGGCCCGGCAGGAATCGGCCCTGAGTGGTCCACGACAGAACCATGGGCCCGGGTTGCTGCGCCGGCAGCGCGAGGTAGATGCGTCCCGAGCGGCGCAGCCAGGGCATGACGTTGATCCGCACCCGCACGATGAGCGTGCCGACCATGACGTTGTCGGCCGCGGCGCGCGACGGCGCCGCCGTCTTCCAGCGCATGGCTACGGAGGGCTCGAGCGCCTGGGACCCCGAATCATCGAGGGTGATCGATGTACCGTGCGCGGCCGAGGCCCAGAATATGGTGAGTGCCGCAGCCAAAAAAAAAGGCCGCAGCGGCCTGGCCGCACTGCTCATGGCGAGGTCATCGTGTAGAGGACGACGCCGGTATACGTGCCCACGGGCGGTATGGAGCTGTTCGAATAGCTGAACGTCCAGCAGCTCTCGTTCCAGGTGTTGCTGGCCATCGAGCCCACGGTCTGCACGCCGCCGTTGACGAAGGTGCCGGCGGGAAACGGCTCGGCGCCGGTATCGAGATTACCGCTCGAGGTCCACTGGATTTTTGAGAACGGGATGCTGTCGCCGGTGGTGTCGGTGAGCGACGCCGGCACCGTGGCGGTGACTTGCGCGGCGGCGGTGGTGGCTCCGGTGGTGCGATAAAAGCCCCCGATGTAGAGCTGCGCCGGCACGGTGCAATACAGGAAACCGTCCCAATAGCTGTTCGCGGCCGTGCTGTTGGTGGTCATCGCCTGCGCCGTGCCGTTGCCCAAGGCTGCGGACGTCACCGTCACACTCACCGTGTTGACGGTGGCGTTGTCTTCCGGCTGACCGCCGTCGTTGTAGTCCTTGGTGAACGCGCCGACGCCCACTTGCAGATAGATCGTCTGCGGCGAGGCCGCAGTGAGCGTGGCCGTGAACGCGGCGGCGGGTCCGGAGGCGGCCACGAGCAGGGCCGCGCCGACCCATGCGCGCTGCCGCCCGCCCCCGCCTGGTCGCACGCCATGAAGCGCGGGCGTCGAGGGCAAAATGGCATTCATGGCGGTACGGCGAATGGATGGCGTTACGGCATGGTCGCCGTATACGTCACGAGGCTGTTGTTGGTGCCGGCGCCGCCGTAGGTTCCGCCGGGATAGGTCGCGGTGTTGGCGAATTTGTAGGTCCACTTCGCATCGGCGGTGATGACCTTGGCCGCGGACGCGGTGAGGGTTACCGTCGAGCTCGTGCCCGTGCCGTTGAGCACCGGCGCCGGCAGCGTCGTGTACGTGGCGGTGTTCGCGGCCGCCGTGGTCGTGATCTGCGTGAACGGAATGAAGTCCCCGTTGCCGTCCGTGAGGCCGGCCGCGGCCTCGCTCGCCACCAGCGATACGTTGCCTCCGTTGCTCACCACCGCCGCGGTCTCGACGCCGCCGGTCAGATCGCCGCCCGTGCCGGCCACCGC
>JBEKYO010000171.1:0-9653 GCA_049510875.1 Steroidobacteraceae bacterium
CGGTGTACGGCGGCATGCTGGCGCCCGACATCTACAGCGGCATGGGCGTGGCGGCCGTGATGGCGAAAATGGTTCACGCCGGACAGATCGGCGGCGTGGTCGTGGTGGTGATGCTGATCCTGATCGGCGTCGTGCCCCTGCTCACCGGCGACGTCGTCAAGACGAATTTTTTCCCGCTGGCGCCGCTCGCCCGTGACGCGGCGGGCCGCATCGCCGACGGCACTTGGAACATGTCGGGCATCACCGTGTTCGCGGCGGGAATGTTCCTCGCCGCCTGGTCGACCTATGGATTCGAAACCGCCGTGTGCTACACGGGCGAATTCAAGAACCCGAAGACCGACACCTTCAAGGCGATTTTCTACTCCGGGCTGCTCTGCGTGGTCGTGTACACCCTCGTGCCCTTTGCCTTCCAGGGATTCTTGGGATTGGGCAGCGTGATCCAACCGGCCGTCGTCGATGCGGCCGGTGCCATTACCACTCCGGCGGTGTACGGCGGCATGCTGGCGCCCGACATCTACAGCGGCATGGGCGTGGCGGCCGTGATGGCGAAAATGGTTCACGCCGGACAGATCGGCGGCGTGGTCGTGGTGGTGATGCTGATCCTGTCCTGGCCCTGGTGCTGTCGCTCATGACCTCCATGGCCGGATCCTCCCGCACCCTGTATCAAGCGTCGGTGGACGGTTGGCTGCCCAAGTACCTCGCGAAGGTCAATGCGCATGGAGCGCCGACCAACGCCATGCTGACCAACCTGGTGTTCAATCTCGTGCTGCTGTTGCTGTCGGATTCGGTGTTCATCATCGGCGCCGCCAACATCGGCTACCTCATCTTCAATTTTTTGAACCTGAACGCCGGCTGGATTCACCGCTGCGATCGGCCGCGCCAGGAACGGCCCTGGCGAGCGCCCACATGGATACTGGCCGCCGGAGCGGTGCTGTCGTTCGTCAACCTCGCATTCATGGGGTTCGGCGCCGACGTGTACGGTTCCGGCACGCTCACCACCGGGCTGGTGTTCGCCGCCCTGATCGTCCCGGTGTTCATCTTCCGGCACTACGTGCAGGACAAGGGCTCGTTTCCCCGTCAGATGGCCGATGATCTCGACATGGTCGACGGCGAACAGATCGTGAAGCGCGCCGGCATCTGGCCCTACGTGGTGCTGCTGCTCGGCGTTGCCGTGGTCGCCGTCACCCACACGCTCGCGGTGTATTAGGAGTCCTCGTGCTCATCACCGGAATCAAGAGCAAGCCGGTCTACGCCCCGTTGCGGGCCGATGTCGGCGGCCGCTACCACCTCATGCTGGCCTCCGGACCGGGCGCCGCCGCGGTATTGCGCGTGCTCGCCGAGCTACAGAACTCCGCGCCGCAGGCGCTCGGCAACACCCGGCTGCTGATGGTCCCCGAGAATGCACAGGCTGCCGGCCCCTTTCGGCCACTCGGTCTGGCCGAACTGCGTGTGTTCGGCGACAGCCCCGCGCTTCTCGCCGCGTTCAGGCAGGTGCTGGACGAATCGTTGATGGGCACCCGGCTCTACGTGGCGGGCCCCGAAAGCTTCATCGGCCTCGCCATGCAGATTGCGTTGGAATTCGACCTCAACAAGGACGAAATTCGAGCCGAGGAAATGGGCACCTTGGCGCGGCGCGTGTACTGCGTGCATTGCCGCGCCACCGCCGAGGACGTGCGCACCAACATCGTCCGCTGCGCCGGCTGCGAACGCTGGCTGCTGGTCCGGGATCACTACTCGCGCCGGCTCGCGGCCTACATGGGCGTCATGGCCGATGCCGAGGCTCCCGGCGAGCTGCCGGCGCTCAAGGAGGTCTACCTGTGAGCGAGGCACAGACGCTGGCCGTCGAAGTCACGGCGATCGAGCAGGTCACCCCGCTCATCAAGCATTTCAGGCTGGCGGCCGTGGGCGGCGGCGACCTGCCGGCGTTTTCGGGCGGTTCCCACATCATCGTGGTGATGCGCGGCGCCGCGCGCATGCATCGAAATCCCTACTCGCTGCTCAGTTCGCCCCGTCAGCTCGACCGCTATGAGATCGGCGTGCGCCGCATGGAGGAATCCCGGGGCGGATCGCATTTCATGCACGACCAGGTGAGGACCGGCAGCCGTTTGGAGATCGCCCATCCGGTCAACCTCTTTCCGCTCGACAAGATCGCGCGCAAACATGTGCTCATCGCAGGCGGCATCGGCATCACGCCGTTTCTGGCCCAACTCGAGGACCTGCACGACGGCCGGGTGCCGTACGAACTGCACTACTGCGTGCGGTCGGAGGAGCATGCCGCCTTTTTGACTCACCTGCGGGCGCGCGAAGGCGAGCGGGTGCGCATGTACTACGACAGCGCAGGCCAGGTCCTCGACGTCGAGGGTCTGTTGTCGAATCAACCGCTGGGCACGCACGTATCCGTGTGCGGGCCCGCAGGCCTCATCGATCGGGTGATCGCGACGGCGCGCAGTTGCGGCTGGCCCGATAGCCACATTCACTGGGAACAGTTCTCGGCGCCGCCCGTGGGCGATGCTTTCGAGGTTTTCCTGGCCCGCGCCCGCTTGACGGTGCACGTCCCGCCGGATCAGAGCCTGCTGGAGAGCATCGAGGCCGCGGGCGTCGAAGTGCCGTACCTCTGCCGGGGCGGCGTGTGCGGCTTCTGCCAGACCCGCGTGCTCGAAGTGGACGGCGAACTCGTGCACAACGATCATTTTCTGTCGGACACCGACCGGGCCGGCGCCAAAACCATCATGCCCTGCGTGTCGCGGGCGCGCTGCAAGACTCTCGTGCTAGATCTTTAGGGACAGGAATGGAAACTACGCAAATCAGCGACATTCCGCCCGGCGCGCTTCGCGCCCAGAGGGCGTAGCCATGTTCAAACCGCACGAAACGTTCCGGAACGACTTCACTTTTTGCAACAGCCCTGAGGCGATTCGCCGCTTCCCCCTGCCGTTTGCCGAAGACGAGTACATGTATTCGGTGAACATCGAACCGCACCTACCGGGTCCCGCGGGTGCGGTCACGGAATTTGCCTTTGACGTCGACGAGCACTACGTCGCGGAATGCCGCGAGCGCGAATTGGTGCTGGCTGCCGAGCCGCTGCGATTCCAGGCGCTCCCGCACATGCTGAGCGCCCAGTGGGACTGCCTCGAACTCATCATGGACTCGCTGGCGCGCGACTACCCCGCGGATTTCTCCCTGACCAAGCAGGGAAACCGCTGGCGCTGGATCAACCGGCCGCTGGGACTCGATCAAGCGTTCATCTTCGGCGACGCCGATACGCTGCCGCGCCAGCCGCTCGACTACATCGGGCGGCAGGCGCAAGGCGACTTCGTCGTCATGGATCAGCGCGAGAACGACCTGTGGGCCGAGGCCGGCATGGTCACCACGCAGGCGGATTGGTCGATGGATTTCGACCTCGGCATGACGTTCAAGGAGTGGCACGGGCCCGTGCCGCTCGCGCACGAGATGCAGGTGTTCGATCGCGCGCTGAAATTTCTCCTGAACCTGCGGCTGGGACAGCCGGTGAGACGGCTCAACTGGACCATGACCGTGCATCCGCGCTTGGATACCTCGCCGGAGAATTATCCCAAGTGGGGCCGCGACCGCGGCACCGTCACGGCACAAAACGCCGGCGAGCTCGCGCACCTGCGCGTGGAGCTGCAGGGACTGTGGCGCTTGCCGCGCAGCAACGCCGTGGTCTTCGGCATTCGCTGCTACCTCATCAGCATGCGCGAACTGGCCAGCATCCCCAAGTGGGCGCGGCGCATGCACCGCGTGCTCAAGAACCTGCACCCGGCGCTGGTCGACTACAAGGGATTGACGCGCTACCGGGACGCCGTGGTCGAGTGGCTGGCTCCCTATGATGACGGCGCACCCACCACCCCCGGCACGGCGCCGGAATGAAACTTCAGGAGAAACGCAATGGCACTTAGTTGGCGCACTTCGGTCCTCGCGGATCGGCATCGAGCTCTCGGCTCGAAACTCGAGGACTGGAATGGCATGGGCACCGCATGGACCTACGCCAAGGACGTGGCGCAGGACCACGTGGCGATCCGCACCAAAGCCGGCCTGATGGACGTGTCCGGGCTCAAAAAACTTCATCTCGTGGGTCCCCATGCCAGCGCCGTGCTCAACTACACCACGACGCGCGACGTGACCAAGATCTATCCCGGAAAGTCCGCCTACGCCTGCATGCTGAACGAGGCCGGCCATTTCATCGAAGACTGCATCCTGTATCGCACCGGCCCCAACGCCTGGATGGTCGTCCACGGCAGCGGCGCCGGGCACGAAACCCTGGCCGGCTACGTGCTCGGCCGCAACGTGGCGCTCATCGTCGACGACGATCTGCACGATTTGTCGCTGCAGGGACCCGTCGCCGTCGACTTTCTCGCCAAACACGTTCCCGGCATCCGCGACCTCAAGTACTTTCATCACCTGCCCGCGACGCTGTTCGGCCGGCCCGTATTGATCTCGCGCACGGGATACACGGGCGAGCGAGGCTATGAAATTTTCTGCAAGGCCGAGGACGCCGGCCTGGTCTGGGACACCATTTTGAGCGAAGGGAAATCCATGGGGATCATCCCCACATGCTTCACGACGCTCGATTACCTGCGGGTCGAAAGCTCGCTGCTGTTCTATCCCTACGATATGTCCCAGATGTATCCCTTCGAGCGCGATCCGCCGGGCGACAGTCTGTGGGAGTTGGGACTCGATTTCACGGTGAGCCCCGGCAAGAACGATTTCCGCGGCGCCGATGCGCATGCCCGCCTCAAGGGCAAGGAGCGGTTCAAGATATTTGGCCTCGCCATCGATGGCAAGGCGCCGGCCGACATGGGCGACCCGGTCTATGCCGGCGACCGGCGGGTTGGCGTCGTCACCTGCGCCATGGTCTCGACCCTGACGGGCAAGTCCATGGCGATCGCGCGCCTCGATGTAGCGGCCGCGGCGCACGGCACGCGTTTGGAGATTCGCGGCAAGACGGTCAAGGGACCGGCGACCGCTCATACGCTGCCCTTCGACGATGTGGAGAAGAAGAAGCGCACCGCGGTCGGATGAGCTCAGCGCGGCGCCGAATCCATCCCGGCGAGCTTCGCCTCGATGTCGGAGCCGAAGGAGGCCTGCGGGTCGGAGGCGGTGACGTGCTCGCGGCGCTCGCGCGCGGCGATCGCCTTCTTTGCCGTCTCGAAGGCGTCGCGCAGCGAGCGCGCGCCCGGCAGCGCATCGCGGTAAAAAGCCTCGCCGAAGTAGGTCAGATCGCTGTCGCTCGAGCAGCCGAACGAGGTGCGGTCCGCGGCGGCGGCGGCGATGACGACGGTTTTGGAATCGCGCAGGCCGTCGATGAAACCCCCGGCATAGCACGCGGAAATGATGATGACCCGCCACTCTATGCCCGCGTCGTGCAAGGCCTCGAGCAGATCGCCGCCCGACAGATCCTGCAGCGGAAATTGCGAATTCGCCACCACCACCGTGGGGGTTTCCGAGCCATGCGATGAGATGGACAGGAACAGCACGTCGTTATCCAGATCCATCCGCGAGGCGAGCCCTTGCAGCGCATACTTGAGCCCGGAGACGCTTGCGAGCGGGGCGCGCGTGAGGTCCCGTTCGTCATTGATCAAGGCCAGATGCCGGCCGCCGATGCCGAACCGCTCGCCCAGCACCCGGGACGCGAGCCCGATCTCCTGCGCAAACACCTTTTCATCGCCGACGCCCGCAAAGCCCAGGAAAAACCCCTGCGTCCGCGCCGAGGGATCCCGCTCGATGGGCTCGAGCGCCTCATCGATTCGATCCGCCTGCTCGAACAGCGCGGTTTCACGCTCCGCGATCTCCTCGTCGGACACCGCAGCTCCGTCGTCGCGCGGATTCCAGACGTCGGGTATCGCATTCACCGCGTCGCTTGCATAGATGAACATGATCGTGAACACGACGCCGCCGAGCGCCGCGAGCAGTTGCGCTCGCCCGGTGAGCGTGCGCAATCCGCGCGCCAGATACAGGAGGCCGTACACGGCGACGGCGGCTCCGGCGCACCAAAACCAGCCCGCCTCCAGGTAATAGGTTCCGACGGACATCAACAGCAGGGGCAGCGGCGTCAGGCCGAGCGCGAGGGCAAGGGTTGCGCCGAGCGGCGCACGGGGCGCCGATCGCCAACTCAGCCATCCCGCGAGACTTAGGATCCCGAGCGCATACCACCCGAGCAGGGAAATCCCGTCGACCGAGAACTCCGGATTCGGTTGCCGCTGCCAGCGGTCGATGAACACCCACGCCGCCAGCCACGAGATGCCGAGCACTGTGATCGCAGCGGCCGGGTTGCCGGGCGGCGCGGCGTCGACCCCGCGCAGGCACCACAGACGCACCAAGGTTCTGAACCAGGATGGCCGTGAGGGCGCGGCGGAGGTCTCCCCTCCGCCCGTCAGGAACCTACTGTGCGGCAAACATCTTCTTGAGGTTGTCCAAACCCGACTGATACACGCCGGAGATCGCGTCGGTGGCCGCCGCGTCGTTCTCGTTGTCGGCGGGCATATCGCCGACGTTCTTGCGCTTGAAGCGCCCGGTCCAGGTGACCAGCGTCTTGTCGCTGCCGAGGGAGGTGACCACCAGGCTCGACGTGTAATGCGTTACCGGAATGACCCCTTCGATGATGGAATAGCGAAAGCGGTGGCCGGCCGCGTCGAACTGCAGGAGCTTTTCCTTGATCGTGCCGCCGCCCTTCAAGGTGAGCAGACGCACGGCGCCCGGCACATTGTTGGTGCCGCTGACGATCTCGTCGCTGGCCAGCGCCGGATGCCAGGTGTTGAGTTCGTTGAAATTCTTGACGGCATCCCAGACCTTGTCCGCGGGCGCGGCAATGGTCACCGACTTCTTGACGTGCAGCTCCAGCGCGGCCGCGCCGCTCAATCCGGAGGCCAGCAGCGACATCGTGAACACCAGCGCAGTGATCGCTTTCATTTCTTTTCACCTCGTATGGGTAACGCCCCGCGCGGATTGTACATCGGCGCCCCACGGTTCGGTGGCCGCAGGTTCGGTGGCCGCAGGTTCGGTCGCCCATGGTTCGGCGCCCCCATGGTTCGGCGCCCCGCGGTTCGGCGCCCCGCGGTTCGGTGGCCTTCAGGTTCGGGGGGTGGTGCGCCGTAGCGCGCCCAGCGCCAGGCCGCCCACCAGCAGCAGCGCCGCGGCGCTGAGCAGCACCTGCAGACCGCGCTGCGGCCAAACATCCATGGCCATGCCGCCGACGCTCGGCCCGATGACCCCTCCCAGGCAATAAACCATCACGAACACGGTGTTCGCGGTCGGCAGTGCGGACGGCGCGAATGCGCTCCCGAGCAATGCAATCCCTTGGCTGTAGAACGCGTACAGCGTACCGCCCCAGATGAACAGCAGCGCCCACATCAGCCCGGGCGTTGCCAATGACGGCAGCAGCAGCAGCGGTCCCAGGCCGCTCAAGGCCGCGCACGCGCCGAGGACGGCGCGGCGGCCGTACCGGTCGGCGAGCAAGCCGATGGGCGCCTGCAACACCACGTTGCCGGCCACGAACACGGTGACCAGGAGCAGGGCTTCGCGATCGGGAAAGCCGGCGTGGATGCCGAATAGGGGCAACAGCGTCAGATCGGCCGATTCGACCAGGCCGGCCACCAGCGCCGCCAGCATGATGACCGGCGCCGCCCGCATGGCGCCGCCGAGTTCGCGCATGGGCGTGAACACCTGCGGATCGCTTCGCACCCCGCGCAGCACCAGGAGCGGCAACAGCGTGACCAGCAACGCCGCGGCCCCCACCGCGAACGGCTGCCAGCCGCGCGTTCCCGTAGCTTCCAGAAGCGCGGGACCGGCCATGGTGCCGATCGAAAACACCGTGCCGTAGATCCCCATGACGGTGCCGCGCGCATCGGCGCCGCTGACGCTGTTCATCCACACTTCGCTTGCGATCCAGCTCAAGCCAAGGGCGCACCCGGTGAGGCTTCGCAGGATGAGCCAAGGTGCGACGCCGGTGCACGCCGGCATGAGCGCGAGGATCACGGCGCCGACGATCACTCCCGCCAGCACCGAGCGCTTGAGGCCGAGGCGCACCATCGCCCACGGGTACACCGGCCCGAGCACGATGACCGCGATCAGGCTCGCGGCCGTCACCGCCCCGACGGCAAAGTTCGAGGCGCCGGTGCGGCTCAGTACCAGCGCGATGAGGGGTGGCTGAAAGCCGAAGATCAGTCCCACGCCCAGACAGCTGCAGAACACGGCGGCGAGCACCACGCCGCGCGGCGCGCGCGGCCCGCTCAATTTCGGGGCGCGCATCGCGGCGCGCGCCCGGCAACTGTGCGAATTCGGTGCAATGTCATCGCGTGCCGTGTTGTTTGATCGTCGGGGCAACCAGGACGAGTCGTGTCATTCGTTCCTGATGCGTAAGGAACTTGCGTGTGAGTAAACGCTATGTTACGAATTGGGCCTGCCGATCACAAGGGGATCGCAATCGGACCGCGAGCGGGATGTGTCAACGAGCCGCGGATCGAGTTGCTTCGTAGGCGGTGCGCGCGCGCGCCGTTTGGGTGTTTATCAAGGGAGAACCAAAAATGAGGAAAATCCTGTGCGACGCACCGCGGCTTGCCGCATCGATCCTGGCGGCGGCGCTGGCGAGTACCTCCTTCGGCATCGCGGCCCTGGCCGACCCCGCCGCCGGTCCGGGCGCCGCTCCCGCCAACTCGAGCGCCGAAAACTCGGGTTTGGAGGAAATCGTGGTCACCGCCGAGAAGCGCGAATCGACCGTCCAGGCGACGCCGATCGCGATGACGGCCCTCTCCGCGGGCGATCTCTCCGAACAAAACATCACATCGATCCAGGACCTCGTCGGCGCCATCCCCGGTATCTCGCTGCGCACGGCGGGTCCGGGCCAGACCGAGTACGAGATGCGCGGCTTGGCGTCGTCCGGCGGCTCCGTGGCGACCGTGGGCTTCTATCTCGACGAGACGCCGCTGTCGGCGTCCGCAGTGGCGCTCAACGGCCGCACGGTCATCGACGCCGACCTCTTCGACCTCAATCGCACGGAGATATTGCGTGGGCCGCAGGGCACTCTCTACGGTGCCGGATCCATGGGCGGCACCATCAAGCTGGTTACCAATCCGCCCAAGCTCAACAGCTTGGAAGGTGACGCTGAGGTCGACGCCTCGCAAACCACCGGCGGCAGCACCAACGGCCACGGCAGCCTGATGCTGAATATTCCGCTCGGCGACATCGCCTCGCTGCGCTTCGTCACGACGGATAAGTACATCAGCGGCTGGATCCATCGCTACGTCATCGCACCCGGGCAGTTTCCGTTTCCGACGAATTTTGGCAATTGCGGGGTTTATTACTGTACTCGAGGCGACGTTCAGGACGCACCCGTCGCCCAAGATCACGCGAACTCCAATATCGAGCGCTTCATTTCGTCGCGAGCATCGTTGCTGGTTCAACCGAGCGATGCTCTGTCCATCACCGGTAACTTCATGTATCAGCGCATCGATGCCGACGGATACGACAACTTTCAGGCCCCGCCCAACAACGAAGCAATCTATCAGCCCTACGATATCAAGGAGCCGTACTACGATTCCTTCCATCTATGGAGTCTCAAAGTCGGCTATGACATGTCGTTCGCGAACCTCACCTCCGCATCGTCCTATTGGAAGCGCGATGTATATCAGTCGACGGATTCG
>JBEKYO010000172.1:0-9054 GCA_049510875.1 Steroidobacteraceae bacterium
GTTGCGAGAGCAGCGGCGGCGTGAGCACGGTTCTGCCATCGATCTCGTAGCCCACGCACACGCGGATCGTATCCAAGCCGTCGAGGACATCGAGCTTGGTGACGCACAGCGAGGAGCAGCTGCTGTGCACGATGGAGCGCCGCAAGGCGACGGCATCGAACCAGCCGCAGCGGCGCGGGCGGCCGGTGACCGAGCCGAACTCATGGCCGACCCGCGACAGATGCTCGCCGCATTCATCGAACAGCTCGGTGGGAAAGGGTCCCGCGCCGACGCGCGTCGCGTACGCTTTGACGATGCCGAGGACCTCGTGCAACCGGCGCGGGCCGAGGCCGGTGCCGGCCGCGGCCCCGCCGGCCGTGGTGGTCGATGAGGTCACGAACGGATAGGTGCCCAGGTCGACATCGAGCATCGCGCCCTGCGCCCCTTCGAACAGCACGTTGCGCCCGTCGACGGAGAGCGTTTCGAGTATGCCGGTCACGTCCGCCACCAGCGGCTTCACGCGCTCGCCGAGCTCGAGGCTCGACTCGAGCACCTGTTGAAAATCCACGGGCGCGCTCTGGTAATAGCGCTGCAAAATGAAATTGTGGTAGTCGAGGATCTCGCCCAGCTTGGCGGCGAAGCGCTCGCGGTGGAACAGGTCCGACACGCGCAGCGCGCGCCGCGCCACCTTGTCCTCGTACGCGGGACCGATTCCGCGCCCGGTCGTGCCGATGGCGTTGGCGCCCTGCGCTTTCTCGCGCGCCCGGTCGAGCGCAATGTGCGAGGCGAGTATCAACGGGCACGAGGGGCTGATCTTCAGGCGCTCGAGCACCGGGACTCCCTGGCCGATCAGGGTTTCCGCTTCCTTGAACAGCGCCTCGAGCGACAGCACCACGCCGTTGCCGATCAAGCACTGCACCTGCGCGTGCAATATGCCGGATGGGATGAGCGAGAGGATGGTCTTCTTGCCGCCGATCACCAGGGTATGCCCGGCGTTGTGTCCGCCCTGGAAGCGCACCACGGCCTGCGCCCGGTCGGTCAGCAGGTCGACGATCTTGCCCTTGCCCTCATCGCCCCACTGCAGGCCGATCACCACCAGATTCTTACCCATTGCGCGCCATCCAGAGCAACGCGAGGCCCGCCACCATGCTGATCAAGCCGCCCCAGCGAAGCTGCTTCGTCTCGGTCTGGGCGAGCCTCGCCATCAGGCGTTGCGCCGCGCTCGGATTCAGGAACGGCAGGATGCCTTCGAGCACAAGGTACAGCGCAAATGCGCCGCCCAGATAGCGCGCCAGTTCACCCCACCCAATGTCCAGCGTCATGTCGGTTCTGGGGCCTGGCTAGTGCGACGGCTGCGCTTGCTTGAAATACTTGAAGTAGGCGCTGTCCGGCGCGATGACCAGCACGTCGCTCTGCGTGCCGACGGCCTCGCGGTAGGACTGCATGCTGCGGTAGAAGCTGTAGAACTCGGCGTTCTTCGAATACGACCTTGCGTACACCTCGCTCGCCGAGGCGTCGCCCTGCCCGCGGATCTGCGCGGCATCGCGCGCGGCGTCCGCCAGGATCTCGGTTTGCTGCTTGTTCGCTTCGGCACGGGTGCGTTCCGAGGTCTCGATGCCCTCGGCGCGCAGCTTCGCCGCCTGCGCCTTGAAGGTCGCCCGCATGCGGTCGTAGACCGAGTCGCGCACCTGCTGCGGAAGGTCGATCTTGGTGATGCGCACATCGACGAGCTGCACGCCCAGCTGTTCGGCGGCGGGGCGCGCATTCTTCATCATCGCGTCGGTGAATTCCGCCCGTTCGGCGGTGATGACCTGTTGCAGCGTGCGCTGCGTGACCACGCTCTTGATGCTGTCCTTGATGGTTTCGCCGAGGCGCGCATTGGCAACCTCCTCGGTGCCGCCGGTGGCCTCGTAGTAGCGGCGCAGGTTGGCGATGCGCCACTTGACGTAGAAATCGACGTTGAGCTGTTCCTGTTCGCGCGTCAGAAACCGCTCCGCCGGGTACAGTTGCGTGATGATGCGCTTGTCGAACAGCGCCACTTCCTCGACCAGGGGAACGCGAAAATGCAGCCCCGGCGCGATATTCGAATCGACGATCTCGCCGCCGACCGATTTGATGGCGAGCCGTCCCTCGTTGACCGTGAACACGCTGGCGCGGATCAGCAGGATACCCACCACGAGGCCGAGCAGAATATACATGAGCCGGTTTTGCATCATCGCACCCCGCGCGCGCGCGCCGGATCCTCGGCGGGCGCCACCTGGACCTCGGGCATGCGCGCCGGAGCCACCGTCATCGTATCGTTGGGCATCGAGATCGAATTCGGTCCCGGCATCATCAATTTTTCGAGCGGCAGGTACATCATGTTGTTGCCGTTCTTGACATCGACGATCACCTTGCGCGAATTCTTCAGCACGTTGCCCATGGTATCGAGATACATGCGTTCACGCGTCACCGCCGGCGAATGCTCGTACTGCTCCAGCACCTGGTCGAATCGGGACGTGTCGCCCTGCGCCACGGCGAGTACCTGCAGCCGGTACGCCTCGGCATCCTGGATCTGTTTGGCCGCCTCGCCGCGCGCGCGCGGCAGCACGTCGTTGCGATACAGCTCGGCTTCCTGTTGGTAGCGCTGGCGGTCCTTGTCCGCCTTGATCGCGTCGCGCTGCGCATCCTGTACCGCCTCAGGAACGTTCACGTCCGTGAGATTGACGGAGAGGATGCGGATTCCCATGTCGTAGGAATCGAGCGTGCGCTGGAGCAGGGTGCGCGCCCGATCCGTGATCGACGGGTCGAAGGCCAAGGCCTTGTCGAGCGAGGCCTGGCCCACCGCCTCGCGCATCGCGCTCTCGCTCACCTGGCTCAGCGTCTCCTCCACGTCGCGCACCTTGAACAGCAGCTTGATCGGATCCGGCTGCGTGTACTGGACGGCGGATTTTACTTCCACGAGATTGGTGTCGGCGGTCAACATGCTGGCGTCGTCCGTGACGCTGTACTGGCGCGAGACGTTCACGATGATCCGGCGCTCGATCGGCCAGGGCAGATGCCAGTTGTATCCGGGTCCGGTGATTTGCTCGTACTTGCCGAAACGCAGAATGACGGCGCGCTCCTGCGCATCGACGCGGTACACGCCGCTGCCGATCCACACCGCCGCGATCAGGACCAGCGCGCTCCCCAGTCCCCGGTTGAAGCTCGCCGACCCCTGGCTCCCGCCGCCGCCGCCGCCGCGCCCGAACAGCGCCGCCAAACGGCGCTGCAGATTGCGCAATACATCATCCAAATCGTTCTGCGACTGTTGCGGGCGGTTCCACGGATTGCGTTTCTCGCCCCCAGGTTCGTTCCAAGCCATGCGTAATGCCTAATAGGGTTTGCGGACAGTTGTTCATTTGTAAGCAGCCGCGCATTCTAACAGCGGACCCGGCGCCCACAAGTCAGGCGCCGGAGTGATCCCCGCGGCTCCCGGGGAATGCTCATCCAGGCGCCGCCCTAGGCGACGCGCTGTGCGCGGCCCGTCGCGCCAGTATCCACCAAGTTCACTCCCCGGCTGCCCAGCACTTTGGCGAACTCCGACAAATCGAGTTCGATCTCGAGTTCCCAGCTGCCATCATCGCACTGGCGTTCGGCGCGCACCGCATTGCGTCGGTATAAATCCGACCGGATCGCGGCCGCCGGCAATTCCAGGTGCAAGGTGCGGCGCACCTGGTTGGGCCGCACCGCGTGCGCCAGGGCCGCGCGCAAGTCCTCGAGGCCGGCGCCGGTGGTCGCGGACACCCAGGCCTGCCGCGCCACCCCGTCGGCGCCCAGGTGCACGGTCGGCTGGCCGGCGCCCGCTTCGGCGCCCGCCAGGAGATCCACCTTGTTGAACACCAGCAGCTCCCGAATCTCGCCCGCGCCGATGCCCTTCAACACCTCGCGCACCTGCAGAGTACGCTCGTTGCGCAGCGGATCGCTCGCATCGACGACGTGCAGCAGGAGCTCGGCATCGCGCGCCTCCTGCAGCGTCGAGCGAAATGCGGCCACCAACTCATGGGGAAGGGCCCGCACGAAGCCGACCGTGTCCGCCAGCACGATCTCGCCGACGCCGGCCAATTTGACCTGCCGGACGGTCGGATCCAGGGTCGCGAACAGCTGGTCGGCGACATACGAGGTCGCGCCCGTGAGCGCATTGAACAACGTGGATTTTCCGGCGTTCGTGTAGCCCACGAGCGCCACGGTGGGCACCGGCACTTCACGGCGCACATGCCGGCTCGTGTCGCGCTGCCGCGCCAGTTTGTCGAGGCGCGCCTTCAGGGTGCGGATGCGCTTGGCGATGAGGCGCCGATCCGTCTCGAGCTGGGTCTCGCCGGGACCTCGCAGGCCGATGCCGCCCTTTTGCCGCTCGAGGTGGGTCCAGCCGCGCACCAAGCGGCTCGCCAGATGCGACAGTTGGGCGAGTTCGACTTGAAGCTTACCCTCGAAACTACGGGCGCGCTGGGCAAAGATGTCCAAAATCAACCCATTACGATCCAAAACTCGACGGTTCGTCAGTTTCTCGAGATTGCGCTCCTGGCTGGGGGTGAGCGCCTGATCCACCAGCACCACATCGGCGTCGTGCGCATCCGCGCAGGCGCGGATTTCCTCCGCCTTGCCCGATCCGACGAAGTATTTGGGATCCGGCCGCGGACGCGTCGCCAGCACCACCCCGACGCTCTCGGCACCGGCGGAGGCGGCAAGCGCCTTGAATTCCGACGTATCGTAGGGATCGACCGGGTGCCCGATGCCGACGCCCACCAAAATGGCGCGCTCGCCACCCCGGGGACGTTCAAACAATTGCAGAGTGCCGCCCGGTCACTGTTTCTCGTGACATGGCCAGGCTGGGCGGAGCGCGGTGATCGAGGTCATTCGACGATCGCCGGTTCCGTCACTTCGCCGTCTTCGCCGGTGGGCAGGCGCACGTTGCGCGCGGGCACCACCGTGGAAATGGCGTGCTTGTAGACCATCTGGCTCACACTGTTCCTGAGCAACACCACGAACTGGTCGAACGAATCGATCTGCCCTTGAAGCTTGATGCCGTTCACGAGGTAAATCGAGACGGGCACACGTTCTTTACGCAGCGCGTTGAGAAAAGGGTCCTGAAGGGACTGGCCACGGGCCATGGGAGAGCTCCTTGTTTTTAGTGTCATTTGCATTGCCGCGTCACTTCCGTGTGGGCACAACGCACATACCGACTACATGCTAGCACAGCCGCCCCGAGCGGAGTAACACCTAAGTGCACCGTGGGATTCCGCTCTCTGACAGTGCGTTGGCCAGCAGCGATGCGACATCTCGATGCGCGGCGTCGATGCGCTGGGCGCGCGGGCGTGCGCGCAGCCAGGTGAGCTGGCGCTTCGCAAGTTGTCGCGTTGCCACAATCGCCCGCTCGCGTGCCTCGTCCAAGGTGCAGTCGCCCGCCAGATGTCGCCATACCTGCCGGTATCCGACCGCGCGCATCGACGGATGTTCCGCGCTCAAATCGGCTCTCGCCCGCAAAGCTCGAACCTCGTCGAGAAATCCCGCCGCCAACATCGCGTCGAAGCGCGCTTCGAGACGCCCGTGCAGGAACTGCCGCTCGAGCGGCGCCAGGGAAATCTCGATCACCCGGACATCGGCGAGCACCGAGGCTCGCGAGCGTTGCAGCCGTGAGATGGGTTGCCCCGTCAGCCGGTAGACCTCGAGCGCCCGTTGAATGCGCTGCGGATCGTTGCTGTGAATCCGCGAGGCGGCCTCGGGATCCACCTGCGCCAGCTCTCGATGCACTTCGGGCCACCCGGCGGACGCGGCGCGGGCGTCGATTTGCGCACGCACCCCCAAATCCCGTTCGGGCAATGCCGCAATGCCGTTCGACAAGGCGTGGAAATACAGCATCGTGCCGCCGACCAGCAAGGGCTGACGCCCGCGCCCCCAGATCTCCGCCATCGCGGCGGCCGCATCCGCGACGAAGTCTCCGGCGGAGTACGGTGCGGCCGGGTCGCGAATGTCGATGAGGTGATGCGGCACGGCGCGCCGCGTGTCGGGATCCGGCTTCGCGGTGCCGATGTCCATGCCGCGGTACACCAGTGCGGAATCCACGCTCACGATCTCGAGCGCATAGTCGCGCGCCAGCCGAACGGCCAGCTCCGATTTTCCGACCCCGGTCGGCCCCATCAAGAGAACCGCACTCCGGGCGACGGGCGCGCTCACCCTCAACGACCGCGCATGAACAGCCGATCGAGATCGCCCAGCGACAACCGCACCCAGGTCGGGCGGCCATGATTGCACTGGTCGGCCCGGTCCGTGCGCTCCATCGCCCGCAGCAGGGCGTTCATTTCCGGCAGCGTCAGATTGCGCTGGGCGCGGACCGCGGCATGGCAGGCCATGGTGCCGAGCAGGTGATTGATCGACTCCTCTACGCGCCGCGAGTGGCCGGTCTCGACCAGATCCGCCAGCACGTCGCGCACCACGCCGCCAGGATCGCGCCCCAACAAGAGACTCGGCACCGCCCGCAACGCGAGCTGATCCGGCGCCAACCGCGTGACCAGGAATCCCAGAGCGGCGAATTCCGCGGCATGCGCTTCGGCCGCTTCGGCCTGCGCCGGCGTCACCGGCAACACCTCCGGGACCAGCAACTGCTGTTGCGCCGTGTGCCCCTGCAGCAGTTGCTTCATGCCTTCGTACATCACCCGCTCGTGCGCCGCGTGCATGTCGACCAGCACCATGCCTTGCGCGGTTTGCGCCAAAATATACACGCCGTGGAGCTGCGCAATGGCATAGCCCAGCGGGGCGGCGGCATCGCCTGCCGATGCGCCGTTCGCGGCGTCGGCCGCAAAATCATGGACCGCCTCCGGGCCCTGCAGCGGCGCGCTTTCCACGAAGCTGCGATACGCATCGGCGCCGAGCCGCGGTCTCGACTCCGGCAACGCGAAGCGCGCCTGGCTGGGCGGCGCCACGCCCGTGTGCGTGGCGCTGCCAGTGAGCCAATCGAGCGGCGCGCTGCCCGCCGACGCGGCCGTCGGCCGGGTCCCGGCCAACGCGCGCTCGAGCGTGCGGAAGAGAAAATCGTGGACGCGGTGCGAATCGCGAAACCTCACCTCCAACTTTTGGGGGTGCGCATTGACGTCCACCATGGACGGATCCATCTCGAGGTACAGCAGGTAGGCGGCGAAGCGGCCGTTGAACAGCACATCCTGGTAGGCGAGCCGCGCCGCGCCCGCGACCAGCTTGTCGCGCACGAACCGGCCGTTCAAGAACGCGAACTGAAGATCGGCCTGCGAGCGGGAAAACGTCGGCAGCGCCAGCCACCCGCGGAAGCGCAGGCTCTCGGTCTCGTGGGTCAACTCGATCACGTGCGAGGCAAATTCCTCGCCGCAGACCTGTCCCACGCGCGCCAGGCGCTCGCCGGGCGAACGCGCCGGCGGCAATGTCCAAATCCGCTTGCCGTTGTGCGACAGCGTGAAGCCCACATCGAAGCGCGACAGCGCCAGGCGTTCCAGCATACGCACCGCATACTGGTACTCGGTGGCCTCGGTGCGCAGAAATTTGCGCCGCGCTGGGACGTTGAAGAACAGGTCGCGAACTTCGAGGGTGCTGCCGGCTGGGTGCGCGGCGGGTTGCGGCGCCGACAGCGACCCGTCGCGGACCTCCACCGCCCAGGCATGCTCAGCCGCGGCGCACCGCGATGTCAGGCTCAAGCGCGACACCGAGGCGATGCTCGGCAGCGCCTCGCCCCGGAAGCCCAAGGTCGCAATGCTGTCCAGATCCTCGAGCGAGGCGATCTTGCTGGTCGCATGGCGCGCCAGCGCGACCGCGATCTCGTGCGGAACGATCCCGATGCCGTCGTCGCGCACGCGAATCAAACCGCAGCCGCCACGCTCGAGGTCCACCTCGATGCGCGTCGCGGCCGCATCGAGGGAGTTCTCGACGAGCTCCTTGACCACGGACGCCGGGCGTTCGATCACCTCGCCGGCAGCGATCTGGTTGATGAGTTCGTCGGACAGGATTTGAATGGACAATGGGCCACCTCGCGAATCGTGCATTTTCGCACAGCGCGCCCGAGGTGAAGGGAGCAACCGCGCCCGCTGCCCGGGGGGCGCGCCGGCATGCGGCCGATAGTCGGCCCTAGCCGCCGGTATCGCCCTGGACCGTGGCCAACACCGGGCGGGCCGGGCCGGCGACGGCGGCCGGCGCTGTGGCCGGGGCGGATCCCGCGGCCGTCCCCGCCGGTCCGGCCCCCGCGAGTTCGGCGATGCGGGTACCGGCGGGCGGATCGTCATAGAAATACGCACGCAAGCCCTGATGGATGGCACCAGCCAATTTCGCCTGGTGCACCGCTCCGCGCAGACGCAGCTCCTCCTGCGGATTGGAAATGTACGCGGTCTCCACCAGCATCGACGGAATGTCCGGTGACTTCAGCACCACGAAGCGGGCCTGCTGCACCTGGGGCTTGCGGATCTCGCCGACCCGGTTGAGCTGATGCAGGACGTGCTCGGCCGCCGCCTGACTCGCGCTCAAGGATGCCGATTGGGATAG
This sequence comes from Steroidobacteraceae bacterium, assembly GCA_049510875.1. Taxonomy (GTDB): domain Bacteria; phylum Pseudomonadota; class Gammaproteobacteria; order Steroidobacterales; family Steroidobacteraceae; genus Bog-1198. The sequence continues at coordinate 8,497 of JBEKYO010000172.1, forward strand.
ATCCAGCAGCACCGAGGCGAGCACGTTGCCCTTGTCCTCGAGCGAGACTCCGCCGATCAAGTCCGCGGCGTTCTCGCGCTCGGCCAGCCATCGCGAGGCCTCGTCGGTGGCTCCCCGCTGCGACAAGATGTACACTGAGGAGCCGTCGACGCTGCGGTCGCGAATCGAGTCCGCGTGAATCGACACGAACAAGTCGGCCTGGTGCGCACGCGCACGGCGCATGCGGTCGCGCAGCGGCACGAAGTAGTCGCCGTCGCGGGTCAGGACGGCCTTCATGCCAGGCTCCTCGTTGACGCGCACCGCCACCGCGCGGGCGATGGCGAGGACCACGTCCTTCTCCTGGGTCCCGAACTTACCGATGGCGCCGGGATCCTCTCCGCCGTGGCCGGCGTCGATGGCGATGATGAGGTTGCGAGCGTCCGGCCGCGCATGTTCGGCCTTCACGGGAGTCTCCGCCGCCGCGGCGCCATTCAAATCGATGACCAACCGATAGCCCGCACGCTTGTCGGGCGGCGCCGGGAAACTCTTGGCACGAATCTGGCGCGACAGATCGAACAC
>JBEKYO010000173.1:0-8964 GCA_049510875.1 Steroidobacteraceae bacterium
GGTCCTGCGCCGTCCGATCTTCTCGGACATCGAGCCGAAGAACAGGCCCCCGCAAATCGCCCCGATATTGGCGACAGCCGTCAGCAGCGAACTCAAGTGCGTGTCGAAGTGATGCTGAACCTTCAAGAACAAACTCGGATACGCATCCTGGGACCCGTGGCTGAAAAAATTGAATGCGGTCATGAGCACGATGCCGTAGAGCACGAGCTTCCAGTCGCGTCTCAACACGGCCATGATGCCCGCGCGCGGGCTCTCCTGTTGTTCGCGCCACGCGGGCGATTCGTCGACTCCGCGCCGGATGAAGAATACGAGGACGGCCGGGATCACGCCGAGCATGAACATGTAGCGCCAGCCCAGCCGGTCATAGAACAGGTACACCGCGAGCGATGCGAGGAAGTAGCCCGAGGGGTAGCCGGACTGCAGCAGGCCCGACACGAAGCCGCGCGCGGAGGCGGGGATGGTCTCCATCGTCAGCGCGGAACCGACACCCCACTCGCCGCCCATCGCAACGCCGAACAAGGCGCGCACGATCAGGAGCGTGGTCATGGTCGGCGCGAATCCGGAGGCCATCTCCAACAACGAATACGCAAGAATGTTCCACACGAGCGTGGGCTTGCGGCCGAATCGGTCGGCGAGCCGGCCAAACAGGAAGGCCCCGACCGGCCGCATGGCCAAGGTCAGCAGGACCGCGGTCGAAACGACCTGCATGCTGGAGTGCAGCTCGGCCGAGATGTCCTTGAACATGAACACCATCAGGAAGAAATCGAACGCATCGAGCGTCCAGCCCAGATAGGCGGCAATGACCACATTGCGCTGGCTCTTCGTCCACGTCATGCGGGCTCCTTGATTCGGGCAATCATATCGGGTCCTCGGGCGAGCGCGCCAGAGGAGTGAACGTCTGCGGTCCCGCCGCCGTCATGTGCCAGCAGTCCTCCAAGCGGACCCCGAACTCGCCGGGGATGTAGAGGCCGGGTTCATCGGAAAAGCACATCCCCGGCTGCAGCGGCGTGTCGTCGCCGTGCACGAGGTAGGCCGGTTCGTGGCCGTCGAGACCGATGCCGTGGCCGGTGCGGTGGGACAGGCCGGGCAACGCGTACCCCGGACCCCAGCCCTCGCGCTCGTAGTAGCGCCGCACGGCATCGTCGATGGAACCCGCCGGCGCGCCGGGCTTCGCCGCCTCGAGCGCGATCTCCTGGCCGCGCTTGACCGTGTTCCATACTTTGCGCTGCTTGGCGCTCGGTTCGCCGAACACCCAGGTTCGGGAAATGTCCGATTGGTAACCCTGCACCGTGCAGCCGCAGTCGACCAGGATGATCGACCCGGCGCGAATCGCCTGGGCTTGCTTGGAGCCGTGCGGATACGCCGACGCTTCGTTCAGCAGTACCAGCGAGAATTCGGGCGAACCGCCCAAGGCGCCGGTGGCGCCGTCGATGAGCGCCGCGATGTCCGCAGTGCGCATGTCCCGCACCACCTGCGCTCGAGCCCAGCGAATGGCCTCGATCGTGACGTCGTTCGCGATCTGCATCAGCGCGAGTTCCGCGGGCGATTTGAGCAGCCGGCAGGCGCGCACCAACGCATCGCCCGACACGATGCGATCGGCGTGCGCCGCACGGCGCACGCCATCGACGATGAAGAAGCGCATCGTCGGTTCCACCGCGATCGCACCCGCGCCCGCATTCCGGTCGCGTAGACCCTGAGCGATCGTTTCGAACGGATCCTCCGATTCGTTCCACGTACGGACATCGCCGTCCACCCGCAGCGTTTCGCGCACCGAGGGTTCCTCGAACGCGGGGGTCACGATGAGCACGGTTCCGCTCGCGGGGATGACGGCAGCCGTGGTGCGTTCGGAGCGGGGCCACCGCACACCGGTAAAATATTCGAGCGAGGATCCGGATTCGACCAGCAGGGCCGTGATCTTTTGGGCTCTCATCAGCGCCTGCAACCGGGCGATTCGCGACTGCCGCTCGCCGGCCGAGATCGGCACCGCCGATCCGGTCATGGACTTGAGATCCGGCGCCGCGGGCGGCGCGGCCGCGGCGCCCGCGACACCGCTTCCGATCAGCGCGGCGCTACTCGCACTGCCGAGGAAAGTGCGTCGTGAGAGCATGACTCTCGCGATCATAGCACCGCGCAGCCGCGGGCGAGGTGCCTCGCATGTGATATCGTGCGCGCTGGCCGGGAGGACTTGACCAGACGATGACCGTGCGACGCGTTGCCGATGCGATCGTTGAGCGCCTGTGCGCTCACGGTACGCGCCATGTCTTCACGGTGGCGGGCGAAAGCTACCTGGATGTGCTCGATGCGCTGTACGACGCGCGCGACACGCTCAGCGTGATCACTTGCCGGCATGAAGCCGCGGCGGCCAACATGGCCGAGGCGACCGCGAAGCTCGGGGGCGGGACCGGCGTTGCATTCGTGACCCGCGGGCCGGGCCTCGCGCACGCCTGCATCGGCATTCACACGGCGCAGCAGGACGCGACCCCCATGGTGCTGTTCGTGGGCGAGATCGCGCGCGAAGACCGGGGGCGTCGGGCATTCCAGGAAGTGGACCTGACGCAAACGTTCGCGGACCTGGCCAAGGGGGTCGTGCGCATCGATCTCGCGAGCCGCACCGCGGAAATCGTCGACCGCGCCTTCCAACTTGCCGCGACCGGGCGGCCCGGGCCGGTCGTGGTCGGATTGCCGGAGGATGTGCTCGCCGAGCCGTATGCAGGAACGCTTGGCGCGGCGCCGCCGGCCCCGATGCTCGAGGTCGGCGCGGAGGCGGTCGCGGCCATCGCGGCGCGGCTGCAGGGCGCCCGCCGGCCGCTGGTGTGGCTCGGCGGCAGCCAGTGGAGCGCCGCGGCCGTCGGCGCCGTGCAGCGATTTGCCGAGGCCTGGGAGCTGCCGGTGGCGACCGGCTTCCGCCGCAAGGACCTGTTCCCGAACGGGCACGGCTGCTACGCCGGCGAACTCGGCTTCGGCGCCATGCCGGCGCTGGTACAGCGGGTCCGGGAGGCCGATGTCATTCTGGCGCTGGGCGCCGCGCTCGGCGATGTGGAAACGGGCGGCTACCAGTGGTTGGACCGCGCGACCACGGGCACGCGCCTGATCCATGTGCACCTCGATGCGCAAAGTCTGTCGGCGGTCTTTCCGGCGCTGCTCGCCGTGCACGCGCGGCCAGGCAGCGTAGCGGTGGAATTGGCGCCGCGCGCGCCGCGCGAGAGGCCGTGGGCCGCCTGGACTCGGGCGGCGCACGCGGAACAGGCCGCGTTCATGGAGCCGGTCCCGGTCACCGGCGCCGTGAATATGTCGCTGATCGTTCGCGAACTGCGCGCGCAGTTGCCCGCGTCGGCGCTGATCGCGAACGGCGCGGGCAACTACGCGGCGTGGCTGCACCGTTTCTACTCGCACGATGCGTTCCCCACCCAAGTGGCGCCCGGGAGCGGCGCCATGGGATACGCGGTGCCCGCGGCAATTGCCGCAAAACTCAGCCATCCGCAGCGCGAGGTGGTGTGCGTCGCCGGTGACGGCTGCTTTCTCATGTCGTCGCAGGAATTGGCGACGGCGGTGGAACTCAACTTGCGCATCGTCTTTTTGGTGGTGAACAACGCCTGTTACGGCACCATCCGCATGCATCAGGAGGCGCGTTTCCCCGGACGTCAAATGGCCACGGCATTGACCAATCCCGATTTCGTCGCGCTCGCGCGCGCCTACGGACTGGCCGCCTGGCGCGTGACGGCCACGGCGGAGTTCGCGGCCGCGCTCAGCGCGGCGCGCGCGCATGCGGGCCCGGCGCTCATCGAACTGGTCACGTCCATCGAGGATATCTCGCCGGGCCGGCGCCTCACCGGCGCCGCCGTCCGGTCCTAGGCTCCTAGAACGCTGCGGGGTACGCCCCGCCGTCGACCAGAATATTCTGGCCGGTCATGTATCCGGCATGCACGCTGCACAGAAACGCGCAGATCCGGCCGAACTCGGCTGGCGTCCCGAAGCGCTTGGCGGGTATGGCCTCGCGCGAACCCCGTGCGATTTCCGATTCCGGAACGCCGGCGTGCGCGGCGGCGGCGGCCATGCCGCCGCGCAGTCTCGCGGTGTCGAAGCTGCCCGGCAGCAAGTTGTTGATGGTGACATTCTTGTCCGCCACACCGCGCGCGACCCCGGCGACGAACGCGGTGAGTCCGGCGCGAGCGGCGCTCGACAGATCGAGTCCGGCGAGCGGCATCTTGACGCTCAGCGACGTGATGTTCACGATTCGGCCGAATCCGCGCGCGGCCATGGCGTCGATCACCTGCTGGATGAGCTCGATGGGCGTCACCATGTTCATGGTGACCCCGGTCAACATCGCCTGTCGATCCAGTTCGCGGAAATTCCGGTAGGGGGGACCGCCGTTGTTGTTGATGAGGATGTCCGGCGCCGGGCAGGCCGCGAGCAGCCGCGCCTGGCCGTCGGCGGTTGCGATGTCCGCGAGTACCGGCGTCACCTCGACGCGCGACGCCACCCGGATTTCCTCGGCGGTCTTGTCGAGCAATGCGGGGTTGCGCCCGTTGATCACCACCGCGACCCCGGCCTCGGCGAGCGCCATTGCGCAGCCCTTGCCCAGGCCCTGACTCGATGCGCAAACGATGGCGCGTCGGCCTCGAATTCCAAGATCCATGGTGATTTTCCCTTTGAACCGACCGGCATGCGGCCGCGCCGTTTGCCCGATTCGCAAGCCTAGCATGCGCCACGCAGCGCACGTTGACGGCGTGCTGCCGTCGGGCGAGGGACGCCATGCCATGCTATGTTTCAGCCCGGGGCAGGGGGTTTTTTCGCAGTCAAGGAGCATGGGACATGAGTATCGGCAGTGAATTCAAAGAATTTGCCATGAAGGGCAACGTGATCGATCTGGCGGTGGGCGTCATCGTCGGCGCGGCGTTCGGCAAAATCGTCTCCTCGTTCGTCGGCGATGTCATCATGCCGCCGCTCGGTCAGTTGATCGGCGGCATCAATTTCAGCGATCTCGCCGTCACCCTGGGGACCGACCCCAAGGGCGCCCCGGTGCTGCTCAGGTACGGCGCATTTTTGCAGACGGTCGTCGATTTTCTCATCATCGCATTCGTGATATTCATCGCGGTGAAGGGCATCAACAAGCTGAAGAAGCCGCCCGCGCCCGCCGCCGACGCCCCGCCTCCCCGTCAGGAGGTGCTGCTCGAGCAGATTCGCGACGCGTTGACCAAACGATGATCGGAGTACACTATCGAAGGCGACCAACGTAACGGATTGCCACGCTCGGCGGCATGATCCGGGGCAAGCCCAGGTACCCTTGACACAGTCCTATTGGCGGCGACCGCGACCCGGTAAGGATGGCTTGCCCAGCTCAGCGTTCGGGCAGGACACGGTACGCGCCCAACTGATGCGGGTGGTGCTGCTCGCGACGGCGTTGGCGCTGCTGGTGAGCGGCCTCGCGATGCTCGCGCACGAGCTCTATACGTATCGCACCACGTGGGCTACCGATTTGGCGACCGAGGCGGGCATCCTCGCCTCATCGGTCGCTCCCGCGGCCGCTCTCGACGATCACGCAGCGGTGGAGCGCGACTTGAAGTCGCTCGAAGTGCGGCGCCGAGTGATGGTGGCGGCGCTGTATTCGGCCGACGGGAGGCTGTATGCGGCGTATGTCCGTCGGGGCGAACCGCCGCCGCCGCTGCTCTCGCCGCCGACCGGGGTGCGGACCTCCGGCGAGCGCGTGGAAACCGTTCAGCCCGTGCAGCGCAACGGTCAGATTCTGGGGACGATCTATCTCGAATCCCGCTATGACCTGGCGGGCAGGATGGGCACCTATTCGCAGATTTTCATCCTGGCGACCCTGTTGAGCATGGGGGCGGCGTTCATCCTCTCGAAACGATTGCAGATCGGGATCACCGAGCCGCTCGATGCCATCGTCGCCGTCTCGCATGCGGTCGTGGAGGGCCGCGATTATTCCCTGCGGGCCAAGAAGTATTCGGACAATGAGATCGGCATCGTCGTCGATGCGTTCAACAAAATGCTCGAGGAGGTTCAAGCCCGCACGCGCGCGTTGAGCGAGGCCGACCGGCGCAAGGACGAGTTTCTCGCCACGCTGGCGCACGAGCTGCGCAATCCGCTCGCCCCCATCCGTCACGCCGTGAAGCTGCTCGAATCGGGCAAGATGGAGGTTCAGCAGCAGCAATGGGCGCGTGAGGTGATATCGCGGCAGGTGCAGCGCATGGCCTTGCTGCTCGATGATCTGCTGGAAGTCTCGCGCATCACCCGCGGCCGTCTGGATCTCAAGATCGAAACGGTGGACCTCGATTCCCTGGTTCGGGCGGCGGTCGAGACGGCACGGCCGCTCATCGACGCCAAACAGCATCGATTGAGCATCGATCTTCCGCCGCAGCCGATCAGCTTGGCCGTGGATCCGCTGCGGATGTCGCAATCGCTCTCGAATCTGCTCACCAATGCCGCCAAGTATACGGACGCCGGAGGGCTGATTACGCTGGTGGTCAAGCTCGCCCCGACCGAGATCACGATGTCGGTGAAAGACACCGGTATCGGCGTCGAAGCGCAGGCGTTGTCCCAGGTATTCCAAATGTTCTCGCAAGTCGACTCGGCCGTCGCGCGCTCCGAGGGCGGACTGGGCATCGGCCTGGCGCTCGTCCGAGGGTTGGTCGAATTGCACGGCGGCACCATCGAGGGCTACAGCGCGGGACTGGGGTCGGGCAGCGAATTCACCATTCATCTGCCGCGGTCGATCGTCCTCGACGCGGCCGAGGCGGCCGCCGCGGCGGGGGCGCCGCGCGCCGTCCCGGACGCGACTTCGCGCCTGAAAGTGATGGTGGCGGATGATAACCGCGACGCGGCCGACAGCCTCGCCATGCTGCTGGAGATGAACGGTCACGAAGTCTCGGTCGTGCATTGCGGGGAGGCGGCGCTGCAAGCCGCGCATCGAGAGCGGCCGCATGCGGTGATCCTGGATATCGGCATGCCGGATGTGTCGGGCTATGAGGTGGCGCGCCGGATACGCGCCGAAGCCTGGGGCGGTGCTGCCCTATTGGTCGCCGTGACCGGCTGGGGACAGGAGGATGACAAGGCGCGCGCCCGCGCCGCCGGATTCAACCATCATTTGACCAAACCGGTCGATCCCGATGAGGTCGAGAAGCTGCTGCAAGAGTTCGCCCGCGTCTACCGGAACACGACCACGATGCCCAGCGTGAGCAGCATCAATATCGCCGCGAGCACCCGATAGTCCTGCCACACCGGCGTGAGTGCCAGGCGTCGCTGTTCCCCGCGCCGAAAAGCGAGTTTCCACATCGTGGCCTCGCTCGCCGCGCTGAGCTCGGCGGGATGGCGTGCGCTCACGCTCACCAGGATGCCGACATCGATCAGCGTGAGAATCGGAGCCGCATACAAAAAGTGCAGGTGCGTCCAGCCGAGCACCGAATTCGAGAGGAACAGGACCAGGCCGCAGGCCGAGCCCACGAGCATCGTCGCCGTGGCGCCGTCGGCATTGACGCGGCGCGAGAACGTGCCCACCAGGAACACCGCGACCACGGGCGGCACGGCATAGGCCAGCACCGCCTGCAGATACTGCCAGAGCGAGGAGAAGTAATGCAGTTGCGGCGCCCACGCAACGGCGACCAGGTAGAGAACCGCGGTCGCCCAGCGGCCGGCTCGCACCGTGTCGGCGTTCGACAGGGACGGCCCCAACTGGCTGAGGACGTCGATGGTGATGAGCGTCGCGGCGGAGTTGAGCATGGAGGCGATCGACACCATGGTGGCCGCGACGAATCCCGCCACCACCAATCCCACCAGTCCCGCCGGCAGCAACTCGAGGATGAGCTTGGGATACACCATATCCGCGCGCAGCAATTTCGGATACAACAGCAGCGCGCAAATGCCGGGGAGCACGATCAAGAACAGCACCGGCAATTTCAACAGGCCGGCGAACAGCGCGCCCCAGCGCGCATGGTCGATGTTCTTCGCGGACAGCAGCCGCTGCACGATGGACTGGTTGGTGCACCAATAGTAAAAACCGAGCAGGGGAATGCCCAACAACAATCCCGGCCAGGGTACGCCGGGATCGCCGATCGGCCGGATCAACGAGACCATGGCAGGGTCGACGCCGCTCATCACGGCGTGCCATCCGCCGGCGCGGTGGAAGGCGCCGACCGAGATGACGAGCGCGCCCAGCATCAGCACGACGCCTTGCACCGCTTCGGTATAGATCACGGCCCGCAAGCCGCCCGACGCGGCGTAGATGCCGGCGGCGCCCGCCAAGGCGGCGACGATCAGCCACAACGGTTGATCCGGGAACAGCAGCTTGCACACCAAGGATCCGCTGTAGAGGATTCCGGCAGAATCGACGAAGACGTTGAGAAACAGCGTGAGCACGGCGAACAGCAAGCGCGGCCGCACGTCGTAGCGCCGCTCGAGGAACTCCGGCATGGTGTAGGTGCCGCTGCGGATCACGAACGGCAGCATGAACAGGCAGAAAAACACCAGGATGACGGTGGCCGTCCATTCGTAGTCGTACACCGAAATTCCCATCGCGTAGGCGCCGCCCGCGAGTCCCACGAGCGCGGTCGAGGACATGTTCGATGCCAGCAGAGCCAGACCGATCACCGGCCAGTGCGTGGCGCGCGAGGCTAGAAAGAAGTCGACCGGCGCAAAATGGCGCCGCGACAGCAACAGACCAAGAACCACCAAACCGCCCACGTAAGCGCCGATAACGGTCCAATCCAAGGCAGTCAGGAGCACGGGGGCTGCGCTAGTCGGCATGCGGGCATGGGTCTCGGCGCAGCGGCGGGGCCGGGCACGCCCTTGGTGACAGCGCTGACATTTCGCTTCGAAGTCGGGTAGTATGCGGCAGGTCGGCACGGCCATCGAAGCACCGCAGGCGAAGCGCGTTTACCATAAATTCTATGTATTACAGGTAGTTAGAAAACGCCATGACAGCCAAGTTCATCGTTATATTAACTACTGTAGTCG
>JBEKYO010000174.1:0-8894 GCA_049510875.1 Steroidobacteraceae bacterium
GCCTTGGGCTGGGCGCTGACCTTGACCTTGGGCTCGGCCTTGGGGTCGTACTCGGCGCCCGGCGCACAGGACTCGAGAATGCGATGCAGCAGGTCGATGGTGAATGGTTTGCTCAGGTAGCGATCCATGCCCGCCTCGAAGCATCTCGCGGCATCGCCGTTGAGTGCGTTCGCGGTAACTGCGATCACCGGTATCCGGTCACGGCCGGTACGCCGCTCCCACTCGCGCAAGCGGCGCGTCGTCGCGTATCCGTCCAATTTCGGCATCTGGCAATCCATCAACACGACATCGAAGATGTCGGCGGCCACTTTGACCAGCGCCTCCTCGCCGCTCCAGGCGCTCACCGCCTCGACGCCGAGTTCCGTCAACATGGCCAGAGCCAGTTCCTGATTGACCGGATTGTCCTCGACGAGCAGCACGCGGTGGATGCTGCACTTCTCCCGCGGCTCGTGCACGATGATCGGGACCCGCTTGCTCAACGTGCCCGACGCTCCCGTGACCGGCGCAGGCTTGCTCGCCAGGAGCGAGGCCAGGCACGAATGCAATTGGGATCGCCGCACCGGCTTGCTGAGCCACCCGGTGCGGTCGTCGACGGGGTCATCCGCGCTCGGTGCCGTCGAGATCGAACTCATCAGCAGAATGGGGATGTCGGCAAATCCGCTCCGGCCGCGGATGATCCTGACCAGAGCGAACCCATCCATGGTCGGCATCTGCCGGTCGACGACGAGAGCGTCGAAATCTCCTTTATCCTCCATCCCCAGGATGTCCAACGCGGCCGCGCCCGACTCGGCTTCGGTCACGGAAACGCCCCAGCTCCTGAGGTGCCCGCCCAGGATCTCGCGGTTCGTCGAGTTGTCGTCGACGATCAATATGCGAGTACGCTTCAGAATGGCGGGACGCATGCCGCGCACCGTCGACGGATCGTTTTCCATCACCACCGTGAAGGAAAACGTCGATCCGACCCCCGGCGTGCTCGCGACGCCGATTTGTCCGCCCATCAACTCGACCAACTGCTTGCAGATCGCCAGGCCCAACCCGGTGCCGCCATACTTGCGCGTGGTCGAGTTGTCCTCCTGCGCGAAGGACTCGAATATGGTCGAGCAATTCTCCGGCTTTATGCCCACACCCGTGTCGACGACGTCGAACCGGAAGGTCGAATGCGTGCGGTCGATGCCGGTGTGCCGGACCACGATCCGGACTTCGCCGCGTTCCGTGAACTTGACCGCATTGCCGACCAGATTGATGATTATCTGACGGAGCCGTTGACCGTCGCCGCACACCGCGGTTTCCACATCCGGGGGAATGTCGCACAGCAGTTCGAGCCCCTTGCCCTGCGCCTTCTCGGCCAGGATCTCCACCGCATCCTCGACCACTTCGCGCAGCGAAAACGGCGCCATGTCGAGCTCGAGCTTGCCGGCCTCGATCTTCGAGAAATCGAGGATATCGTTGATGATCCCGAGCAGCGCGGTGCCGGACTGGTGGATGGTGTCGGCATAGCGTCGCTGGCGCTCGTCCAGGGTGGTCGCATGGCGCAGCAGCTCGGTCATGCCGAGCACGGCGTTCATCGGGGTGCGGATCTCGTGGCTCATGCGGGCCAGAAACTCGCTCTTCGCGCGGCTCGCGGCCTCCGCGCGTTCGAGGGTTTCCTGCGCGTCGACGACCGCCGCATCGAGCCGAACTGTGCGTTCCCGAACGCGAGTTTCCAGCTCGTTCTGATAGACGCGCAGGTTGAGATCGCGTTTTTCGAGCTCGGCGAGCATCTCATTGATCCCGACGGTCAACGCGCCGAACTCGTCGTCGGTGCTGGTCACGGCGCGAATCGCGAAGTTCTTGCTTTCACGGACCTGGCGGGTGACTTCGAGAAGTTCGCGCACGGGCGCGGTGATCACGCGCTGCAGCCGCGTCGACAGCACATAGGCCACCAAACCTGCGACCACCAGCGCCAACAGCATGCTCCCCAAGGAGATCCCCAGCTGCGAATACAGTTCCTCCAGGTCGGCGTCGACCTGGATCGTGCCGACCTGGTCCCCATCCAGCACGACGGGCACCTCGATGTGCACGAGCGTCAAGCCCCGATAGCGGATGGTTCGCTTGTCGTGCACCGCTTGGGTGATCGCCCACTCCTGCAGGCGCTCCTCGGGCGCCGCCGCGTCGAGAACGAACGGCACGTCGACGAACACCTTGCCCTTGGCGTCGTACAGCGTGACCGACCGGATGTTCGGATCCGCGCGCAGCGTTCCCAGCACGTTGCGCGCCAAGGGGCGGTCCGCGAAGGTCAATGCGCCGGCGGTATTTTCGCTCACGGTCGTCGCCAGCGTGAGCAAGTGCTCCGCGAGGCTGCGGCGCAGGCTGAACGCCTCGCCCGCCATGAATAGAACGAATGCCACCAGCAATGCGACCGCCGCCGCATACACGATGGCTACGCGAAACTTTGCCGCCAGCGGCAGCCCGGCCACCCAGCGCATCATGGCTTCGCACCGGGCCGTGCGTCCGCGACCAGGGTCGCGCACTGCATGAGCTGCGCGCCGATATCGAGCCCCGCGCGCTTGCTGGCCGCGCTATTGATCTCGAGGTCGACCCTGCCGTCGGAGCCTGAAAAACCGACCATTCCGCCCTGCGCGGCGAATCCCTCGATGTCGCTGATGGTCAACACCGCGCTTTGCGACACTGCATTGAGGAACGCGTCGAGATTTCCGCGCTCCGACCGGCTGATGAACGCAATGTGGCAGGTCGCGGCCGACGCGTCCACGGACGACAACCTCTCGATCGCGATCATCTGGCCCTGGAGTCTCTGTCCGGCCAGCCCGTCCACGCTGGCTCCGAAGTCATCATGGCCGACGATGCACAGCTTCAACTGCCCACCCGACGCGGCGAACGCCGCCTCCGGCCAGTGGACAAACTTGCCCACCTTGTATATCAAGGCGGCCTCGGCCTCGTAATCGGCGAAGGTGCCCGGCGCGCCGACGCTCGGCATCGACAAACACAGAGCCGCCGCGGCCAGGCAGCCGGCTCCGCCCGACAGGAAATGCATTGACGTCGCTCCCTGAGTTACGCACATAAGTTCAATCGCAGTGCGCACCCATGGGGCGCGCACCGTGTCGTGTGGCGGCTGCGCCGCGCAGCAAGCGTTCGAGGTCGGCGCAGCAGACCGGTTCGCTGATGAGATACCCCTGGGCTTGATCGCAGCGGTGGGTGCGCAGGAACTCGAGCTGTTTTCCCGTTTCCACGCCCTCCGCGATCACCTTCAGCTTGAGTTCCCGCGCCATCGCGATGATGGCGGCGCATATCGCGGCGGCATCCGTGCTGGCGGGCAGGTCCTTCACGAAGGATCGGTCTATCTTCAGCGCATCGACCGGGAACTGGCGCAAATATCCGAGCGACGAATACCCGGTTCCGAAATCGTCGATCGACAACGTGAGACCCGCGGCGCCCAGGCGCTTCAGCGCCGCCGTGGTGCCGTCGACGTTCCTCATCAGGAGACTTTCGGTGATCTCGAGCTCCAACTGATGCGGTTTGATCCCGTGCTGCCACATGGTGCGCAGCACGCTGTCGACGAAGTCTTCCCGCGCGAACTGCTGCACCGATACGTTGACCGCGATGCTCAAGTGCTCGAGGTCGGTACTCGCCCAAGCCTTGATCTGCTTGCAGGTTTCGCGTATCACCCAGTCGCCGATCGCGACGATCATGCCGGTCTCTTCGGCCACTGGTATGAACTTGTCCGGGGAAATCCATCCGCGCTCGGCGTCGTGCCAGCGCAGCAGCGCTTCGACGCCGATGATGGTGCCCGTGGCCAGGTCCATTTTCGGCTGGTAATAGAGCTGGAATTCGTTGGCGTCGAACGCACGCCGCATGTCGATTTCGAGCTCCAGCCGGCCGAGCGAGCGGACGGCCATGGACTCTCCGTAGAATGCGTGTCCGTTGCGCCCCTGGTCCTTGGCCTGGTACATGGCCATGTCGGCCTTGACCAGCAGGTCATCGATCTCATGGCCGTCCTGCGGGTACATGGCAATGCCGATGCTTGGAGTGACCACGAAGCGATGCCCGTCGCAGTCGAACGGTTCTCCCAACAGTTGCTGGATCCGGTCGGCCACGCGGGCGACGTGGGCGTTGTCGGCGATGTCCGTCAGCAGGATCACGAACTCATCGCCGCCCAAGCGCGCAACGTGGCCCGAGGTTGCGCCCTGATTCCGCTCGGCGCGCGCCGCGACGACATCCGAGCCCCGCACGCTGCGTTCGAGCCTGCGTGCCACGCTGCGCAGCAGGGCGTCGCCCACCGAATGGCCGAGATTGTCGTTGATGCGCTTGAAGCGGTCGAGATCCACGTACAGGAGCGCGATCACGTGGCCCGCGCGCTGTGCCACGGAAATGGCGCGGCCGACGTCGCGGACGAACAATTGACGATTGGGCAGCCCGGTCAAGGTGTCGTAATAGGCGAGGTACTCTATTTGCGCCTCGGCGCGCCGCCGTTCCGTGGCGTCACGCAGGATCACGAGGAAGGTGCCGTCGGCCTGCGGGCGCAGCCGCGCCTCGAAGGCGCGCCGATCGCCGTCGCCGCCGATCTCGAACTCATGGGTGGTCAAGTCGGCGGACCCGGCGGCCGTTTTCATGGACAGTCGGACGGACTGCGCGACGTCGACGGGCACGATGCTTTCGATGCGCATGCCGACAATGCCGTCGCCGCTGCGTTGTTCCGCGCCGGTGATGTGGCCCAGAATCACGCCATCGCCGTCGACGATGTAGATTGCGTCGGGCAGCGCCTGAAGCAACGCGCGGTTCTTGTGTTCGCTCAGCCGGAGGGCCCGCATGTTATCGCGGGCCCGTAGGATGAATTCGACGCGATGCGGGAGGGTCGGCCATAGGACGGGCTTGTTGATGAAGTCCGTGGCGCCGACCTCATAGGCGCGCGCTATGGACTCGGTATCGTTGTTGCCGGTGACCATGATGATGGGTATGTCGGTTTCGCCGGGGGTGGCGCGTATGCGCGCACATATGTCAAAACCGCTCGCGTCCGGCAACTCGACATCCAGCAGCACCAAATCCGGTCTCTCGCTCTCGAACAGGGCAAGCGCCGTTCCAAGGTTGTGGGCCACCGGCGCCCTGAACCCCGCTTGCTGCAGGGTTTCGCCGGCAAGCAGCGTAAAGACAGGATCGTCGTCGATGATCAGCACGCACCGCCGCTGGTCACCGGGCAAATGCCGCATGGTCAGGTTCCTTTCGACTTCTGGTTCGTAACGCGTATCGTGCGTTTGTCGGCGGTGAGGCGCCAATGAACAGCCCGCAAGTGCGGAAGAGAGCCGCGCAGAAACCGAGAAGTCCGTCACAGTTGCGCCATTTTGGCCGCGCCGTGGCCCCCCGCCGGGCGGACTAATCCAAACCCTCAAGAACGCCGGATATCTGCCGTAAAGGGATTATCTCGTAGGACACCACGGAGGGAGGCATGCTCGAACAGTTGCGCAACAAATTGAAGCTGGCGGGCAACTTTCCCAGCCCGCCCGCCGTCGCTCAGCAGATCATCGAGCTCGCCAGCGATCCCGAGATCGACGTCGCGAAGGTGGCGAAGGCCATGAGCCGCGATCCGGCCCTGACGGCCAAGATCATGCGCATTGCAAACTCGCCGCTCTACTCGAAGCAGCGCAAAAGCGAGAATTTGAGGCAGGCGTTGGTGGTTCTCGGGCTCAACGCCGCGACCACTCTCGCCCTCAGCTTCTCCCTGGTCGGAACGTACAAGACCGGCAAGTCGAGCCGGATCGATTATTCGCGCTATTGGCGCCGCGCCATTCTCGGTGCCTCGGCCGCCCGCACGTTCGCCGAACTGAAGCACATCGATGCCCTCGAGGACGTTTTCCTCGCGTCGCTGTTGCAGGACATCGCGGTTTTGGCCATCGACCGGGTCCAGCCGGACTTCTATACGGGCCTCGCGGCGCATGCCAATCACGACCAGCTCACCGCTCACGAGATGCAGCGGCTCGGCACCGACCACGCTGCGCTGAGCGCCTGGCTGCTGCGATTTTGGAAGCTGCCGGAGCCGCTGTGCCAAACCGTGGAGTGGAGCCATACGCCGACGCTGGCGGATGCTCATGCCCGGGCAGGGCTCGGCGCCCGTTGCCTCGCGTTGGGCAGCGATTGCGCGGAAATGCTGCTCGGCGACCGCACGGCGCTGAAGCTCAGCGATCTGTCGGTCAATGCGGGGTCGTGGCTCGGCATCAGTGCCGATTCCGTGGGCGAAGCGATGGAGAAGATCGTTGCGCATCTCCCGGAGACGGAGCGACTGTTCGACGCAGCCCTGTTGGACCAGGACTCCTGCGCTGCCATTCTCGAGCAAGCGCGCGAGCTGTTGCTGATCCGCAATCTGCAGAACATCGAACAGGTCGGCACATTACAGCGCATGACCGAACACTTCGAGGCGCGCACGGCGGAACTCGAGAACAAGCACCGCCGCGACTCGCTGACGGGCGTCTACAATCGCGGGCATCTCGATCACGTCATGGACGCGGAATTTCGCGGGGCCGTCACCGGCGGTTGGCCGCTCAGCGTGCTGTTCGCCGATCTGGATCGCTTCAAGCAGATCAACGATACCTACGGCCACCCGGCCGGCGATGCCGTGCTGATTGCGACGGCAAAGGTCATTCTCGAGGTGGTGCGCGACACGGATTGCGTGGCCCGGTACGGAGGCGAGGAATTCGTCATCATCCTGCCCGGCCTCGGAGCCGACGGCGCCTTGAAAATCGGCGAGCGGATCGTTGCACGGCTTCAATCGGCCCGTCATGAGGTGGCCGGCGGCACGGTGTTGGCGACCGCCTCGGTGGGTCTCGCCACGCACCATTCCGCGGCTCCCTTCGAGAGCGCAGCCCAGCTGCTGGAGGCGGCGGACAGGGCGGTCTATGCCGCCAAACGCCAGGGGCGCAATCGGCTGGTCTGTTACGACGCGGGCGTGATCCCGGCGATGGGCCCAGCAATGGGCCGGGCGGCCGACGCCGCGGCGCCGGGCGAGGACCTCGAGGAAGTTGCGAACGACACCGATGCTGTGGTCGTCTGAAGGCGCGGCGCAGGGCGGCTCATTCGATCGGATCGAGCACCGACCCCGGAACGAAGAGCTTGTAATTGTTGCGCCCGTTGTATTTCGCCTGGTACATCGCGAAATCCGCGCATCGCAGCAAGGCGTCGCCCTCGCTCGCATCGTTCGGAAATACGGCAATTCCGATGCTTGCCGACAGGCGCAGATCGTGTTCTGCAATTTGATACGGCGACTCGAGCGTGCTCAGAATCTTCTCGGCGCACACGGCCGCATCCTCGACCCGGTGGATGCCGGCAAGCAGCACGAGGAATTCATCGCCGCCTTGCCTGCTCACGGTATCGGAACTGCGCACGCAGCCGAGTAACCGGCGCGCCACGGTCTGCAACAGTTTGTCGCCGATGGCGTGTCCCAACGAATCGTTGATGTGCTTGAAGCGATCGAGATCGACATACAGCAGCGCGGCGTAGCGCCCTTGCATGCGAGCGTCGGCCAGGGCGAGTGTCAACCGATCGTTGAACAACGCCCGATTCGGCAGGTTCGTGAGGCTGTCGTGCAACGCGAGGTGTTCCAGTTTCTGCGCGAGCTCGCGTGATGCGGTAACGTCATGCGCGACCATCACGGCGCCGATGACGCCGCCCTGCCTGTCGTGAATGGGTGTGGCCGACACTTCCACCGCCAACTCCATCGCACCGCCCCGGCTGAGCACGCACACCGCATCCAGCGACACCCTGCGATTCTCGATGATCGCCCGTGCGGTGGGGCAGGGAAGCATTTCATGCGTCGCCGCGTCCACCAGCCTGAAGATGTCGTCGACCGCGTTGCCGGATGCATTGCTCTGCGTCCACCCCGTCATTTTTTCGGCGACGATGTTCAGGTAGCTCACCCGCCCGCTGAAATTCGTGCTGATGACCGCGTCGCCGATGGAATTGAGCGTAACCTGCGCGCGCTCCTTCTCCTCGAACAGCGCGTCCGCGTTGGCCAGCAGCGACTCGTTGCCGTTCTGCAAAGCGAGGTCGGCCGCCCGTGTGCGCGCACGGCAAACGACCACCGCGCCGGCAAATTTCCCCCTGCGGTCGCGCATCCGCACAGCGGTGTACTCGATTGCCGCCTGCAGCCCTCGTTTGTTGACGAGTGCGGCTTGCTTCAGCTCGAATTTCGGTGATTCAGCAAGACCATCCAGCGGTTTGTCGATCAGCCGGTCGCTGTCCTGATCCAGCAGAAAGAACACTTGCGTCAACGCCTTGCCCATCGACTCGGCGGACTGCCAGCCGGTCAGCGACTCCGCGGCCGCATTGAAATAAGTGATCCGCGCGTGAGCGTCGGTCGCGATGACCGCGTCGGCAACGGCTGCGAGCGCGATGTCCTGATATTGGCAGCGATGTTTCAGCGTCACCGCCCCTTGACTCCGGTATTCATGACCCGCATGGCACTATATAAATCACCGGCCGATCCCGCTACGTCCGGGTCGCCCGGGCTCCTATCGGACTTTTTGACGTCGCGCTCGCGGATAATTCCTACAGCGGCGCTGCGGCCGCCGGACGCGGGTCGCGGGTCGCGGGTCGCGGGTCGCGGGTCGCGGGTCGCGACTAAGAGCAGAACGCGCGGCGCCGCCTGCAGGTTGACTGGGAGCCGGGGGGATTCGTCGCGCCGGCAGCGGCGGGTGCGGTGCGCTACGTCGGCCGTACGCTACGTCGACAAGCCTACGATGGCGCCCGCGCCATCATGAGCAGGCGCGGCATCCACCGGCGCCCCCGAGGCGAGGGGCGACATCGATGACAGACGCTCGGCGATCGACCGCACGGCGCTCATCGTGTCGGCGTCTGCGTTGCTTTCGACCGCGCCGCGGGCGGCGTTGCCGATGCGCAGCACTTCCGCGTCG
>JBEKYO010000175.1:0-8847 GCA_049510875.1 Steroidobacteraceae bacterium
CCAAGGAAATCTTGACCAATTCATTCTCGTCGACGGCAATCCGCAGCGGCGGCCGCTCGAGTCACGAGGGCGCTTGGCGATTATAGGAGTTTATTGGAATTCATACAGCCGCTGCGCGTTTCCTCGCAGCACCATGCCCGCAAGTTCGCCGGCGCGCGGTCTGCTGATCTCATGGTCATCGAGCATCCCCGTCAATGCAATGCCCAATGCCTGGCGCGCATCGCGGCTTGCAATCCAAGTCGACTCCGGCCACCCCAATTCATCCGAGGAGGGATACCCGTCGGTTCCGAACAGCACCTTCTCCGGCACCATCTCCAGCCACTCGCGCAACCACTGTGCCTGCGTGTGCGGGCTCATGGTGAGCGACTGGGAAGAAATGTCCGCGTAGACGTTCGGTTTCTGCAGCAGCGCCCCGACCTCGCGCACAAATGGCCACCCGCCGTGCAGCAACACGAAGTTGGTCTTGCGCAACGCCGGGTCATTGAACAACGGTTCCAGCAGCAAAGGATTGCCGCCGTTTATCGAGTAATAACTGCCGAAGCCGCCCAGCGCGTGCAGATGCACCGCCATACCCAGCCGCCCACACTCCATCGCGATATAGCGAAACAGATAGTCCTGGAGAAGCTTGTACTGCGCCGGATCCGGCAGGCCGCCTCCCACCCAGCGCGCATAGGTTTGCTCCACCCCTGCTCGCGCGGGATCGGTGAAATCGAACGAGCGCAAATAGGCCACCTCGAATTTTTCGGCAACGGCGCCTCTGGATTTGTGCCGCTCGAGAGTGGGAGTCACCACCCGTTCGAGGTATTCGCCCAGCGTCGCTGGGGCCGCGCCGAGCGCCGCCTCCTGCAGGTAGCGGCTGCGCATGATGCCTTCAAGGGCAAAAAACTCCTTGCGGTCCGGCGACGCTGCGGCCAGGCCGCTGTTGTCCAACGGAAACAGCAAAGCATCGAGGTACGGAACCCAGCGAAATCGCGGCGGCTCCACCCCTTTGCCCATGGCCACGCGATTGGCCAGCATGGTGTCGATCCGCGCCTGGTCGAGCACCCACGCCGGAAAGTGCCCGCCCTGGCGTGCCTCGACCTTTGCGCGCGCCTCGTTCAATCGTTTGAGGCCCTCGGCATCGAGCGGCGGCGGGGCATCGAATCCGTAGAGCGCCTTCCAGGCCGCGCCAAGCAAGGGAAAGTCCGGCCGCAGGGCGACGGGATCGGTTTGCGGCTCCAAGGAGGCGACCGGCAGCGCGTCGAACTCCCGGTCCGACGCGTCGAGCGGTGGCGCCAGCACCGGGTGGGCGTGATTGTCGATGGCCTGAATTGCCGCGATCTGGCGCGCAATCCCGGGATCGATCCGCTGGGCAAGGCAGGAGCCGGCCGCCATCAGTGCGGCCATGGCCAATGAAATCCGGATGCGCGTCGTGTTCATGGTGGCTACCATAGCGCGGCTGCCATAGCGCGGCTGTGGGTATTTCACATGATTCGACGGATGACTGCCTGCGCACTCACCGGCCAGCCCGGCCGGCGCCCTTCGCCCTGGGACCGTGGTAGCGAAGGGCGTCGACCAGCACGGTGAACGCGGGCATGGGTTGCCGACGACTCGGATAGTAGAGGTGATAGCCGGAGAACGGCGCACACCAGTCGGCAAGCACGCGTACGAGTCGTCCTGCCTCGACGTCCGCCTGAACTGCGTCCTCAGGAACGAACGCTATCCCGAGTCCAGCCCGGGCCGCTCGAAGACTCAATGGCAGTTCGTTGAAGGCAAGTTGCCCATCGACCCGTACTTTCACCGCGCGCGCGCCCTTCTCGAACTCCCACGCATAGAGGCCGCCCGACGACGCTAGGCGCAAGTTGATGCAGCGGTGGGCGGCGAGGTCCTGGGGTTCACGCGGCGGCCGCTGAATCGCGAAGTACGACGGCGCCGCGACTGCCGCCATGCGCAGGTCCGGCCCTATGCGCACGGCTACCATGTCCTTGGCCACCTGCTCGCCGAGCCGAACACCCGCGTCGTAACGCTGTGCGACGACATCGGTCAGTCCGTAGTCGACGCTGATCTCGACCTTGATGTCCGGGTACTCGGGGAGAAGTCGCTCGAGTACCGGCATTAGGATGGTCGCAGCCGCGTGTTGCGCCGTGGTAATCCGGATCGAGCCAGCGGGCCTCGCGCGCAGCTTGCTCAACGCGGCAAGCCCGGCATCGATCCCCTCGAATGCCGGCCCGAGAGTGCGCAGCAGCCGCTCGCCGGCGTCGGTTGGCGCGACGCTGCGCGTCGTTCGGGCCAGCACACGCAGGCCGAGGTGCGACTCGAGCCGCCGGATGGCGTGACTCAGCGAGGACTGTGTGAGCCCGAGCTTTGCGGCCGCGCGCGTGAAACTGCGTTCCTGCGCCACGGCGACGAAAGCCGCGAGATCGGCGAGCTGCTCGCGTTTCATTCATGCATCTCATTCATAGGTCTATTCGTATTCTAGCGACTAGTCGCGAGAACCGCGACGGTCTAATGTAGCTGCAACCCACACAGCATCAGGAGGCGTCATGCAGAAGCGAAAACTCGGAAACAGCACCCTCGAGGTGTCGGCGCTCGGGCTCGGTTGCATGAGCATGAGCTTTGGATACGGGCCGCCGGGAGATAAGCAGAAGATGATCGAAGTCATCCGCGGCGCCGTCGCACGCGGTGTTACGTTCTTCGATACGGCGGAGATCTACGGCCCGTTCACCAACGAAGAGCTCGTGGGCGAGGCTCTTGCGCCGTTCCTCGCCGAGGTGGTGATCGCGACCAAGTTCGGCTTCAAGATCGTCGACGGTAAGCAGGCCGGCCTCGACAGCCGGCCGGAGCACATCCGGCAGGTCGCGGAGTCCTCGCTGAAGCGCCTGAAGGTCGATGCCATCGACCTGTTCTACCAGCACCGCGTCGACCCCGACGTGCCGATCGAGGAGGTCGCGGGCGCGGTGCGGGATCTGATCCAGGCGGGCAAAGTCAGGCACTTCGGCCTGTCCGAAGCGGGCGTACAGACGATTCGCCGCGCCCACGCGGTTCAAGCGGTGACCGCGCTCCAGAGCGAGTACTCGCTGTTCTGGAGGAGCCCCGAGGCCGACGTGCTGCCGGTCCTCGAGGAACTCGGCATTGGCTTCGTGCCGTTCAGTCCGCTCGGCAAGGGTTTTCTGACCGGAAAGATCGACGAGAGCACGACGTTCGACAGCACGGACTTCCGCAACGTCGTCCCGCGCTTCACGCCCGAGGCCCGCAAGGCCAACAAGGGCCTCGTGGATGCGCTGGCTGCGATTGCGGCGCGCAAGCAGGCGACCCCCGCGCAGCTCGCCCTCGCCTGGCTGCTGGCGCGCAAGCCGTGGATCGTTCCGATCCCGGGCACCACGAAATTGCACCGTCTGGAGGAGAACCTGGGGGCGCAGGCGCTCGAGCTGACTGCCGACGATCTGCAGGAGATCGACCGCGCCACGTCCAAGATCGAGCTACAGGGAGAACGCTATCCCGAGCACCTGAATCGGATGGTCGGCCGGTGATCGCTTGGGCACAGGCGCGCCCGCGGGCTTCAAGGCCGGATTTGCGCAATTCCGGGCGGCGATGCGCCGCTTGGTAGAGTTCCGCCGGGCGCTCCGGGCGGCGATGCGCCGCTTGGCAGAGCGCCGCCCGGCGCTGTGCTGCTGGGTGCCGTACCGCCCTGCGCCGCCGGATCCACCGGAACCAACGGCAGATCGTAGGCGTCCACCTTGGTCTTCTCGTCCTGTTCCTGGCGCTGCTTTTCCTGCGCCAAGCGCAATTTCTCGCGGCTGCGCTCGAATTCCACGTTGCGCTTGGCCTCCTCGGCGGGGTCCACGTCCTTTGCCAGGCGCTCGACGGCCACACGCGCGTTCAAGCAGTCCGAGCTGCTCCGTGCCCGCTCCGGATTCTCGTTGCATTTCATGAGCACGCCGTCGAGCGTCACTCGATCCTCCATGAGGTCGGTGACCGTCATCGGCGGAATGCGTTTCGGAGCGCAGGCGGCGCTCACCAGGACGGCTGCGCACAGCCATCCGCAGGCGACGATATGTTTGATTGATTTCGGCATATGGCTTCTCGCCGCTAATGGTATACAAACGCCGCAGCGGCGCGAGTTCGCGCCTGTGACGCAGCTCACGCCTTGAGCATGTTCCGGCATCATTCATCGGTTGATGTGAACTTGCGCACGCAGTGGCGCGCCTGTACCGTTCGCAGCCATGGCCACACGCACCCCGACGGAGGCTGCCAAGATCGACTTCGAGACCGCGATGCGCGATCTCGAGGCGCTGGTCGAGCGGCTGGAACAAGGCGACCTGCCGCTGGAGGAGTCACTGGCCGCGTTCGAACGCGGCGTGATGCTGACGCGAACCTGCCAGGCCGCGCTCAAGGAAGCGGAGCAAAAGGTCGAGATTTTACTGAAAAAGGCCGGCGAACCCGCGGTTCTGGATTTCGACCCCGACGCTGCCGAACCGAGCTGAACCGGCCGCGGATTTTTCAGCCGATTCCATAGCAAATACAACTACTTACCACTGGACGGATGGCACCTCGAGCGGCTGACGGGCCAAGTCCGTTCGAATCGTCTAAGATCATTGAACTTCGTGGTTTCGCCACCATGTCCGGCGAAACCGCATCTGCAGGAATCTCACCCACAATGAATTTCGTTGCCGCCAAGAAACCCACCGTGTCGCCGATCGAGGACGTACAGGGCCGCGCCGATACGCGCCGCATCCCCATCAACAAGGTCGGCATCAAGGACATCTTCCATCCGGTGAAGGTGAAGGACCGCGCGCGCGGCGAGCAGCATACCGTCGCAAATTTCAATATGTACGTGAACCTGCCGCACAATTTCAAGGGCACGCACATGTCGCGCTTCGTCGAAATTCTGCATCACGAGCGTGAAATCTCCGTGGACTCTTTCGGCGCGATGCTCAAGGAGATGACGGAGCGCTTGGACGCGACCTCCGGCCACATTGAAATGACTTTTCCGTATTTCGTGATGAAGAAGGCGCCGGTGTCAGGCGTCGAGAGCCTGATGAATTATCAGGCCACCATTTTCGGCGAACACTGCCGCGGCGAGACGAGCGTGTGGCTCAAGGTGGTGGTGCCCACCACCAGCCTGTGCCCGTGCTCGAAGAAGATCTCGGACTACGGCGCGCACAATCAGCGCTCGCACATTACCGTGACGGCCAAGCTCAACGAGCACATGTGGCTCGAGGAACTGATCGAACTCGCGGAGCACGAGGCCTCGTGCGAGGTGTACGGAATATTGAAGCGGCCGGACGAGAAATACGTCACCGAGCACGCGTATGACAATCCGAAATTCGTCGAGGACACGGTGCGCGACGTGGCGGTCGCGCTCAATGGCGACAAGCGGGTCCGCGCCTACGTGGTCGAATCCGAGAATTTCGAATCGATCCACAACCATTCGGCCTACGCCATGATCGAACACGACAAAGAGGCCGCGAAGCGCAGTTAGGAGGTCGCGCGCTCCGCGCTCTGCAAGCGGCCGATGATGTTGCGCAGGAACACCTGATTGAATCTCAGCTGGCACTCGGCCGAGACCTGCTCCAACAGCGTGGAACTCACCTTCATGACGGTCACGGGCCCGGCGGCCTTGATCGTGGCGGTGCGTTTGGCGCCCCGCACGTAGCTCGTTTCGCCGAAACAATCGCCGCTGTCCAGATAGCCCAGTGCCTTCGCCAGGCGTTCGACGGCCACGCGTCCCTGCACGATGATGTAGAAGCGGTCATCCATCTCGCCTTCCTTGACGATCTCCTCGGCGTCGCTGTAGTCCTGCCAACTGCTGGCGCGCAGCACCTCCCAGATTTCACCATGCGAGAATTCGTGGAAGAACTTGAGCTTGCGCAGCAAGCTGAACTGTTCCTGTTGATCGATCTTGTTGTATTGCGCGCGCAATTTCTGATGCACGCGGGTCAACTCGGCTGCGAAATCCAAACCCGTCTTGTAGCGTTTCGCCGGATCCTTCTGCAGCGCCATGGCGGTGACGTTTTCGAGTTCCTCCGGAATCTCCGGGCGCAGCGTATGGATGGGCGGCGGGGTGGCGAACACGATTTGGTGCAGGAGCTTCTGCAGATTGCCGGCCCGGAACGGCCGCACACCGGTCAGCAGTTCGTACATGACCGCGCCGAGCGAATACAGGTCCGAGCGGTTCGTGAGCTCGATCGACTGCACCTGTTCGGGCGACATGTACGAGGGGCTGCCGGCGATGCCTTCGATGCGCGAGATGTCCGAGTCGGCCACCAGCGCGATTCCGAAATCGATGATGCGGACATCGCTCTCGAGCGTGAGCATGATGTTGCTCGGCTTGATGTCGCGGTGAATCACGCCGCGGCTGTGCGCGTAGTGAAGCGCGCGTGCGGCCTTGTACACGAGTTCCACCACATCGTCGATGCGCAGCAGATTGTCGGGCCGGCAATAGGCGGCGAGCGTGCGCGCCCCGTGCACGTGCTCGGTCACGATGTAACAGTGCCCGTTTTCTTCGCCGGCGTCGTATATCGGCAGGATATTCGGGTGCTGCAGCATGCCCACCATGTGCGCTTCCGACAGAAACATTTTGCGCGAGATGCGTTTGCGGTTTTCATCGCCGCTGGAATCGACGTTGTACACCTTGATCGCCACGTCGCGGCCATAATAAGGATCGTGCGACAAATACACGATGCCGGTGCTGCCCCGGCCGACCTCATTGATGATCACGTATTTGCCGATTTTTTCGGGCAAGGATGCGCGACCATTCTGAGACTTCGCGTGCTGGGGTCGGATATTGGTCAAGGGTAGCTTTGCGCAGCGCGGCGCTGACGTTGTTCGATGTGGCAAAGGATACTGGCGCGCTCGGCGCCAAACTGTGATTTGGGTCGAGAGGTCAGCGAAAGTGATCGTATCCGTGACGCGCAGCGCCGTATGGCCGGCCCTCGCACGTCCAGGTGACACCGCTCCCCGGACGAAGTTCACCAATGGGCGAGAACGTTAAGTTCAATTGCCGCGCCGCCGCTGTCAAATCGTCGAAGCGCTGCGGCGGCACGGCGATCAGCAGCTCGTAGTCGTCGCCCGCCGTGAGCGCGTACTCGCGCGCTGCGGATGGCGGCACCAACGCCTGCATCGCGCGCGACAGCGGCAGCCGCGCCACGTCCACGTGCGCCGCGGCGCCGCTCGCTTCGCACAGTTTCGGCAGATCCCCCGCCAGGCCGTCGGAAAGATCCATCGCCGCGCTCGCGATGCCGCGCGCGGCCGAGCCGAACGACACTCGTGGAGTTGGATATTCGAAGCGCCGTATGAGCTCATCCGCGGCGGCGCGATCGTGCGCGGCAAGGCGGCCGGTCGACAGCGCCAGCCCCGCGCCCGCATCGCCGAGCGTGCCGGTGACGGCGAGAATATCGCCCGCCTGCGCGCCGCTGCGCCGTAATGCGCTGCCGCGTTCGACATAACCCAGGATTTGAATGCTGATGGTGAGCGGTCCCGCCGTCGTGTCTCCGCCGACGAGCGCCACGCCGTACTCGTTGGCCAACTGCATGAGACCGGCGGAGAAGCCCTCCAGCCAACCCGCATCCGCGGCCGGCATGGTCAACGCGAGCGTCGCCCAAGCGGGAGTCGCCCCCATGGCCGCGATGTCGCTCAGATTGACGGCAAGCGCCCGATGGCCGATCGACTGCGCAGCGCTGTCCACGGGGAAATGTCGTCCGGCGACCAGGGTATCAACGGCCGCCACCAAGTCGGTATTCGCCGGCAGCCGCAACAACGCCGCATCGTCGCCCACGCCCAGGATCACGTCGGGACGCAGCCTGCCGGCCGCCGTGGAGCGCGCGAAATAGCGCTCGATCAGTTCGAACTCGCCCAAGGACCGAGTATCGCCGGTCACGCTGGTTACTCGAGCGGCTGCCCTACCGGGCTCGCTAAGGGTTTCCCGTACTCATCCGGGCGCAATTCCCGCGCGGCGCGGTCCAACACCGCGTTCACGAACTTATGTCCCTCGGTCGCGCCGAATCGCTTCGCCAATTGCACCGCTTCGTCGAGCGCAACGCGATACGGCAGCTCGGGACACGCCGCCAATTCGTGCAGCCCCAGCCACAAAACGGCGTGCTCGATGGGATCGAGATCCGCGGGGGGTATTTCGCTCAGCGTCGACAAACGCACGTCCAGGGCGTCCCGATTGGGCGCAATCGCCGCGATCAGCTCGCGGAAATACTCGCGATCGACCCGCTCCGCTTCCGGGCCCTCGGCAAATTGCCGATGCGTGTCCTGCCACGAGCGCGGGTTGATTTGCAGCTGATACAACGCTTGCAGTGCCAGGCGCCGGGCGAAACTGCGGGCACGATTGGCGCTCACCGGCTCACGAGTCCAGGCGCCGCAGCAGATTGGCCATTTCAACGGCCGCCAGCGCTGCGTCCGCTCCCTTGTTGCCGCCCTTGCCGCCGGCTCGATCCACGGCTTGTTCCATCGTGTCGGTGGTCAGCACGCCGAAGGCCACGGGAATTCCCGTTTCGAGCGCGATGCGCGCGAGTCCCGAGGCACATTCGCCCGCGACATAATCGAAGTGCGGCGTCTCGCCCCGCACCACGGCGCCAAGTGCGATCAAGGCATCATAGCGGCGCGACAGGGCGAGTTTTCGCGCCGCGATGGGAATGTCGAACGCGCCGGGAACGCGCACGATTTCGATCTGTTTCTCCGTCGCTCCATGGCGCTTGAGCGCGTCGAGCGCGCCGCGTATCAACGGTTCGACGATGAAGTCGTTGAAGCGCGCGGCGATGAAGGCGAAGCGCAAATCGCGCGCGAGCAGCTCTCCTTCGATGATTTTCGGCTGTTCATTCGGCACGGATCTGTCCTCGCTTGAGCTTTTGCAGCGTCGCC
>JBEKYO010000176.1:0-8799 GCA_049510875.1 Steroidobacteraceae bacterium
GCCGCTGTCGGTCGGCGGCGACCATTCGATTACTTATCCGATTCTCAAGGCGTTGGGAAAGAAGGCGCCCGTGGGCCTGGTCCACATCGACGCGCATTGCGACACGATGGGCGCCTTTGACGGCTCCAAATTCCATCACGGCGGCCCGTTTCGACTCGCGGTACTCGACGGAGTGTTGGACCCCGAGCGCACGATTCAGATCGGCATTCGCGGCTCGTCCAATATGTTCTGGGAATTCTCCCACGCCAGCGGCATGACGGTGATCTATATGGAAGACTTCATGCGCATGGGCGTGACCGCGGTCGCCGAGCGTGCGCGAGCCGTGGTGGGCGATGGCCCGATTTACGTGTCCGTGGACGTCGATGGCTTTGATCCCGCGTATGCGCCGGGCACCGGCACGCCGGAGGCCGGCGGTTTGGAGGCGCGTGAGGGGCTGGCCTTGTTGCGCGCACTGGGGGGGTTGAATGTCATTGGCGCGGATGTGGTCGAGGTCGCGCCGCAGTACGACCCCACGACGAACACCAGCCAATTGGCGGCCCAATTGCTGTTCGAGGAGTTCGCGCTGATGGCGCTCGGAACCGCGGCACGGTGACCTTTAGGTCTCGCTCTGCGGTACCGTCTGCAGGCTCACCGCCTCGCGACCTCTAGTTGGTCTCGCTCTGCAGTACCGTCTGCAGGCTCACCGCATAGCCGGTGATCGGCAGCGTGCCGCTGTAGACCAGCGTGCTGGTCCTTTTTACGGAGAACAGGGTAGCGATGTCGCGCCAATTCGTCGTGGTTTCACTAATGGTCGCGCCTTTCGCATCGGTATAGGTGTCCGTACTCTGCAGCTTGAGCGCCGTATAGGTGCCCGCCGGCACCGTCACGGATTCGACGTCCAACACATTGCCGTCCTGGGTGTGCGTAATCGCCGCCGCCGTTCCGCAAGTCACCGTGTATTCAATGGTCCATGTCGCGCCGACGGTGAGCGGATAGCCCGGGCCGGGCCCATGCGGCGCATAGGTGCAGGTCTCGGTGCCGCCGTCCGCCTCGAGCTCCGAGTACGAGGTGTTCTGGCTTTGATTGTTGACGTTGATCGTTTCGATCGGAATCGAGTAGGTGGTCCCGTCCACGACGATCGGCGCGCTGATGGGTTCCTCCAGCAGCACGTAGGAGCCGTCGGCGTTAACGTCCGTCACCGTCTGGCTGTACGATTCATTGATGGTGTTGTTGGAGTTATCGATGAGGGTTTCTGCGTAGACTCTCTGGAAACCGGTTTGCGGGGCGACAAATTCATAGGTCGTCGGCGGCGCGCTATCGCCTCCGCCACAGGCCGTGACCAGTGCCGCCATTGCCGCCGAGGCGCCGAAACTGTGAAGCTTCATCACTCCCCCCATCGAGATTCACCAGCAGGAGTAACGTTGCAGCCGGACCGTGGTTGACGTGGCGGGGCAATCATCTGCCCGACGCGTGATTGCGGGATGTTCAAGGACATGCCGACCGGACGCCATGGTTGTGAGGCTGCGGAGAGATTGAACACCGGCACGCGGTTGCGCTTCGGGGCACGCGCGCCGCGCGCCGAACGACGCGCTCGGCGCTATTGTCTTGCCAACAAAATCTGTCAACAAAATCAATCACTTGTGCGCCCGCCTCGAGCCCCGCGAAGGCGTGTCTCCGCGCGCCCTTCCGGGATGCGGAATGCAGGGCCCCGCACTTTCGACGATAATGGGCGGCGATGAGTTCGTTTCTGTCCACAGGAGAATGCAATGCAATTGAAGGGTAGCAAGACCGAGAAAAATCTGAAGGACGCCTTTGCGGGTGAGTCCCAGGCAAACCGCCGGTACCTGTATTTCGCGGCCAAGGCGGACGTCGAAGGCTATAACGACGTGTCGACGGTGTTTCGTTCGACCGCCGAAGGCGAGACGGGACACGCGCATGGTCACCTCGAGTACCTGGAAGCCGTGGGCGATCCGGCCACGGGTCTGCCGATCGGACCGACCAAGGACAACTTGAAGGCCGCCATCGCGGGGGAAACCCACGAGTACACGGATATGTATCCCGGCATGGCCAAGGCCGCCCGCGAGGAAGGCTTTTCGGAAATCGCCGACTGGTTTGAGACGCTCGCCAAGGCCGAGCGCTCCCACGCGAACCGCTTCACCAAAGCGCTCGACACGCTCTGAACGGCGTTGCGCGCTGGGGTGCGTCGCAGGACGTACTATCCAGAGAGGTGAGTACGGCCGTTGGCCGGGGCGCAGTTCGTCCCGGCCGACGGCCGCGCGCATTGAGGAAGCCGCGATAATGAATGACGACAAGACCGGCCTGGGTGTCCGCGAGGGCAGCCTCGAGGCGCCTACCCGCCATGCGATCGATTGGAAGAGTCCAGGCTACTACGACGAATCGGCCCTACTCAAGGAAGTCGAGCGGGTATTCGATATCTGCCACGGGTGCCGGCGCTGCTTCAGCCTGTGCAACTCGTTTCCGACACTGTTCGATGCCGTCGATGCCTCATCGACCGGTGAAGTGGACGGTGTCCCGAAGACGGCCTATTGGGACGTCGTGGACCACTGCTACCTGTGCGACTTGTGCTACATGACCAAGTGTCCGTACGTGCCGCCGCATCCTTGGAATGTCGATTTTCCGCACTTGATGTTGCGCGCCAAGGCCGTCAAGTTCGAGCGCGGGGAGACCACCCTGCGCGACAAGGTGTTGTCCGCCACCGATGTGGTCGGCTCGCTGGCCGGCATCCCGGTCGTCGCCTCCCTCGTGAACGCCGCGAATCGCTCGGGCGCCGGCCGTGCGCTGCTCGAGAGGACCCTCGGCGTGCATCGCGATGCACCGGTGCCCGAGTATCACAGCGAGACCTTTCGCCGCCGTGAGCGGCGCCGCGCCAAACCCGCGCTGACCGCGGTGCCCACCGACGACACCCGCGGGCAGGTGGCGCTGTTTGCCACCTGTTATTGCAACCGCAACGAGCCCGATATCGATGCGGACCTGGTGGCGGTGTTCGAACACAACGGCATCCCGGTGAGGTTGACGAGCCAGGAAAAGTGCTGCGGGATGCCGAAGCTCGAGTTGGGCGATCTGCAGGCCGTCGAGCGCTTGAAAAACGTCAACGTTCCCGAGTTCGTGCGCCTGATCGACGCGGGCTACGACCTGGTCGCGGCGATTCCCTCCTGCGTGCTGATGTTCAAGCAGGAGCTGCCGCTGCTGTTTCCGGACGATGCGTCGGTGCGCCGCGTGCAGGAACACATGTTCGATCCGTTCGAGTATTTGATGCTGCGGCACAAGGCGGGCGCGCTGCGCACCGATTTCACGCGCGAGCTCGGCAAGGTGTCCTATCACGTTCCCTGCCACCTGCGCGTGCAGAACATCGGACTGAAGACGCGCGATGCGCTGCAACTGGTGCCGGGCACGACGCTCGACGTCATCGAACGCTGCTCCGGCCATAACGGCACGTACGCCGTGAAGAAGGAGTTTCGCGAGACTTCGATGAAGATCGGGAAACCCGTGATGCAGCGGGTCGAGAAGGCGCAGGCCGCCTGGTACTCGAGCGACTGCCCGATGGCGGGACACCAAATCGAGAGCGGCCTCGCCGCAGCGAAGCCGCCCACCCACCCCCTGTCGCTGCTGCGCTACGCTTACGGACTCAAGGAGCCTGTCTGAATAACCTACGTGGCCGCGAGCGCGGCAGATTTGCCCTCAATCGAGGCGGAGCCTGCGCAGTTGGGTCGAGGCTGGGAGCTGGATGACATGAGTGCCAACAACGGCCGCCGCTTGACCCCGGCGGACCTCTTCCCCCTCGAGCAATACGCGCGCACGCGCGCGGCGTTCCGGACGCGCGTGCTCGAACACAAGAAATTGCGCAACATCGCGGTCGGCCCGCACACGACCTGGTGTTTCGAGGACCGGCTGACCGTGCAGTACCAGATCCAGGAAATGCTGCGCACCGAGCGGATCTTCGAGCCGGACGGGATCGAAGAGGAGCTCGCATCCTACAATCCGCTGATCCCGGACGGGACGAATCTCAAGGCTACGCTGCTCATCGAATATACCGATGAGCAAGAGCGGCGGGTCGCGCTCGAGCGCTTGAAGGGCATCGAGGCACGCTGCTGGCTGGGGGTCGGCGCGGAGCGTTTCTTTGCGATCGCCGACGAAGATCTCGAACGCGAGAACGAGACCAAGACATCGGCCGTGCATTTCCTGCGTTTCGAGTTGAGCAAGGCGGCGTGCGCCGCGCTCAAGGCGGGCGCGCTGGTCGAGTTGGGAGTCGATCACGAGGCATATCGCCACCAGGTCGTCGCGAGCGCCGCCGCCAGCGGTTCCTTGGCGGGCGATCTCGCGTAATATCCCGGGCCGCGGCGCCGTCCGGCATCGCGCCCGGCCATCCCGGGGATCGTCAGAAGTGATTTTCCCGCGCGGCGAATCCGGCCTACATTGTGCGGACGCAAAGCAAGGGAACCGTATGTTGTCGAATCGATTGGACGGGAAGATCGCGCTGGTGACCGGCATCGGCAGCGGTATCGGCCGAGCTTGCGCCTTGATGTTCGCGCGCCATGGGGCGAGGGTCATGGGATGCGATATCGACCCCCAAACGGCGCAGCTCACGGTGGCCGCGGCGGCCGCGGAGAATTTGCCCGTGAGCAGCGTGCATCCCTGCGATCTGACCAAGCCGGTGGACGTGCAGCGGCTGATCGACGCGACGGTTGCGCGCTACGGGGGCATCGATATTCTGTTGAACGCGGCGGCGTTCGGCGCGTTCGCCTGGATCGAGGAGATGGATTTCGCGACGCAATGGAAGGCGACGCTGGCGGGCGAGTTGGACGTGGTGTTCCTCGCGTGCAAAGCGGCCTGGCCCCACCTCATCAAGCGCGGCGGCGGGTCCATCATCAATTTCGCGTCGGCCAATGCGCACGTGGCCTTGGAAGGCTCGGCGGCGCTCGCGCATTGCGCGGGAAAGGGGGGAGTGCTCGCCATGACGCGGCAGCTGGCCATGGAGGGCGGCCCCCACCGAATCCGCGCCAACACGATTTCGCCGGGAATGATCGTCACCGGCGCGACGCTTCCCGTTCTGAACACCGTGAAGGGCTTCGAGGAGCATGTGTTGGCCAAGAAGATGCTGAAGCGCCTGGGTCAACCCGAAGACGTCGCTTGGTGCGCCACCTACCTCGCGTCCGACGAATCGACCTGGGTGACCGCGGCCGACTTTTCCGTCGATGGAGGCGCCACGGGGTGGTAGCGGCGCGGCGCAGCCGCCGTGCACGACAAATACGACGATGAGCCTGTCTGAGTAATCTGCGTGAGCCGCGTTGGCGCTAAATCGGCCGGCGCAAGGCGCTCAAGGCTTCGGACATGAGCCGGGTGTGCTCCTGCGGAGAGCCGTGGTTCATTTCGATTTGCCCGAGCTTCACCGAGTTCTCCACCACCAGCCGGCATCGTTCGAAGCGCCGATCCATGAATCCCTGCAGCGCCTCCGGCACCGTGGGCTTGGACTGAATCTCTTCCGTAAGCACGATGCCATCCTCGATTGCCATGCCGGCGCCCGAGGCCAAATGCGGCGTGGTGGCATGGGCCGCGTCGCCGATCAGCACCATGGGACCCCTGAACCAAGGAGCGGGCTGCAGCGCGGCCTCGAGGGGCCGGTAGTTGACGCTGTGCGCATTGGAGGTGAGCACGGTGTCGCGAATCTGCGGCACGATCCCGCCGAAGCCCGCCATCGCTTCGTAAAGCCGTTGCGGCTGCACCTCGGGCGGGAGCCAGGGATTGTCGGGCGCGCGATGCAGAAGAAACATGTACATATGGGTTGCGGAGACGGGACTGAAGCCGACTTTGCAGTCGGCGCCCATGAAAAAGTGGCTGCGATCGACGTCCGGCGGACGCTCGGCCACCAGCCGATAGACCACCTGGCCGGTAAAGACCGGTGTGGTCTTTTTCTCGAGAATAAGCTCGCGCATGCCGGAGGAGAATCCGTCCGCGCCGACCACGAGATCATACGTGCCGCCGGTCTTGTCGTTGAACTCCACCTCGACCTCGGCTCCCCGTTCGAGGATGCGGGCAACGCTGGTTCCGAGGCGCACGCGGGTTCCGGATTCCAAGGTTCTCTCGGACAGGATTTTGTGGAGCGCCGGCCGCATGATGCCGCCGTTCGCCGGCACATCCAGGGCGAGCGCCGGAAACGCGATTTCTTCGAGCAGCACGCCGGCCTGATCGTGGATCTTCGCGCCGTCCCAGGTCGCTCCCGCGGCGATGACCTGGTGCAGGACGCCAAGCGTTCGCAGCGCCCGCAGGGTCGGGCCCGTCACGGTGATTCCCGCGCCATACGCGCGCCACGCCGGATCGATCTCGATCAAATCGACGGCCAGCCCCGCCTTGCGCATTTGGATCGCGCAGGACATACCCGCGACGCTGCCGCCGACGATCAAGACCTTGCGAACGCCCGTCATGTGAGTCCCCCCGTGCCCCCGTGCACCGGCAGCACAACCATAAACAGTCGCGGCGCGGGTGGGCAATCGTTTGTGGCAATTCGTGCTATGCGGCCGGGCGATCGGACCACCGGAACGCTTCCCCGTCGCGTCGGCGCGACGATATCAACATCCATCGTGGATATCGATGGTGGCAATCGTCACAAACGCTTTTACAGCGAGCGCATCCGCTCATAGGCTGCGACTCAATCGGACCGGCATCAAGAATTCGTCCGTCAATCGATAAAAGCGTCTACAGGCGCAAGACACCTGCGAATCCGCGGCGATTCGCTCGCTGGAAGCTGTTAAGCGCGCAATAGGGGAGTTGGTATGAAGCACAGTTACATTTTTGCAACGGCTGCGGTGCTGGCGGCGGCCTGCGCATCGGATTGGGCATTGGCCGTGGAGCAAAGCGCGTCCGATAGCGGTACGGAACTCGCGGAAATCGTGATTACGGCGCAAAAGCGCACGGAGAAGCTGGCGGACGTGCCGGTGGCGGCCGTGGTCGTGTCGGCGCAGGCCGTTGCCGACGCGAACATCGCGGACCTGTCGGATCTGAATAACCTCGTGCCCTCGGTGCAGCTCAACGGAACCATCAATGGCCGCGTGCCGACCGGGGTGCGCGGCATCTCGAGCGTGTCGAACGAACAGACCGTCGGCATCTCCTCGGGAGTGGCCATCACCATCGACGGCGTACCGGTGCCGTCGGATTCCTTCGACGCCAACAACGTGGCGGGCATTCAAAACATCGAAGTGCTCATGGGTCCGCAATCGACCTTGGGCGGCCGCACGGCCGCATCGGGACTCATCAATCTGACCACCCGGGGCCCGACCGACAATCTGGAGGGTTTTGCCACCACCACGGCCACCGACGACGGCGAGTACCGGGTGGAGGCGTTCGTCTCGGGGCCCATTTCCAGCCGGGTCGACGGCAGTCTTTCGGTCTACAAGTCGACCACCCCGTATCCGATCACCAATCTCGCCACCGGCGACAAGACCACACAGGACGTGTCGGGCGCTCGCGCGAAGCTCCTGTTCAAGGTCACGGACGATTTGGATGTGACGCTGATGGCTCACAACGAGAATACCCAAGGCCACGGCTTCAACTTCGTCTACAGCTACGTCACGCCCGGAGCGGACTTGCTCGGCGCGCCGCCGCTCTCGCAGGCGGTGCTGTTCCAGGGAGTCAAGCCGGGACCGGACAATCTCTCGTACAACAGTCCCGTGACCACGGCCGGCGGATCGCATCGGGACAAGGATTACTCGCTGATCATCGAGGATCGCCTTCCCGGCGGCTACACGCTGTCCTCGACGACGGCCCATCAGGACGAGTACCAGGATCAGGTGCAGGATCTGTTCGCGGTCGCCGAATACTTCTGGAATGTGCTCACCGGCGGCCACGCCCCGCCGTTCAACGACACTCAACAGCAATTGACGACGGTCACGCAGACCAGCGAGGAGCTGAAACTGGTGTCGCCGGCGGACCAACCCGCGAGCTTCGTGGCCGGCGTCTTCTACTCGGACACCAAAGTCGATGAAACCTACACCCGTACCTTGCTGCCGGCGGAAATCGACGACCATGTGATTCCGGACACCAAGACCACCGATCTTTACGGCCGTGTCACCTGGAAATTCGCGCCGACCACCTCGCTCGTCACGGGATTGCGCTTCAATCATGACCTCATCAGCTACGACTACGACGAACTGGTCGATGCGGTGGTGTTTCCGACCGAGGTCGTCGGACCCTACCAAAGCTCGGGCAGCAGCTCCTCGAACACGGTGGTCGGCGATGTGAGCCTCAAGCAGCAGTTCAGCGACAATGTCATGGGGTACGTGAGCTATTCGCGCGGCTACTCGCCCGCGGCCTACAACACCTCGGCGGTGCTGTTCAGCGACGCGTCGCTGGCGCCGGTCGGCAAGGAGTCGATCAACAGCTACGAAATTGGCACCAAGGGCACGTATCTCGACCGCAGATTGAGCCTGAACGCCGACCTGTTCGATACGGTGTACTCGAACTACCAGATTCAGAGCTACTCGTCGGTGGCCGGCGCCATCACCCCGCCGCTGCAGCTCTCATCGGCGGGCAAGGCGGAAACGCGCGGCGCGGAGGCCAATGTGCAGTGGCTGGCGACCAATACCACGCGCTTCAGCCTGAGCGCCGCCTACATCGATGCGAAGTTCGTGACCTATGTCGATGCGCCCTGCTACGGAACGGGCAGCGCCTTGCAGACCGTCGGCTGTTACACGGAAGTGGTCGGCGGCCAGCCCCAACAGGTGCAGAACGTGTCGGGCGACACCATGCCGAATTCGCCCAAGTTCAAGGCCAACCTCGGCGCCGAGCAACGCCTGCCGTTGGGCAGCC
>JBEKYO010000177.1:0-8786 GCA_049510875.1 Steroidobacteraceae bacterium
CGGCCGCCATGCGAATCCAGATCGCGCGATTCTTCGCGGTGACGATGGGGATCTCGAGGTCGAAACCCAGACCCGTCTCGCGCGCCACCCGCATCGCCTCGTGCAGCCGCTCGCGGCCGTCGGGCGCGAGGAACGTATCGAGCAATTGCTGCGTGGGAGCGGTGTGTTCGTCGATGTCGTGGATGCGGTAGGTCTGCGCCGTCCACTGCTGCTCGCCCGTCGCGATGTCGATCACGAAACCGCCGACGCGCGACACGCTCTCGGCGCGCTGCAGCAGGGAAAGATCGCGCTTGACGGACTGAAGCTCCCCGCCGCTGCGGCTCACATCGTCCTCGGGCTGCCGCATGGCGGTGTCGTGCGTTGGGTGCGGCGGGCGCATTTCAAGTCCCGAGCGCGCTCTGCGGCTCGCGCATGCAAAACTCGGCAATGTCCGCGAATTCCACCCGATGGCCGCCCGCCGCCTTGGCGCGCTGGACGCCGTATTCGGCCGCGGCGATGAGATCGCCCGGAACGCCGCCGGCGAGCGGCCCCTTGGCGCTCTCGGGCGCCGCCACGTTCGTGACGCCGCCCACGGACAGCGTGATCTGCCGCTGCATGGGCAGGCCGTCGACGGCCGCCAATGCACGGCCCGCGATTTTTTGCGCGCCTTCAGCGCCCGTTTCCGGGAGGAGCAATGCGAACTTCCCGCCGCCGTGACGCGCCACGAGGTCGGTGGGCCGCTGGGCCACGGAATGCAGCGCGTCGGCAACCGAGCGCAGGCAGGCGTCGCCGGCCTCCTCGCCGAGTTCGCGATTGACCGCGGTGAAGTCGTCGATGTCCGTCACCAGCAGGGAGAGCGGCGCACGCGAGCGCTGCGCGCGCAGCCACTCCTGCATCAGGGTTTTCTCCATCTGCCGCCGGGTCATCGCGCCGGTGAGGAAATCCATCGTGACGGCGCTGCGCACCGTGTCGGACAGCGCCTTCAACTGCTGATACGTGCGTACCCGGGCCAGCACCAACGAGGCGTGCGGCGGCTTGCCGATGAAATCCGCACCGCCGAGCTGCAGGCCGACCGTTTCCAATTGCGGGCTCTCGTGGCTGGTCATGAAGATGATGGGCACCCCGGCCAATTTGGGCTCGCTCTTGAATGCCTTGCAGATTTCGAAGCCGCTGATATCCGGCATCTCGATGTCCAGCATCACCAGATCCGGAATGCTCTCGCGCGCCAGCTTGAGTGCGACTTGACCGGACGTCGCGAATCGCAGCGGCGCGTAGTCGCCCAGAATCCGGCTGAGCACACGGATCACCGTCGCATCGTCGTCGACCAGCAGAACGCTGAATTTCTCTTTGGCCTGCACGGCGCGAAACCTACAG
Source organism: Steroidobacteraceae bacterium (assembly GCA_049510875.1). Taxonomy (GTDB): domain Bacteria; phylum Pseudomonadota; class Gammaproteobacteria; order Steroidobacterales; family Steroidobacteraceae; genus Bog-1198. The sequence goes on from JBEKYO010000177.1 coordinate 1,354, forward strand.
TCCGCTCGCCTGCGGCAGCCAGCTGTTTGCCGGCGACAGAGCCGACTCGATCGCGTCGGCCAACGTGGTCGCGTCGAACGGCTTCGTGAGGAAGCCGGTCGCGCCCAGGTTCATGGCGCGCTCGCGCAGCACGGGGTTTTCGCTGGCGGTGATGAAGATGATCGGCGTGGCCGCGGATACCACCAGATTCTGCAGGCGCTCGGCCACCAGAAAGCCGTCGCCGGCCGGCAAGGTGAGGTCGAGCACCACCACGTCCGGGTTGTTTTTCACCACGGCGGAGACCGCGCTCACGGCATCCTTCGCCGTGTACACGGTGTACCCCATGCTCTTCAGGCGCACGCCCGTGCCGAGCAAAATGGTGTTGTCGTCATCGACCAACAGAACTCTCTTCATGGATTCATTTCCTGTTGCGGTGTGATCTATCACAGAGCTGAACACATAAACGGCTTTGCCGCTGCAAACTTGAGGCTCGCGCCGCGCCCCGCGCCGCGGGACCCGAAGCGCGACCGTCAAGAAAATGCCGCGGAGCGTGATGCATCTCGAAGTTCTGCAAGGGATGTGCCAAAACGCGCGCGCATCCGCGGATTGTGGGACGAATGGCGCAGAAGTGAGAGGGCGGTTGCGATTGAATGCGCCGCGCATGGAAACACAAGCGCGCATATTGCTCGTCGACGACGATCCCGGCGCCATCCAGCTGCTGGGCGGCATCCTGGCGGCCGTGGGGGGGCTGCGTTTTGCCACCAACGGCAAGGATGCGCTCAGGCTTGCCGGCGAGTCGGTGCCCGATCTGATCCTGCTGGACGCCGAAATGCCGGGAATGAGCGGGTTCCAGCTGTTGGCGACGCTCAAAGCCGAACCGGGCCTGGTGGACGTGCCGGTGATCTTCATCACCAGCCACACCGAAGCCGGATTCGAAGTCTCCGCTTTGGATATGGGCGCGGCGGATTTCATCGCCAAGCCGTTCCGATCCTCCCTGGTGCTGGCCCGCGTCAAGACCCACTTGCGCATGAAGCGCATGGCGGACGAGCTGCGCCGCGCCGCCACCACCGACGCCTTGACGGGTGTCGCGAATCGGCGCCTGTCCGACGAGGTGCTGGCGCACGAGTGGTTGCGCGCCCGGCGCACCGGCGTCCCGCTTTCCCTTTTATTGATCGATGTCGACCATTTCAAACTGTACAACGACCGATACGGACATCAGATGGGCGACGCGTGCCTGCGTCGGGTGGCGCAGGCCTTGCTGACGGCCTGCCGGCGTCCGGCGGACCTGGTCGCACGCTACGGCGGGGAAGAGTTCCTGATGCTGTTGCCCGAAACGCCGCGCGCCGGCGCCGAGCGCGTGGGCTGCCGCGTGCTCGAGGTGGTGAAAGCGCTCGACATCGTGCACGACGGCACGCTGCTGCCGATTCGACGCGTGAGCGTCAGCGTCGGCGGCTCGTTTCACGACGACGCGAGCGGATGCCGGCGCCACTTGCATGCACACTGCAGCGGCGGCAACCTGCTCCTGGCGGCGGATTGGGCCTTGTATGCGGCCAAGCGCGCCGGCCGCGCCCAGGCAAGACTGTTCGACATCGAGGATGTTTGCGCGCCGGACGGGACGGCGGCGCGCGCGCCGGCTCCTTCCGCCCCCGGCCCGCAGGCACGGACTCGGCCGCGGCGCGCCGATGCCGGTATCGGCTGACCCGGCGGCTGAGGCTGCGGCTGCGCTTTCGCGGCCGCAACTGCAGGTGACACCCGTTCGAGTTCACGCTACCGTCTGCATCATGCCTTTCGAGAACCCTGCGATAGCCCGGTCGATCGTCAAGCTGCGTGCCGTGGTGCCCGAGAACGCATTCACCGCCGGCATCTTGGGTTCGGAGCGCGTGGGCAACGGCATCGTCATCAATTCGGACGGGTTGATCTTGACGATCGGCTATCTCATCACCGAAGCCACCGACGTGTGGTTGACGGTCCGGAGCGGGCGCGAGGTCGCGGGACACGCGCTGGCGTACGATCAGGTGACGGGTTTCGGCCTGGTGCTTCCGCTCGAGAGTCCCGACGTCGCCCCGCTTGAACTGGGGTCATCGGCGGACCTCCACGCGGGCGACGAAGCGCAGGTCTTGAGCTACCCGGAATTCGCCGCCCAGCAGTCGGTGCACGTCGTCGCGCGGCGCGAGTTTGCCGGCGCCTGGGAATATCTTCTCGAGGATGCGATCTTCACGGCGCCCGCGCATCCGCATTGGTCCGGCGCCGCGCTGGTCGACGACGACGGGCGCCTGATCGGTCTCGGGTCTCTGTTGGTGCGCGAAACCGTCGTGGGTGAGGAAACGAACGCCAATATGTTCGTCCCCATCGATCTGCTGAAGCCCATCCTCAGCGACCTGAAGCTGCGCGGCCGCGCGGATCGCCAATCGCGTCCCTGGCTCGGCGTCTACGCCGTGGAAGTGACCGGGCGGGTGTACGTCACCGGTGTGGCGGAAGGCAGTCCGGCACAGGTGGCCGATATTCGGGAAGGCGATCTCATCCGTCAGGTCGGCGATCTGGAAATCACCACCTTGTCCGAATTCTACCGCCATCTCTGGTCGCTGGGGCCCGCGGGCGTCGGCGTACCGCTGACCACCGTGCGAGGCGGCACCGTCCTCAATCTGAACTTGCGGTCGGTCGACCGCGCGGATCTATTGAAGCGGCCGCAAGCTCACTGAGACGGGCGCGCGGCAACACATTAGATATGTTTCGTAAAAGATTGATTACCATGGAGACGCCTCCGCGGGCGCGCAGGCAATCATCATGAAATTGCGCGCCTTGATCCTCGACGTCGACGGGACGCTGGCGGATACGGAGGAAGCGCACCGCTGCGCCTTCAACGAAGCATTCCAACAATTGGGCATCGACTGGACTTGGAGTCGATCTGCCTACGCTCATTTGCTGCTCACCACGGGGGGGAAGGAACGGCTGGCGGCCCACATCGCCTCCCTGCCGGTATCGCCCGCGGAACGCCGAGCTCTTGGCGCGCGCATCGACGAGATCCATCGGGCGAAGACCGGCAACTATACGCGGCGGGTTCTGTCGGGCGCCGTTCCGCTGCGCGATGGCGTCGAGAGGCTGCTCGACGACGCGGCGCGGTCGCGGGTGCGGCTCGGCATCGCCACGACGACGACGTTCGAGAACATCGAGGCGCTGCTCCACACCGCCCTCGGCCCCGGCGCGCTCGATCGATTCGCGGTGATCGGCGCCGGCGATCACGCGGCCCGCAAGAAACCGGCCCCCGACATCTATGAGTACGTGCTCAGCCGGCTGGGCGCGGCGCCCGGCGAGTGCGTGGCGATCGAGGACTCCGCCAACGGCTTGGCCGCGGCCAAGGCCGCGGGTCTTTGCACCATCGTGACTCCGAGCTATTGGACGCGCACCGAGGACTTTTCGGCAGCCGACCTGGTCCTCCCCTCGCTGGGGTCCATGGCCAGGCCCTTGCCCTCGCCCGCCGCCCTGCTGATCGGCGGCAGCGTGCTCGGCATTCGCGAGATCGAGCGCCAACTCGCCAGCGGCGCGGGCGATGCATGAGTGCGCGCAGGCGCGGCCGACGCATGAGCGCACGCAGCCGCGACCGACGTCCTACAATGCACGGGAACGAACAACAGCAATGCATCTTCGCGAACATCCTCACAGCCGATTGCGCGGCATCGCCTTCATGATGGCGGCGGTGTTCATTTTTTCGATCATGGACGCCCTCATGAAGCGGCTGTCCGCGCATTACGCGCCGCTGCAAATCGCCTGTCTGCGCAGCCTGTCCTCTTTCGCATTCCTGATGTTGCCGATCGCCTGGCAGCGATCCTGGGCGACTCTCAAGGTCCGCAACCCCATGCTGCATGCAGTGCGCGCCGCACTCGGCATCATCATGCTGACGAGTTTCGTGTTTGCCGTGCATCGCCTCACGCTGGCCCAGACGTACTCGTTGTTTCTGGCGGCGCCCTTGTTGATGACGGCTTTGTCGGTGCCCATCCACGGCGATCGTGTGACGCCGCAGCGCTGGCTGGCCATCGCGTGCGGATTGGGCGGCGTGCTGCTCATTCTGCAGCCATGGTCGGGCGGCGCCTTCGCGCCGGCCGCCGCCGCCGCCGCAGCGATCGCAACGGTCTGTTACTCGCTGAGCGCGTTGACGGTGCGGTCATTGGGAAGTCGCAACACCAGTATGTCCATGGTGTTCTGGTACCTCGGGTTGGTGGGCCTGGGCTCGGGCGCCCTGGCGATCGAGGAATGGCACGCGGTGCAAGGCGCCGATTGGATATGGCTTGCCGGCATCGGCGTTTCCGGGGGCTTGGGTCAACTGTGGCTGACCGAGGCCTTTCGGCGGGCGCCGCCCTCGGTGGTGGGTCCGTTCGAATATACCGCCATCCTGTGGGCCTTCGGCATCGACTGGATATTCTGGTCGGCCCTGCCGTCGGCCAGCCTGCTCGCCGGTGCCACCGTCGTCGTTGCCAGCGGGATCGTGGTGATACTCGACGAACGCCGCTTGGCCGAGCTCGCGGTGAATCCAGCCAACCTTCCGCCCTGACGCGCGTCAGGCTCCTAGGCGCGGCGAGCCAGCGCGTGATAGACGATGAGAAACACGGCGGCGCCCACCACCGCGACCACCAGACTGTACAAATTCAAGCCGGTCACGCCCGGCATGCCGAAGGTGCGGAACAGCCAGCCGCCGACCACCGCGCCGACAACGCCGAGAACGATGTCCATCAGCAGACCTTCCCCGGTCTTGTTCACCAGCTTGCTCGCAACGAAACCTGCGATCAGTCCAAGGATTATCCAAGCGAAAATTGACATGCGGCACTCCTCCCTCGCGGGCGACAGAATCTAGCGCTGCGCGGATTGCGAGGAATCCTGCATCGGCGCCGGTGAGTAGGCCGACATGGCCAGCCAGTTGGAAGAATCCGCAAGGCTCGCCAGTACGACATAGTCGAGTCTCGACGGCGACGCGGCAGGGGCGCAGGAGCGCAGCGGTGCGGGCACTTGCGGCGACGTCGGCGCGAGCGACGCTGCGGAGGCGAACAAGGGCACGGCGATCAGCAGTCCGGCGAGGCGAGTGTTCATTTTGTCTCCCGTAGGGTCGAAGCGGCGAAGCGCGATTGGGTGGGTCTCCAAACGTCCCGGCGTGAGGCTCAGAATAAGCGCGAGTTCAAAAATAATCCGTCAGGTGCGCTCGGCTGCCCCTGTAGGGGGGGTCCTACCTCAGCCGGCCGGACTGCGGATCTGCCTCGACCACCACCAGTAAAACGGCAGGCCAGCGAGCAGAACCGCAACGCCTTGGAGCGCCTGGCGCGGCGCGGCGACGAACGTATTGACCAGCAATCCCAAGGTGACCAGGAGAAAAACCAGTGGAATGACCGGGTAACCGAGGGCCCGATAGGGCCGCGGCGCGTCCGGCATGGTGTGCCGGAATACGAACAGCGACGCGATGGAGAGTCCATAGAACGCCCAGGACACGAATATCACCGAGTCGGTCAACGCATCATAGGAACCGGACAGCGCCAATACGCTGCTCCATGCGGCCTGCGCCAAAATCGCGCGCACCGGCACCTTGGATCGCGGCGAGAGCTTGGCCAGCCCGCGAAAGAACAGCCCGTCGCGCGCCATCGCAAAGGGAATGCGTGAATTCGCGAGTACGCTCGCGTGCAGCGAGCCGAAGGAGGAGACCATCAACGCAACCGCGGTCAGCGAGACCGCGATGGGCCCGAGGAAACGCTTGAGAACCTCGGTGGCCACGGACGAACCCGCGGGCACGCTCGCGATGTCGACCGGGGTCAAGGCGTAGTAGTAAGCGAGGTTGACGAACAGGTAGAGCGCGCCGACCGCCAGCATGCCGCCGACGAAGGCGCGCGGCATGTTACGCTGCGGATCGCGGATTTCACCGGCAAGCGGGGCAACGTTGTTCCAGCCGTCGTAGGCCCACAGCGCTCCCAGCATGGCGGCACCGAAGCCGGCAACGCCGCCGCGCGCGCTCGCGGCAACTCCTTCACAGGTACCTTGCATGCCGGACTCGCCCAGATGCCGCCAGCTCCCCGGCGCAAACACAAACGCAGCCAAGCCGACGCCGAATACCAGCGCGACTTTGGCGACGGTGACCAACAATGCCGTGCGGCCGCCCGCGACCACCGAGGCGCAATTGATGAGCGCCACGGCCCAGATGGTGGCCAGCGCGACCAGCGTCAGGCCCGTGATGCCCGGTAGGCCGATCACGGCGCCGTCCACGCGCCAGGTCGCGAGCACGCCGCCGAGGGCGACGTTCATGAAAATTGCCAGTCCGACGGCGAGCGCCGCCTGCGAGCCCGCGCGGGCAACCGCGAACACCATCCATCCGTACAAGAAGCCGACGAACCGGCCGTATGCGCGGCGCAGATAAATGTAATCGCCGCCCGCCTCCGGCATCATGGCGGCGATTTCCGAATAGGAAAATGTCCCCGCGAGCGAGAGCAGCCCCGCCGCGATCCACACCATGAGCACGGTGCGCGCGCTGCCGACATTGCAGGTCATGACGCGGGTCTTCAGGAATACACCCGCTCCGATCATGTTGGCGACGTTGACCGCCATGGCCGCCCAGGGGCCCATGCCCCGGACGAGTTCCGGCCGTGCCGACGCAGAGTTCCGATCGATCATTCGTAGTAGTATCGACGATATGCAATTCGGCTACTCGCGAATTTGGCCCGCCCTCATCACCGTGGCCGCGTTGCTGCTGATTTATCGCCGCTTCCGCCGCAGCTTCGGGGCGCAACGCGTCGTTCCCGTGCGCATGGGACTGCGCATGGCGGTGCTATTGGCGTTCGCGTGTGCGATGCTGCCGCTGGCGCTGAAGTCGGGACAGTACCTTGCGGCGGAAATCGCCGGCCTGGCGGCGGGCACGGCGCTCGGCCTTTGGGGCGCCGCACAGACGCGTTATCAGGCGCGCGACGGCCACACTTATTACATACCTCACACCTACACTGGCATCGCGGTGTCGCTGCTATTCATCGGCCGCTTGGTGTACCGCATCGCCGCCTTGTACTCGATGGACCAGTCGGCCATGGCACGCGTCGACGCGGGCGCGCCGCAGGGTTTCGCACCCGCGCTGCCGGTGAGGAGCCCGATGACGGTCGGTCTGCTGTTCGTGGTGATCGGCTACTACGTGTGCTATTACGGCACGGTGTTGTGGAAGTACAAGCGCATCGGCGCGGAGGATCTCGAGGCCCCTGAGACCTCGCCACCCGCCGCGCCGTGAGAGCGGGTCACCCCCGAGCGATGAGAACCAGTTCTTATTTTGCCAACACGAACAGCGCGTACGTCAGCACGGCCATGCTGACGAGCAATGCGTTTGTGCCCCAGCGGGCTACGATTCCAACCATGACGAGCTCCTACCCATTTACCAATAAACGCCGTATTCGAACATGCGGCGCGACCTTTGATGGGGGCGCAAGCTAACATCTCAAGGGCCG
>JBEKYO010000178.1:0-8732 GCA_049510875.1 Steroidobacteraceae bacterium
ATCGCGGCCCGCGCGCGCATCATGCTCAAGCTCCAGGCGCTGGTTCGCGAGCACATGAGCCGCATCGCACAGACCTTGAGCGCCGAGCAGGGCAAGACGCTGGCCGACGCCGAGGGGGACGTGTTTCGCGGGCTCGAAGTCGTCGAGCATGCGTGCTCGATCGGCAGCCTGCAGCTCGGCGAGTTCGCGGAAAACGTCGCGGGCGGCGTCGACACCTACACGCTGCGCCAGCCGATCGGCGTGTGCGCCGGCATCACGCCCTTTAATTTCCCGGCGATGATTCCGTTGTGGATGTTCCCGATGGCCATCGTCTGCGGCAACACATTCGTCTTGAAGCCGTCCGAACAGGATCCGATGACGCCCATGCTGCTGGCCGACCTCGCCCAGCAGGCCGGCGTGCCGCCCGGCGTGCTCAACGTCGTTCATGGCGGCAAGCGCGCGGTCGACGCGCTGTGCAGCCATCCCGACATCGCCGCCGTCTCCTTCGTGGGCTCGACCCACGTCGGCACGCACGTCTACAACCTCGCTTCGCAGCACGGCAAACGCGTGCAGTGCATGATGGGAGCCAAGAACCATGCCGTCGTGATGCCGGATGCCAACAAGGAGAAATCTCTCGATGCGCTGGTCGGGGCCACTTTCGGCGCCGCGGGGCAGCGCTGCATGGCCACCTCGGTCACCGTGCTGGTGGGCGAGGCGCAGCAATGGATACCGGATATCGTGGCCAAGGCCAAGACGCTGAAGGTCAACGCAGGCACGGAGAAGGGCACCGATCTCGGGCCGGTGGTGTCGAAGCATGCCAAGAGCCGCATCCTCGGGTTGGTGGAGGAAGGCGTCAAGGCGGGCGCAAAACTTGAGTTGGACGGGCGTGCCGTCAAGGTCGCGGGATACGAGCAGGGCAATTTCATCGGCCCCACGATTTTCTCCGGCGTGAAGCCGCAGATGTCGATCTACACCACCGAGATCTTCGGGCCCGTGATGGTGATCATCGGTGTCAACACGCTGGATGAGGCCATTGCGCTCGTCAACGGCAACCCCTTCGGCAACGGCACGGGGATCTTCACGCAAAGTGGCGCCGCGGCGCGCAAGTTCCAGAGCGAAATCGACGTGGGCCAGGTCGGCATCAACGTGCCCATTCCCGTCCCGGTGCCGTTTTTCAGCTTTACCGGATCGCGCGGATCGAAGCTTGGCGACTTGGGACCGTATGGCAAGCAAGTCGTGCAGTTCTACACCCAGACCAAAACCGTCACCTCGCGCTGGTTCGACGACAGTACCGTCTCGAGCGGCGTGAACACCACCATAAGCCTGAAGTGAACATCGCGTTCATTGGCCTCGGCAACATGGGCGCGCCCATGGCGCGCAATCTGTTGAAGGCCGGCCATTCGCTGGTGGTATACGACGTGGTTCAACGCAACGTCGACGCCCTGGCGGCGCAGGGCGCCGTGGCGGCCTCGTCGGTCCGGCACGCCGTCGGCGCGGGCGAGCTGGTGATTACCATGCTGCCCTCCTCGCCGCACGTGAGGAGCGTGTACCTGGGCGAGGACGGTGTGCTCGCCGGAGTGGTGTCCGGCATCCCGCTCATCGATTCGAGCACCATCGATCCGCATGCCGCCCGCGAGGTGGCCCAGGCCGCCGCCAAGCACGGCAATCCCATGGCCGACGCCCCGGTCTCCGGCGGCACCGGCGGCGCCGATGCCGGCACCTTGACCTTCATGGTGGGCGCCGAGCCGGCGCTGTTCGAGCGCATCCGGCCCGTCCTTGCCCACATGGGGAAGAACATCGTGCACTGCGGCGCGGCTGGCACCGGTCAGGTCGCAAAGATCTGTAACAACCTGCTGCTCGGCATTTCCATGATCGGCGTTGCCGAGGCCATGAATCTGGGTGCCGCGCTCGGCATCGACCCCAAGGTGCTCGCCGGCATCATCAACACATCGAGCGGCCGGTGTTGGAGTTCGGACACGTACAACCCGTACCCCGGCGTCCTCGACAACGTCCCCGCCGCCCGCGGCTACAGCGGCGGTTTCGGCACCGACCTCATGCTGAAGGATCTCGGTTTGGCCACCGATGCGGCCAAGCAGGCCAGGCAATCGGTGGCGATGGGCGCGATGGCGCAGCAGCTCTACCAGTTGTGGAGTGCGCACGGCGCCGGGACGCAGGATTTTTCGTCCATCATCAACTTGTTCAAGAAATCCTCCGCTGGAAGCTCCCATGATTGACTGCCATCTTGATGGGCACATCGCCCTCATCACACTGAATAATCCTGCCGCCAATACCTTCACGGCCGAGGGGCTGCTGGCGCTCGAGGAATTGATCCGCGAGCTGAACGCCAATCTGGACGTATATGCGGCCGTGGTCACCGGTCAGGGCGACAAGTTCTTCAGCGCGGGCGCGGACCTGAAGCTGTTCGCCGACGGCGACAAGGTCAAGGCTCGCCTCATGGCGCAGCGCTTCGGTGCGGCCTTCGAGGCGCTGCAGGAAGCGCGCCCGGTGGTCATTGCCGCCATCAACGGGTACGCCATGGGCGGCGGTCTCGAGTGTGCGCTCGCCTGCGATCTGCGGGTCGCGGAAGAGCACGCGCAGATGGCGCTCCCCGAGCCCTCGGTCGGACTCCTGCCGGCCGGCTGCGGTACCCAAACGCTGCCCTGGTTGGTGGGCGAAGGCTGGGCGAAGCGCATGATTCTCACCAACGAACGGGTCGACGCGCGGACCGCCGTGAACATCGGCCTCGTGGAACAGGTGGTGCCGCGCGGACAGAGCCGGCAGACGGCCCTGGAAATCGCCGAGCGCGTCTGCACCTTGAGTCCCCGCGCCGTGACGTTCAGCAAGCACCTGATCCATCAGGCGCGCGCGGGAACCCCGCGCGCCGCTGCATTGGCGCTCGAACGCGAGCGATTCATCGATTTGTTCGACGGCGCGGACCAACAAGAGGGCGTGAATGCCTTTTTCGCGAAGCGCAAACCCGCCTGGAAGAATGCTTGAGCGAGTCCCCGGGAGCCCCGGAGGACGTACTCTGCGAGGTTCGCAACCACGTGGCGTTCATCACGCTGAATCGCCCCGCGGCGCTCAATGCGCTGTCCTACGGCATGATCGTCGAGTTGCGCGCGCTGGTCACGCGTTGCGCCACGGACGCCGGGATTCGCGCCGTGCTGCTGCAGGGTGCGGGAGATAAGGCGTTTTGCGCCGGCGGCGACATTCGCTCGCTGTATCAAAGCTTCAAGGAATCGGGGACGCTGCACCGCGATTTTTTCGTCGCCGAGTACCCGCTCGATTATCTGCTGCATTCGTACCCGAAACCCTATGTCGTGATGATGGACGGCATCACCATGGGCGGCGGCATGGGGCTTGCGCAAGGGTCGACCCTGCGCATTGTCGGGGAGCGTACGCGAATCGCCATGCCGGAGGTGGGCATCGGATTGTTTCCCGATGTGGGTGCGAGCTACTTTCTCGCGCGCTTGCCCGGCTCCTTGGGGCCCTATCTCGCCTTGACCGGCATCCAGATTCGCGGCGCCGACGCGCTCTACACCCGGTTGGCGGACGTCTACCTTGCGCCGTCGGCCATCGCCGCCTTGGCCGACGATCTGGCGGCATTGCAGTGGAGCGAAGATCACCGCGCGGACCTGCGTCGCCTGGTCTACGAGCGTGCGGCGCAAGGCCTGCACGCACCCTCCTTGAGCCTGTTGCGCCAGGCCATCGACACCCATTTCTCCGGCACGTCCGTGGCGGCGATTCTGGCCGGCCTCGACGCGGAGGTTCGGCCCGAGTACCTCGAATGGGCGCAGCAATCCGCGGCGCTCATGCGCAGCCGCTCGCCCACCATGCTGTCCGTCGCTCTGCGACAACTGGAGCGCGGCCGCTCCATGAGCCTCGCCGATTGCTTCCGCATGGAATTCGGCATGATGGAACAGTGTTTCCAGCAGGGCGATTTTCTCGAAGGCGTGCGTTCGGTCATCATCGACAAGGACAACTCGCCGCGCTGGAACCCAAGTCGCCTCGACGAGGTATCGGAAGCCTCCATCGAGGCGTTTTTCCGCGAACGCTGGCGCGGGGCGGCGCATCCGCTCGGCAATATCGAAAGGGCGGCGACCTATGATTTTCGGTAAAACCCTGGCCATCGTCACCGGCGGCGCGTCCGGCCTCGGCAAGGCGGTCGCCGAGCGCGTGATCGCCGCCGGCGGCAAGGCCGCCATCCTCGATGTACAGGAAGCGGCCGGTGCGGCCGCGGCCCGGCAGATGGGCGCGGTCTTCGTCAAGTGCGACGTCGCGGTCGAGTCGCAGGTCATCGCGGCGATCGACGCCGCGCGCCAGGCGCTGGGCGGGCTCAATTTGTTGGTCAATTGCGCCGGAGTCGTCGGCGCCGGAAAGCTCGTGGGCAAGGACGGCCCGATGAGCGGCGAGTATTTCGAGAAGGTCGTGCGGATCAATCTGGTCGGTACCTTCCTGTGCGACAAAACCGCGGCGGCGCTCATGCAGGCGAATGCCCCGAACGAGGAGGGTGAGCGCGGCGTCATCATCCACACGGCATCGGTGGCCGCGTTCGAGGGGCAGATCGGCCAGGTCGCCTACTCCGCCACCAAGGCCGGTATTGCCGGCATGACGCTGCCCATCGCGCGCGAGCTCGCGAAATTCGGGATTCGTTGCATGGCGATCGCGCCGGGCATATTCATGACGCCGATGCTCGCAAGCTTGCCGCCCGACGTGCAGGACTCCCTGGGCAAGCAGGTGCCCTTTCCAGCCCGCCTGGGCAAGCCCGAGGAATTCGCGCATCTGGTGCAATCCATCGTGGAGATACCGACGTTGAACGGCGAGACCATACGGCTCGATGGGGCCATCCGGATGGCGCCGCGCTAAAGCGTCGCGAATCACGCCGCCCCATAGCCGCCTCCCCCCGGCGTAGTGACCACGAATACGTCGCCCGCCGCCATCTGCGCCTGCCCGATCGCGCCGAGCGGTTCCACGCGCCCGTCGGCGCGCTCGACGCGATTCTCGCCGGGCGCGCCGGCGCTGCCGCCCGCCATGCCGAATGCGCCGTGCCGCCGGCCGTTGCTCAAAATGGCCGCCGTCATCGGCTCCAAGAAGCGAATTCGCCGCACGCCGCCGTTGCCGCCCGGCCAGCGCCCGGCGCCGCCGGAGCCCCGGCGGATCTCGAACGAATCCACGCGCACCGGATAGCGCAGCTCCAGCACTTCCGGATCGGTGAGCCGGGAGTTGGTCATATGGGTCTGCACCACGCTCGTGCCGGCGAACCCGGCACCCGCGCCCGACCCGCCCGCAATGGTTTCATAGTATTGATAGCGCGCGTCGCCGAATGTGAAGTTGTTCATCGTGCACTGGCTGGCGGCCATGACACCGAGGGCGCCGTACAGCGCATTGGTGATGCAGGTCGAGGTCTCCACGTTGCCGGCCACCACGGCCGCCGGCGGCCGCGGGTTCAGCATGCAGCCATCGGGCACGATGATCTCGAGCGGCACCAGGCAGCCGGCGTTCAGCGGGATATCATCGTTCACCAGGGTGCGAAACACATACAGCACGGCGGCCACGCAGATGGCCCGCGGCGCGTTGAAGTTGTTCGCCAATTGAGCGCTGGTGCCGGTGAAATCGATGCACGCCGTGCGCTGCCGGACATCGACGCGCACGGCGACCTGGATCTGCGCGCCGTTGTCGAGCGCCAATGTGAAGGCCCCATCGTGCAGCGCCGTGATGACGCGGCGAACGCATTGCTCCGCGTTGTCCTGCACGTGGCGCATGTAACTCGCGACGGTGTCGCGGCCGAACTCGCGCACCATGCGGCGCAGCTCCTCTGCGCCTTTCTCGTTGGCGGCAATCTGGGCGCGCAGATCGGCCATGTTTTGCGGCGGGTTTCGTGCCGGGTGTTCGCCGCCGTTCAACAGCGCGAGCAGCGCATGTTCCTGCAGCACGCCCGCCTCGACCAACTGGAAATTGTCGATGAGTACGCCCTCCTCCCCGAGGTTGTTCGAGAACGGCGGCATCGACCCCGGCGTGATCCCACCTATGTCGGCATGATGGCCCCGGGATGCCACGAAGAATGCGGGGGCCGCGCCATCGAGAAACACCGGCGTCACCACCGTGACATCGGGCAAATGCGTGCCGCCATGGTAGGGGTCGTTGAGCGCGAACACGTCGCCCTCCCGCATTTCGGAGTTGCGCAGCATCACGGAGCGGATCGATTCGCTCATCGATCCCAGGTGAACCGGCATGTGCGGGGCATTGGCGATGAGGGCGCCGTGCGCATCGAACAGCGCGCAGCTGAAGTCGAGCCGCTCCTTGATGTTCACCGAGTGTGCGGTGTTCTGCAGGCGCAGCCCCATTTGTTCGGCGATGTTCATGAACAGATTATTGAAGATTTCGAGCATCACCGGATCGACGCGGGCGGCGGCGCCGCCGCCGCCGGCCCGGCCGACGCTGCGGCACAGTTCCAGATTGCCCGCCGCCGTGGTCCGCGCGCGCCACCCCGGCTCGACCACGGTCGTGGCGTTGCGCTCGACGATGATGGCAGGACCCGGGATTGAGGCGCCGGCCGCCAGGCCATCGCGAGCGTACAGCCGTGCGGTTCGCCAGCCGGCGGGTTGGTCGTCGGCGAAACAGTACATGGGCACCTCGGCCTGTGCATCCGGCTCGAACGCCTGCACGGCGTTTGACGGCGCCTCGGGGGGCGGCGTCGATGCGCCCGCGGCGCATTCCACATACACCGCCTCGAGCACCAGCGCGCGCTGCGGCATCAGGAAGGCGAAGCGCCGCCGGTACGCACGCTCGAACTCGGCGCGCACCGCCGCGCCCGCGGCCAGCTCGCAGGCCAACGCCGTGTCCGTCCCGTCATAGCGCACCTGCACCCGCCGCACCGCACGCACGCTTGCCGCCTCGATCCCTTGCCGCTGCAGCTCCGCCGTCGCCTCGGCTTGCAGATGCGCGGCCAGCGTGCGCGCCTCGCGCAGGCCCGCGGCGTTCAGCTCGCGCTCGAGCGAGGCGCTGCGCATCACGGTCTGCTCGGCCATTCCCATGCCGTAGGCGCTGAGCACGCCCGCGAGCGGATGGCAAAACACACGCTCCATGCCCAGGGCGTCGGCGACCAGGCAGGCATGCTGGCCCCCCGCGCCGCCGAAACACTGCAATGTGTACTGCGTGACGTCGTAGCCGCGCGCCACCGATATGCGCTTGACCGCATTGGCCATGCTGCCGACCGCGATCTTGAGACTGCCGGCCGCGAGATCGTCGGCGCCGACCGCTCGGCCGAGGGCCGCCGACACGTCCTGCGCCAGCCCGGCGAAGAGCCGGGCCGCCACCGCGCCATCCAGGGTCTCATTCGCTCGGGGTCCGAACACGGCCGGAAAGAAGTCCGGCTGTATGCGGCCGAGCAACACATTCGCATCCGTGATGGTGAGCGGGCCGCCGCGCCGGTAACTGGCGGGACCGGGACTGGCGCCGGCGGATGCGGGACCGACGCGCAGGCGGGCGCCGTCGAATCGAATGAGCGAGCCGCCGCCGGCGGCAATGGTGTGGATGTTCATCATGGGTGCGCGCACCCGTACGCCGGCGACCTCGGTATCGAAGGCGCGTTCGTATTCCCCGGCGAAGTGACTGACGTCCGTGGAGGTGCCCCCCATGTCGAAGCCGATGAGACGCTCATGCCCCGCCGAGCGCGCGCTCGCCGCCATGCCGACGATCCCGCCCGCCGGGCCGGAGAGGATCGCGTCCTTGCCCTGGAAGCGCCCCGCGTCGATCAGGCCGCCCGAGCTTTGCATGAACAGCAGCCGCACGCCGGGCATCTGCCGCGCGACCTCATCGACATAGCGGCGCAGAATCGGCGACAGGTACGCGTCCACCACGGTGGTATCGCCGCGCGGGACGAGCTTGATGAGCGGACTCACCCGATGCGAGACGGAGATTTGCGTGAACCCGGCCGACCGCGCCAGCGCTTCGGCAGCCAGCTCATGCGCCGGATGGCGAAAGCCGTGAACGAACACGATCGCACACGCGCGAATCCCCGCCTGGTGCGCCGACCGCAGGTCGCGGGCCAATCCGGCCTCATCGAGCGCGGTGACGAGTTCGCCGCGCGCGCCGATGCGCTCCTGCGCCTCGATGACCTTCTCGTACAGCAACTCCGGCAGAACGATGTGGCGGTCGAACAGGCGCGGCCGTGCCTGAGTGGCGATGCGCAACGCGTCGCGAAACCCGTGCGTGATGACGAGCACCGTCGGCTCGCCGCGCCGCTCGAGCAGCGCGTTGGTCGCGACCGTGGTTCCCATCTTCACCGACTCCACCACCTCCGGGCTGATGACCGCGCCCGCCGGCAGGTCGAGCATGCGCCTGATGCCTTCGACGGCCGGGTCGCGGTAATGCTGCGGATTGTCGGACAGCAATTTCAGCGCGCGCAGCTCGCCGCCGGGCGCGCGCGCCACGATGTCGGTGAACGTGCCGCCTCGATCCACCCAGAATTGCCAGCGTGTCACGCGGACTCCGGGAGCCGCTACGAGCGGGTGCGCACGCGCAAACTCTCCCAACTCGCGTCGGCCGTCCAGCCGCCATCGACGGGCAGGCTGACTCCGTTGATGAAGCCGCTGCGCGCGTCGTCGAGCAGGAATGCAATTGCCCCGGCGACATCGTTGGCGTGCGCGAAACGGGCCATGGGTACCCGATCGACGATGTCCCGATCCGAGTACGCACCGCTGCCCTGGTCTGCCACATCCATCTCGGTCTTGATCCAGCCGGGGCAAACGGCA
>JBEKYO010000179.1:0-8632 GCA_049510875.1 Steroidobacteraceae bacterium
CCGGCCATGGCGGCCGCGACGGACACGGCGCCGGCCGCCTCGGCGATGACATGATGGCGGCCGGCCAGGAATCGAATCGCCTCCGCAATCTGCGGGAACGAGGCGCATGCCGCACGATCGACGACCTGCCGGACCAGCGGCCACATTTCGTCGAGCACCGTCGTGCTGCCCATCCCGTCGACGAAGCTCTGGATGTGGGGCACCTTCACGGGTCGGCCGTTCGCGAGCGCCGCCGCGGCCGGCTGAGCCGCTTCGGACTCCGCGACTATCATGCGCACCGCGGGCTTGACACGCCGCATGACCGAGCCGATGCCGCACGCCAGGCCGCCGCCGCCGAAGGGCACGACCACGGCGTCGCACCCGGGCTGATCTTCGAGGATCTCGGCGCCTATCGTCGCGTTGCCCGCAATCACGGCGGATTCGGCCACCGGATGGATGAATGCTCCCGCTTCGCCGGCAAAGCTGCGGTTCGTGAGCACAGTCCACCAGTCGTCGAAGGGCAGGCGAATCACCTTCGCGCCGAGCTCGGCCAGCGCCATGGCCTTGGTCGTCGCGGAGCCGTCCGGGACGACCACGGTCGCCGGCAGCCCGATCTGGCGCGCCGCGAACGCGAGGCCCTGGCCGAAATTTCCGGCGCTCGCGGTCAATACCCCGTGTCGCAGCCGCCTCGGGTCCATCGTCTTCAGCACGTTGATGGCAGGCCTGATCTTGAAGGAACCCAACGGTTGCAGGTTCTCGAGCTTGAGAAAAATGTTTACGCGCGGGAGGTCCGCGTTGAGCCTCAGCAACGGTGTGCGCAGCGCAAACCCACGAATATTATCGCGCGCGGCGGCCACGTCCTCGCTGCTCGGCAATGTCGGGAACGAAGCTGACATCGCGCGGCTCCTAGAAGTCGATGAGTTGTCCCAGGCCGGCCGTGCGGGCCTTCTCGAGCACATAGTGCGCCGAGGCGAGGTCTTGGGGCGCAATGCCTAGGGACTTGTACAGTGTAATGTCGGACGGCGAGCGCCGACCGATCGCAGACCCGTTCGCCACTTCTCCGATCTCTCCCAGAATGTGCTGCGGCGTGATGGCGCCCGACTTGAGCGCTCGCAGATATTCTCCGCCTTCGTTGACAGTCGAGTCGCGATAGTCGACGAAGAATCGTGAATTCACCACCGCGGGCGTGTCGATCTCCGCCGTGGCGGCGATGCTCGAGCCGACCACATTCAGGTGCGCACCGGGCGTGAGCCACTCGCCGAGAAGAATGGGCTCGCGCGCCTTGGTCAACGTACAAATGATATCGGCGCCGGCGACGGCCTCGCGCACCGAGGCGGACGTCTCGATGGTTATGCGGTGCCGCGCACCCTCGACCCGAGCGAAATCAGCGGCCTTGTCGCGATCCCGGGCCCAGACCCGGATGCGCCGCAGCGTGCGCACCGTCAGCATGGCCTCGAGATGACTGCGGGCCTGCTCACCGGCACCCAGCAGGGCCAGGTCGCCGGCTTGCGCGTGCGCCAACAACCGCGTTGCCAATCCGCTCGCGGCGGCGGTGCGTATCGCGGTGATCTCGGCTGCGTCCAGCAAGGCCACAGGGCAGCCGTGCTCCGCCTCGAACAGCAGCACCAGGCCGAGGTGCGACGAATAGAGCGGCGGCTTGTTGTGCGGGATCAGGCTCACGAGTTTGACGCCGAAGCACTCCGGCTCGGCGAGATAACCCGGCATGTTGCCCAACATGCCCCGATCGCCGGGCATGACCATGACTGACCGCAGCGGCAGAACCACGCGTCGTTCCGACACGGCAATCATGGTGCGATGCATGAGTTCGACGCATTCACACATCGGCAGAAGCTGCCGCACGTCCGGCCCGCGCAACACTCGAACCTCCACTTGGACTCCTTCTAGCGGGGGCAGAATGATTCGCGCAGGTCCTTCATCGCCGCAATGAAGGACTCCACGTCGTCATCGTTGTTGTAGAAATGAAAGCTCGCTCTGACATTGTCATCGCGATGCGAGGTGACGATGTCACGCTGCATGAGTTCCGCGGCCAGCCCGCCGCTGTTGCGCGCGGGCACCGCGACCGTGGCGCCACGGCGTTCGTTCTCGCCGGGCGTAATGCTTGGCCAGCCAATTTCTTCCAGCCTCTGCATGCAGCGCCGGGTCAGCGCGTAGTTGCGCTTTTCGATGGCCGGCATGCCCACCGCCAACAGGAACTTCAAGCCTGCCTCGGCGGCATAGCAATTGACCACGGCGGGAGTGCCGGCTTCAAATCGCCGCGCGTTCGGCGCCGGTCGATTGGCGGTAATGTCCATCGCGGCGATCTGGGCCTGCGCGAACCAGCCGCTGTTCGTGGGTACGAGGGACTTGGTGAACGAGTCTCGCACGTACAGGAATCCGATGCCGGCGGTCCCCAACAAGTACTTGAGCATGCCGCCCACGGCGAAATCAACATCCAGCGCCTTCACGTCGATGTCGATCGAGCCGACCGCCTGGTAGCAGTCGAGCAGCACCATCGCGCCCTTGGCGCGCGCCAAGCGCACTATGCCCGGAATGTCGAGCTTGGCGCCGTTCCTGAAGCAGACGTGCGTGATGGCCACGAGCAGCGTCTCACCGTCGATCGCTTTGGCGAAATTCTCCACGGGGATGTAGCCGTCGGCCGCGCGCGGCACGTGCACTACGCGCGCGCCGCGCGGCTCCTGGGCATGCCAGATCTGCGCGTTGGTGGGAAATTCGAAATCGCTGACGACCACTTTGTTGCGCGCGCCGGAAAAACTCAGGGCACTCGCCAGGGCGTTGAGGCCGGCCGATACGGAGGCGGTCACGGCGATCTCATCCGGAGCGGCGTGCAACAGCCCTGCGGTCAATGCGCGCACGGATTCATTTTTGGTGACCCACACATCCCAATTCGCGCCCACCAGCAGCCGGTCCTCCATGTAGGCTTCGAAGGCGGCCTTCACATCGTGCGCGAGAGCGCAGTAAGATCCGCTATTCAGATAGGTCTTGCGCTCGAGAACCGGAAATTCCTTGCGCAAAGCCTGAAAGTTCGGTTCCATGATGCAGTGTTCCCGTCGCATGTAGCTTAAGCGCCGATCATATGCAATATCATATGATTGCGCAATTATGGGACGGGTATCCACGGGCGTCGCGCTGCGGCGGAGAAGGATTGAGGGCAATGCTCGACGAAGTGAAGCCTGTCGCGATGGCGCAGATCGAAGCGGCTCGTGCGCGTCTCGAAGGTTTGAGCATCGTCTCGCCGCTGGTTTCCTGCGGCGCGGCACCGGCCGGCAAGAGGATTCACCTTAAACTCGAGAACCTGCAATCCATCGGATCCTTCAAGATCCGCCCGATCGGCAACGCCGTTCTCGCCAGGGCGCCGGCCGATTTGACTTCCGGCATCTACACCACCAGCACCGGCAATAGCGCGCTCGGTGTGGCGTGGATGGCCCGCAAGCTCGGAATTCCCGCCGCGGCGGTTGTGCCCTCGAACGCGCCGCTGGCGAAGCTCGAGAAGTTACGGGGACTCGGGGCGCGCATCGACATGCGGCCAATCGAGGAATGGTGGCAGGCGACCAGGACGGGGACCCTCGCGGGCCAAAATGGGGTCTACATTGACGCGGTGCGGGACCCCGCTTCCCTGGCCGGAGATGCGACCATCGGCCTCGAGATCCTGGCGCAGTCCCCCGATGTCGAGGCTATCCTGATTCCGTTCGGCGGCGGCGGGCTTGCATGTGGCATTGCGTGCGCGGTGCGCGCCCAGCGGAGCGATGTGAAAATCATCGCCTGCGAGCTGGCGAGCGCGCATCCCGTGAAGGCCGCCTTTGCGGCCGGCGCGCCAATCGAGACGCCGCACGAGGCCGGTTTCGTGAGCGGCGTGGGCTTTGGCAGTGTATTACCCGAGATGTGGCCGCTGGTCAAAGCCATGATCGACGATGTCATCACCGTCTCGCTGACCGAAGTGGCCGCCGCGATCAAGACCATGGTCGAGTACAACCGCGTGGTGGCCGAAGGAGCGGGTGCCGTGTCCGTCGCCGCGGCCCTGTCCGGACGCTACTCGGCAGCCAAAGTCTGTGCGCTCGTATCCGGTGGAAATATCGACAGCACGGTGCTCGCGGCGATTCTCGAGGGACGTGCGCCGAATTAGTGGGCGCCGGTTCTTTGCGCCGCCGCCGCCGCCGCGACCGCCGTGGCCGCGAGTCCGCCCCGGGCCTTCAAGATGAAATAGGCCGCGGACACGAGCGCGAGCCACGGAACCCCAACGATCCACGAGATCCGCCAGGTTTCCTTATCGAGGGCCATGGTCACCAACACCGCGCACAACAGCGCCAACCCGGCAATCTGAATCACGGGGAACCATGGCATGCGCACCGGTAAATCCGCCGCCCTGTGCCTGCGCCGAAAGCTCAAGTGGCACAGCAAAATGATGATCCATACGATCATCGCGTCGAACAACGCAACCCCGAATAAATAATTGTATGCGAGCGGAGTCAGCTTCGACAGGCCGGCGGCAATGAGGATGCAGGCGCCGGAGAGCAAAATGGCCGTTATCGGCGTGCCGTTCTTGCTGAGCTTTCCAAGGAATCCTGGCGCGTAGCCGCCTCGCGACAGAGAGAACAACATGCGCGAACATAGGTAGACATTCGTGTTCATGCTCGAGAGGGCGGCGCTCAGCACCACAAAATTCATGATTCCCGCCGCATTGCGGATACCGGAATGCGCGAACACCCGCACGAACGGACTCTGAGTCACGACGGTCGCGCCGGTCTCGGTCCACGGCACAAAGGTGACCACGATCGTAAGCGCCAGGATGTAGAACAGAAACAGCCGTAGCGCCATGGTGCGCAAGGCCGCCGGAATGGTCCGCACAGGATCCTTGGCCTCACCCGAGGTGACGGCGATCACTTCGATGCCGTTGAACGACAGAATTCCTATGATCACGGCCATCCATACGCCGCCGAATCCATGCGGCACGAATCCGCCGGGAAGGCCGGTGAGATTGTGGAATCCCACCGGTTTCGTCCAGATGCCGAAGATCGCCGACAGTCCCAATATGATGAAAATGATGATCGCGATGACTTTGATGAGGGCGAACCAGTACTCGATCGAACCGAAATTATGGACCGACCGCGAGTTGAAGTAGAGCAGCACGCATGCGAACCCGAGCGACCACAGCCACACCGGCGTGCCCGGGAACCAGAAGGTCATGTACACGCCGGCGGCAACCGCCTCGCCGCCCACCGCGATCACCTGCGCCATCCAGTAGGAATAGCGCGCGATCATTCCCGCCCACGGGTTCAAGTAGATCTCGGCATAGGTTCCGAAGGAGCCGGCGGTCGGATGCATCACCGCCATCTCCGACAGACTGAATACCATTGCGACCGCCGCGACGGCCGCAATGGCATAGCTCAGCACCACGGCCGGACCGGCGTAACCGATCGCAACGCCGCTGCCCATGAACAAACCGGTGCCGATCGCGCCGCCCAGGCCGATCATCACCAACTGCGAACGGCTCAAATCCTTGTGCAGGCCCGCCTCGCGGCTGGCAATTGCGGATGCGTCCAGCGCGGTTTCCTCAGGTGACGGTGATGAATTGGCAATCATATGTAACCGAGTATGCCGGATGCGTGGCTGCGTGATGCATCTATGTGAGGTCGCTTCCTCTACCGAATTCGCCCGGGCTGGCGCCACATGGGCCGCTAACGCTCTTCGGGCACGACGGCCGTGGCTTCGATTTCCACCTTCGCCTGGCGCTCCATGAGGGCAACAACCTGCACGACGCTCATCGCAGGATAATTCTTCCCCATCACCGCACGGTAAGCGGCGCCGATTTGAGCGAGCTCCGCGAAATATTCGTCGCGGCTCGTCACATACCACGTGAGCCGGACGATGTGCCCCGGCCCAGCGTGCGCCTGCGCGAGCACCGTGCAAATGTTGTCCAGCGCCTGCCTGACCTGATCGGCCATGCTCGCGCTGTTGAAACGGCCCTGCGCATCCCACCCGACCTGGCCGGCGACGAAAATCTGCCGGCCGGAGGCGGCGATGCCATTGCTGTAGCCGCTCGGGCGAGGCCATTGCGCGGGTTGTAGAATCTTCCGGCTCGTCTCACTCATGGGTTTACTCATTGATTGCGCGCCTCATTGAGAAGCTCGCGCGCGATGATCAGTTTCTGAACTTCGGTGGCGCCCTCATAGATGCGCAGCGCGCGTATATCGCGGTACAGGCGCTCCACCGTCTCACCATGCACCACTCCGCGGCCGCCAAATAGCTGCACCGCCCGGTCGATGGTGCGCTGCGCCGACTCGGTGGCCGCCAACTTTGCCATTGCGACCTCTTTCGTGACCTGGCCGCCGCGATCGCGCAACCACGCCGCGCGATAGGTCTGCAAGCGCGCCGCGTCGACTTCGGTCGCCATGTCTGCCAGGGCCGCCTGTGTCAGCTGTAGATCCGCCAGTGATTTTCCGAACATGGTCCGCGCGAGCGTGTGTTTGAGCGACTCGTCGAGCGCGCGCTGCGCGAAGCCCAACGCAGCGCCGGCGACGGAAGTGCGAAATACATCCAGAGTGCGCATCGCCAGCTTGAAACCATCGCCTTCGGCGCCCAGGCGTTGTGCCGCCGGAATGCGGCAGCCTGATAGGGAGAGGGCGCCGAGCGGATGAGGGGCGATGACGTCGATGCGGTTCTTGATCTCGAATCCAGCAGTGCCCGCATCGACCACGAAGGCGCTGATGCCGCGGGCGGTGACGGAACCATCGGGCCGACGATCCGGTGCGCGCGTGCGCGCGAATACACAATAAAAGTCGGCGATTCCCGCATTGGATATCCAGGTCTTTTCACCGTCCAGCACATAATATTCGCCGTCGAGCCTGGCGCTACATTGCAGGGCGGCGACGTCGGAGCCCGCTTGCGGCTCCGACAATGCGAAGGCGGCGATCGCCTCTCCAGCCGCTACACGCGGCAGATATCGCGCCTTCAGTGCCGCTGAACCCGCGAGCGAGATCGCGCCGCTGCCGAGGCCCTGCATGGCGAAGGCGAAATCCGCGAGGCCGTCGTACCACGCCAGTGTCTCGCGAATCAGGGCGAGCGCGCGCACGTCGAATTGCGGATCCACGGAATTTTGCGAAGCTGCAGGTTGGGCGGAGTAGGGAGCCGAAAACCGGGTCCAGCCTGCGCTTCCGAGCTCGCGCACGAGTGCGCGGCACGCCTCATCGACCGAGGCCCGATCCTCCGCGTGTGCGCGCTGCGCAAGGTGAACGGAAGCCCAGGTATCCAGGCGCTCGCCGAGCTCACGATGTGCGGGCTCGAAGAACGGCCATTCCAAGAACTGGCGTATGCGCATGACGGTTCAGTTACCTTCGAATTGCGGCTTCTGCTTCGCCGCGAAAGCCCGGTACGCGCGGCGAAAATCCTCCGTCTGCATACACAGCGCCTGCGCTTCGGCCTCGGCGTCTATCGCCGCGTCCAGGGGCAAATTCCACTCGGCGTGCAGCATTTTTTTCGTCATCGCATGGGCGCAGGTTGGACCGGAAGCGATTTCCGCGGCGAGCTGCAGGGATTCCTTCAACACGAGCTCCGGGGATACCAGACGGTTGAAGAAGCCCCACGCGAGCGCCTCATCCGCGGACATGGACCGCCCGGTGAACAACAGCTCCGCCGCGCGCCCCTGGCCGATGATCCGCGGCAGCATCGCACACGCGCCCATGTCGCAACCCGCCAAGCCGACTCGAGTGAACAGGAATGCGGTTTTTGCCCGTGGCGTGCCCAACCGGAAGTCCGATGCCATCGCCAGTATGGCTCCCGCACCCGCACACACTCCATCGACCGAGGCCACGATGGGCTGCGGACAGTGGCGCATGGCCTTGACCAGGTCGCCCGTCATGCGGGTGAATTCGAGCAAACCCGGGGGGTCGCGCCGCGTCAATGGTCCGATGATCTCGTGCACATCGCCTCCGGAACAGAAGTTCCCACCGTCACCGCTGAGGACGATGCAGCGAACGGTATCGATGTCGCCGAGTGCGCGGAACAAGTCGCGCAGCTCCGCGTAGGAATCGAATGTGAGCGGGTTCTTGCGTTCGGGGCGATTCAGGGTAATGACACCCACCTGCGCTTCCTGATGCCACAAAAAATGCTTCGGCCGGGGTAAGGACTGGCTCATGTGCGGACACGCCTCTTGAGTTCACCCAACAGTTCGACCAGTTGATTCTTGTGCTTCACGCTCATGCCTTCGAACAGTCCGATGACCCACTGCTCGTGCTCCGCGGCCATGCGCCGGAATTGCCGCTGGCCCTCGGCGGAGAGTTTGACGAAAAACACGCGCCGATCCGCGGAGTCGACCTCGCGAACCACGAGCCCCTCCCGCTCGAGACCATCGGTGATGCCCGTGACATTGCCGCCGGTAACCATCATGCGCTGGGACAGCTCGCTCATCTTCAGTCCCCGGGGGGCGCGCTCGAGCTGTGCCATCAGATCGAACCGCGGCAGCGTCGTGTCAAATCTCGCCTGCAGATTCTGCCGTACGAAATTCTCGATGCGATTCGTGCAGGCGAGCATGCGCAGCCACAGGCGCACGGACAGATGGTGATCGTCATGGATGCGCGATTCGGCGTCGGCGTCGGGTTCCATCAGTTTGAGTGTTTTCTTGTCCTTCGCCATTGATTCA
>JBEKYO010000180.1:0-8597 GCA_049510875.1 Steroidobacteraceae bacterium
AGTGATGACCGGACTATACAACCCGCACAAACCGTGTGCCAAATTTGTGCCGAATCACTCGGACCAGAAAACTGCTATCAGCTAAATACTTGTTTTTATTGATGTTTTGGCTCCCCGGGACGGATTCGAACCGCCGACCAACGGATTAACAGTCCGTCGCTCTACCACTGAGCTACCGGGGAATTCAAAAGAGGCGCGGATTGTCGGGAAGCCGGGCACTTAAGTCAAGGATACGTGCCGCTGCTTCAGGAGTGACCGAGGACGGGGTGCGGGACGTACGGCGCCTCCAGTTGGGCGATCTCGGCGTCGGTCAAATTGAGCGACAGGGCTGCGACGGCGTCGTCGAGGTGCTGGCGCTTTGAGGCGCCGACGATTGGGGAGGTGACAAAGGGCTTCTGCGCGATCCAGGCGAGGGCCACCTGTGCCTTCGGCACCCCGCGTTCAGCCGCCACCGCGGCGACCTGATCGACGATGCGCCGATCCGCGTCCACCATCGCGGTGTAGAGCGTATTGCCGTAGACGTCGGTTCGGGTGCGCGCGGTTTCCGTATCCCAGGCGCGGGTCAGGCGCCCGCGGGCCAGCGGACTCCAGGGCATCACACCGATCCCGGCATCGGCGCACAGCGGCATCATTTCGCGCTCCTCTTCACGATAGAGGAGATTGTAGTAATTCTGCATGGTGGCGAAGCGCGTCCAGCGGTGCTGCTGCGCGAGGTGCAGCGCCTTGCTGAACTGCCAGGCATACATCGATGAGGCGCCCAGGTAGCGTGCCTTGCCGGCTTTGACGACGTCGTGGAGCGCCTCGAGAGTCTCCTCGATCGGGGTGGTGTAGTCCCAGCGATGGATCTGGTAAAGGTCCACGTGGTCGGTGCCGAGGCGCTGCAGGCTGGCGTCGATTGCCGTGAAAATCGCCTTGCGCGACAGGCCCCCCCCGTTGGGGTCCTTGGTCATGGGAAAGAATACCTTGGTCGCAATCACGACTTCTTCGCGGCGCGCGTAGTCCTTCAATGCGCTGCCCACGATTTCCTCGGACGTGCCATCCGAATAGGCGTTCGCCGTGTCGAAGAAATTCACCCCGAGCTCGAGTGCGTGGCGAATGAGGGGGCGGCTTTCGGCCTCGGGCAGTGTCCAGGGGTGATCGCCGCGCTCGGGAACCCCGAACGTCATGCAGCCCAAGCAAACCTTGGAAACCTTGAGGCCGGTGGAACCCAAATTTAGATATATCATGGGCCTACTGCGACTGATGTAACGAAGACTATTGGCAGTCTAAAATTCAATGCTTTACAGCGTATTCTTGAGATTATTTCTCACAATAAGTTTCCGCGGAAACGTGTCCCGGGACGAGTCTCCGCGGAAAGCCCCTTCAAAGCTTAGTTTCCGCGGAAGCGTCTGCCAGGCGAGTTCTGCTAAAGCCTCCTTGAAAGTGAGTTCCCGCGGAAACATCTGCCAGGACGAGTTCCGCTGAAGCCTTTCAAAACGAGTTTCCGCGGAAACGTCCGCCGGGAGCGGCTTCCGCTGACCCGCGCCAATACGAGTTTCATCGAAACCCTCCGCCAGAACCGACGCGCAAGCGCCCGATCCGCATCATCTGCATCATGCACATCATCCGCCGGACTGCATTCGCAGCCGCGGCCAATGCTTCAAGCGCGTTTTGCCACGGGATTGGCCACCACCCGCGCGATACGGCGCAGTGCGTCCTCGAGCATCTGCATGCTGCAGGCGAAGGAAATTCGCATATGCCCGGGTGCGCCGAACCCCGACCCGGGCACGACGGCCACGCCGGCCTCCACCAACAGGCACTCGGCGAAGGCCGTATCGTCCTCGATGCCGAGGCTGCGCATCGCTCCGGTCACATCGGCAAAGGCGTAGAACGTTCCGGCGCCGCGCAGGCAGGAAATTCCCGCAATGGCATTCAAGCCGGCCACCACGAAGTCATGCCGCGCCTTGAAGGCCTTGTTCATCTCGGCTACGCACGCCTGGTCGCCGTTCAGGCCCACCGTCGCGGCCCGCTGCGAGATGCTGGAGGCATTCGACGTGGATTGACCTTGAATGGTGCTCATCGCGGCGACGAGATCCGCGGGGCCGCCGCAATAGCCGATTCGCCAGCCGGTCATCGCGTAGGCCTTCGACACGCCGTTGATGGTGACGGTGCGATCGTAGAGCCGCGGATTCGCTTGCGCGAAACTGCTGAACGGTTCGGACGCCCAATAAATGTGCTCGTACATCTCGTCCGATGCGATGATGATCTGCGGATGTTGTGCGAGCACCGCGCCGAGGGCCTGAAGTTCCGCGCGCGTATAGGCTGCGCCCGTGGGGTTGCTCGGACTGTTGAGAAACAGCATTTTGGTGCGCGGCGAAATCGCTGCGGCCAATTGCGCCGGCGTGATCTTGTAGCCCTGCTCGGGGCCGCCGTAGACGCAGACCGGAACACCGTCGGCAAGCAGCACCATGTCCGGATACGACACCCAGTAGGGCGCCGGGATGACGCATTCATCGCCGGGATCGAGCAGCGCGGCGCAGAGGTTGAAGCAGGTCTGTTTGGCGCCGGAGGAGACGAGAATTTGACTGCGCGTATACGTGAGGTCGTTGTCGCGCCTGAATTTGGCCACGATGGCGTCCTTCAATTCCGCCGTGCCGTCGACCGCGGTGTAGCGTGTAATCCCCTTGCGAATTGCATCCACGCCCGCATCTGCGATATGTAGGGGCGTATCGAAATCCGGCTCTCCGGCCCCGAGGCCGATGATGTCCTTGCCCTCCGCCTTGAGCTTTGCGGCCCGGGCGGTGACCGCCAACGTCGGGGACGGTTTGACTTTTTGTACGCGCTTTGAGAGGGAAACGGCCAACGGAAACTTCCTATGTAAAAAGGGGCGGCAAAGTGTACGAAAAATAGCCGGCGGGCGCCAGTTCGCGGGTGCCCCCTCAGCCCCAACGTGAGAGAATGCAACCATGAACTTTGAGCTCTACTCGGACTATGCTCCGGCGGGCGATCAACCACAGGCCATTGAAAAGCTAGTGGATGGTCTTGGCAACGGGCTTGCGCATCAGACGCTGCTCGGTGTGACGGGCTCCGGGAAGACATTCACGATCGCCAGTGTGATCCAGCAGGTTCAGCGCCCCACCCTGGTGCTCGCGCACAACAAAACCTTGGCGGCGCAGCTCTACGGCGAATTCAAGGTGTTCTTTCCCAAGAACTCGGTCGAGTACTTCGTTTCCTACTACGACTATTACCAGCCGGAGGCGTACGTTCCGGCGTCCGATACCTTCATCGAGAAGGATGCCTCGATCAACGAGCACATCGAACAGATGCGCCTGTCCGCCACCAAAGCGCTGCTCGAGAGGCCGGATTCGATCATCGTCGCGACGGTCTCGGCGATCTACGGCCTCGGCGACCCCGAGGCGTACTTGAGCATGGTGCTGCACATGTCGCGCGGCGATCGTCTCGAACAGCGCAAACTACTGCGGCGGCTGGCCGACATGCAATACACCCGCAACGAACTCGATTTGCATCAGGGCACCTATCGCGTGCGCGGCGATGTGATCGATATCTTCCCTGCCGAATCGGAGCGCGAGGCGGTTCGGGTCGAATTGTTCGACGATCAAATCGAGGCCCTGAGCCTGTTCGATCCGCTCACCGGCGAGGTCCTGCGCCGGGTGCCGCGCCTGACGATCTATCCGTCCACCCACTACGTGACGCCGAAGGAGAGGGTGCAGTCGGCGGTCGAGGAGATACGCGCAGAACTGCGCACGCGGCTGCTCGAACTGCACGGCGCGGGAAAGCTGGTCGAAGCGCAGCGCTTGCAGCAGCGTACGGTGTTCGATCTGGAAATGATGAACGAGGTCGGCTACTGCGCCGGCATCGAGAATTATTCGCGCTACCTGTCGGGGCGGACGCCGGGCGAGCCGCCGCCGTGCCTGTTCGACTATCTGCCCAAGAATGCGCTGCTGGTGGTCGACGAGAGCCACCAGACGATTCCGCAGTTGGGAGCGATGTACAAGGGCGATCGCTCGCGCAAGGAGACGCTGGTCGAATACGGATTCCGCTTGCCCTCGGCGCTCGACAACCGGCCGCTGCGGTTCGAGGAGTTCGAACACCTGTCGCCGCAGGCCATCTACGTGTCCGCGACCCCGTCGGCCTACGAACGGCGCCTTTCCGGCCAAATCGTCGAGCAGGTGGTGCGGCCGACCGGCTTGATCGATCCGGAGGTGGAGATTCGGCCGGTTCGCGCCCAGGTCGACGATCTGCTGTCGGAGATCCGGCTGCGCGCGCAGGCGAACGAGCGCGTCCTGGTCACGACCCTCACCAAGCGGATGGCGGAGGATCTGACGGAATACCTTGACGAGCACGGCGTCAAGGTGCGCTACTTGCACTCGGACATCGAAACCGTCGAGCGCTCGGAGATCGTCCGCGATCTGCGGCTCGGCAAGTTCGACGTCATCGTCGGCATCAACCTGCTGCGCGAGGGGCTGGATATGCCGGAGGTGTCGCTGGTCGCGATTCTCGACGCCGACAAGGAGGGGTTCCTGCGGTCGGAAGGATCGTTGATCCAAACCATCGGCAGGGCCGCACGCAACGTGCGCGGCAAGGCGATTTTGTACGCCGACGTGCGCACCGGGTCGATTGAGCGGGCCATCGCCGAGACCGACCGGCGGCGCGCGAAGCAAATTGAGTTCAACGTGGAGCACGGCATCACGCCGCGCAGCATCATCAAAGCGGTGGGCGACGTGATGGAGGGGGCACGATCCGTGCAGGACGGCTCATCCCGGGATTCGGGCACCGATTACTCGCTGTTGGCGCCGGATCAGGCTGTGAAGCGCATCAAGAAAATGGAAGCCGAGATGATGAAGCTCGCACGAAATCTCGAATTTGAGCAGGCTGCACGCTTGCGGGACGAGATTCAAAAACTGCGTCAGGTAGCATTGGGCGTACCGACGAGTTTGGTAGGCTGATTTGTAGGAATGTCGACTTGTTGGGTAGGTTGATCTGTTGGTCAGGCTGATTTTTGGAGACTCGGATGTCCGTAGACAATAGCCAATCACAGGAAGTTGATCTCGACCGCACCGACCGGCTGCCGGTGTTGGCCGGCGTGGTCTTCGACGACGACGTCGAGGACGACGCGGTGCGCATGGACTACGCGCCGGTCGTACCCAGCGTCAAGACCGAATTTCCGCGCCCGTCCGGCGTCGATCTGCCCTCGCTCGCCGAGAGCGTGCGCTCGGTCGAGGAGCGCATCGCCCGCCAGAACGCCGACTACGACGCGCTCAGCCGATCCTACGATAAGGCCCGTGATGCCGAGGCCGCGGCGGTTTCGCGCGCCACCATGCTGACCGCGGACATCGCCAGCCTGCGCTCCATGCTGGAGAGCGAACAGGCCCGATCGCGTGATTTGGATAAAACGCTGGCCGAGAAGAACGCGGCGGCGGAGGCCACGGTCAAGCGAGTCGAGGACGCGCTGCGCGAGGCGGAGCGCTTTCAAAGCGAGGCGCGCACGCTGCGCGACACGTTGGCGGCGCGCGATGCCACCATCGTGCAGGTGACGCACTCGTTGGGCGAGCGGGACGCCCAGCTCACCGCACTGCAGCACGAGCATGCGCAGATCGTGCCGGCGCTCAAGGAGCGCTCCAGATTGGGCGAGCAGCTCGAAGCGGACCTGCACGCGGAGCGGCAGCGGTCCGCGGGCATCGCGGTCGCGCTCAAGGATACGCAGCAATCCGGATCCGCGCTCGGCGCCCAGCTCAAGGCCGCGAGCCACGAACTGCAGTCCACGCGTCAGGAATTGGGCGCCGTGAAGGCGCAGGCCGTGTCCTATTTCGAACAGCTGCGGACCCGGGAGTGGCGCCGCGGCTTCGACCACAACATGTTCCGCGAACTCGACGCCAAAATCGGCGCCGTGGAGGACGGTCACGGGGCGTTGCAGCGGGAACGCGATCAGCTGCGTCAGCGGATCGCGGAGCTCGAGTCGCAGCTTGCGGCCCGGGACGAAGCGATCGCCAAATTGCAGGCGGCGGCCACGGCCGGCGCGGAGCTGCGGAGCCGGCACGAAGCGACGCTGAGTCAGGCGGAAAAAGCGCGCATCGAACTCATGCAGAAGCTCGCCGCTGTCGAGGCCGAGCGCGCCCGCCTGAAGGACGAGGTGGCGGCGCGCGATGGCAAGATTGCCGAGCAACAGGCGGCGGCCGCGGAACACGCGGCGCTGCGCGCCAGTGATGATGCGACCTTGCGGCACGCGGAAGCGGTGCGCATCGAGCTCATGCACAAGATCACCGCCCTGGAAGGCGAGCAAGGCCGCTTGCGCGACGACCTCACGGCACGGGACCGGACGATCTCGAAACTGAAGGTGGATGCAGAAATGGATGAGAGCGCACGGTCCAAGCGCGAACTTGTCCTGCAGCAGGCCGAACGCGCCTGCGCCGATCTCACCGCGCAGCTCGGTGCGCTGGAGAAAGAGAGAAGCCGCTTGAACGGCGAGTTGGCGCTGCGCGACCGCGCGATCGCCGATGCCCAAGCGGCCATGCGGAACGAGGCTCAGCACAGCAAGGAACTGCTCGCGGCCGGGCAAACCGAGCAGGCCGAGCTCGCGGCCCAGATGCAGCGCCTGCAGTCCGAACTCAAAAAGCGCGAGGACGAGATGGGCGTGCTGCTCGCGCACCTTCAGGAGGCACGCCGTCCGCTCGAGCCCATCGAGGCGGAGGTGAAGCGGCTCACCGACGAGGTGGCCGCCAAGGCCGCCTCGCTCGAGCAACTCAACGAGGACAACCGCTCGCTGCGTGCGGCGTTGGAGCGCGCGCGCGGCGCGCTGGAAGAGCGCGAATTCCTGATCCGGCGGCTGGAGCGCAGCGAAAGCAACAACGCCAACGTGCTCGGCCGAATCCAGACCAGCATCGAGCGGCTGGGCTCCGGCGGCGCCGGCACCGGCGCCGGCAGCGCGGCAGCACCCGTGGAGTGCACCGCCGAGCTGGTCCGGGTCGACGGTCAGCACAATACCTCGCACGTCTTGGCCCGGCGTACCCGCATCGGCCGGGCCACGGGCTGCGAAATGCAGATCGAGTCCTCGTCCGTCAGCCGTCACCATGCGCTGGTGCTGATGGGTTCGCGCGACGTGATCATCGAGGATCTGAACAGCACCAATGGGGTGCTCGTGAACGGGCGCAAAGTGTCGCGCCAATTGCTGAATGATGGAGACTTGGTGACCATCGGCGAGGCCCAGTTCCGCCTGAGCGTGAAGCTCGCGCCGCGGACCTTGGAAGCGCCCGCGGCTGACCCGCCCGCCGGCGGGTAGCGCCCGCCGTCGGGCGCCTGCGGCGCGCCGACGGGTGGTTTGAAGCGATTTTGGGCATTTTCCGCGGCTTGCCCTTTATCGGAGCCGTCGAATCCGGTATCTTTCGCGCCCTTCGAGCGCGCTTAGCTCAGCGGTAGAGCATCACCTTGACATGGTGGGGGTCAGTGGTTCGATCCCACTAGCGCGCACCACCTCCGCAAGGGAGCGTCGGGCGCTGCGGGTGCGCGCCGGATGCCCATAGGTCACAATGGTTCTATGCCTTTAGTCACTCTTCCCGACGGAAGCCAAAAGCGCTTCGACTCCGCGGTCTCCGTGGCGCAGATCGCGGCCGCCATCGGCGCGGGCCTCGCCAAGGCGGCGCTGGCCGGCAAGGTGGACGGCGTGTTGGTCGACACCTCGACCCTGGTCGACCACGACGCCCGGGTGAGCATCGTGACCGACCGGGATCCGGAGGGCCTGGAGATTCTCCGGCATTCCACCGCGCACCTGTTGGCGAACGCCGTCCAGGAGCTGTACCCCGACGCCCAGGTGACCATCGGCCCGGTCATCGAGGACGGCTTTTACTACGATTTTGCGTACAAGCGGCCGTTTACCACGGAGGATTTGGCCACCATCGAGAAGCGCATGGCCGAGATCGCCGCCCGGGATTTGCCGGTGCACCGCCGCGTACTGCCGCGGGACGCGGCGGTGGCGCACTTTCGGGCGATCGGCGAACAGTACAAGGCGGAGATCATCGCGGCGATCCCGCCGGATCAGCCGATCAGCCTGTACGGGCAGGGCGATTGGGAGGACCTGTGCCGCGGGCCGCACGTGCCGAGTACCGGCACGCTGAGAGCCTTCAAACTCATGAAGGTGGCGGGGGCCTATTGGCGCGGCGATTCGCGCAACGAAATGCTGCAGCGGATTTATGGCACCGCTTGGGCCAACGACAAACAGCTGAAGGAATATCTGACTCGGCTCGAGGAGGCGGAAAAGCGCGATCACCGCAGGATAGGCAAGGAATTGGATCTGTTCCATTTGCAGGAAGAAGCTCCCGGCGCCGTGTTCTGGCATCCAAAGGGTTGGGCGCTGTTCCAGCAGCTCATCGCCTACATGCGCGAGCGCCAGGGCGCGGCCGGCTTCCAAGAGGTCAATACGCCGGAGATCATGGACCGGGAACTGTGGGTGAGATCCGGGCACATCGAGACCTTCGGCGAGAACATGTACATGACCGAGACGCCGGATGAGCGCGTGTTCGCGATCAAGCCGATGATTTGTCCGGGCCACATTCAGGTGTTCAGCCAGGGCTTGCGCAGATATCGCGTTCTACCGCTGCGCTTGT
>JBEKYO010000181.1:0-8593 GCA_049510875.1 Steroidobacteraceae bacterium
GTCGGCCCGTACGCAAGTCATCCAGAGTCCGAGCAAGGCGATCATCGCGCCATTCGCCGCCACGCGATGCCGGTATCCT
This sequence comes from Steroidobacteraceae bacterium, assembly GCA_049510875.1. Classification (GTDB taxonomy): domain Bacteria; phylum Pseudomonadota; class Gammaproteobacteria; order Steroidobacterales; family Steroidobacteraceae; genus Bog-1198. The sequence goes on from JBEKYO010000181.1 coordinate 80, forward strand.
TGCTGACCTCTCGTCCAACTCCTCGCCATCACTGATCTGACCCATTAGCCATGCCATGGTTTACTCGATTCGACGGCGCGAGCTGAGTCGCGCGACGAAGAGGGTAGCGGCAGCTTTCTACTCTCGGGTCATCAGTATACGCCGACAGCAAGGGATCATTGTGGGACGATCCCAGCGCTGTTCTCGTGCACGATTTTCGGTGCACGACGTTCGCGTGCACGACGCAGGCCTTCTTTTCCTTCAGTTCACGGCATGCGGCACCCCGCTTCTGGCATCAGTGTTCGGCAGGTCTACGCTGCCACAAGACGACTAGTACTCGATGCCGATGCTGGTAAAAATGACCCCGTCATTGTCCGGTACCACGACCACGACATAGTATTGGAAGCCGAGGGTGTTGATGGTCGCATCCGCGATTGTCTCGGTCTTGAAACACTGCGTCTGGTCGGAGGCACCGGTGCTTTGAATGGTCGCCATGGCGGTCGCTGTGGGAAAGCCGCTCGTCGCTGTTAGAGCAGTCCTGTATAGGGTGGCCGTAATCGAGGAGCCCACCTCGTTGAAATTGCCGCACAGTTCTAATTTCGATACCACGGCCGCCTCGGGTAGCGCGACGTTGGCCGCCCAGGTTCCTTGGGCGTTCTGAAGGCTGCCGAGAGCAGGGTCGTATTCCGCGTCGGGGCAGGTCCCGGTCGCTACTTGGTTGGCACAAATAAACGCAGCTCCCGAGAGGTTCACGCGAATTTTGGTCGCGGCCAGCGATGGCTGCACAAAAGCCAGCTGACCCAGCGCCAAAACCACCACCGACAGAATCAGGGAAAAGAATCCGAGTACCGCAGAACCGATGCGAAGTTTCATGGAAGTATCTCCTATGGGGAATCATGCAATCTTGGATTTGGTCGACATCCATAACGCGCAATCGGTTGGAATATTGGGTCAGCAGTGCTTGGCCCGGGTCGCGTGCTATCGTAGTCCTCTTCCCATGACGGTCGAACACGATATCCTTGGGCGGCACCGGGCCCGGACCCGATGACCGGCGCGCTGCCGAGCGGCGGGGCGTTGGCATTGCTGCGCCGGTCCGCATTCGCCGCGTTTTTCTGGTCGCGCACCTTTTCCGAATTTGCCTATCAGATGGGGGCGGTGGCCCTGGGGTGGCAGCTTTACGCGCTCACGGGCAGCGCGTTCGATCTCGGTCTGGTGGGTCTGGTGCAGTTCGTGCCGTCCGCGCTGCTGACCTTCGCCGCCGGTCATGTGGCGGATCGCTACGAGCGGCAGCGCGTCGTGCAAGTCTGCGGCATCGCCCAAGCATTGACCGCTGGCTTTCTGGCCTGGGGCAGCTTTGCGGGGTGGCTCAATGTGGCGGAGATCTTTTCCGCGGCGGCGTTGTTCGGCGCCGCCAACGCGTTCGAAAGCCCTGCCTCCCAGGCCTTGTTGCCGGGGGTCGTTCCGCAAGGCGGGTTGCAAAAGGCTGCCTCGGTATCCGGCGCCGCGCTGGAAGTGGCGACCATCGGTGCTCCGGCACTCGGTGGCTTGATCTACGCCGCGGGGCCCGGTGTCGCGTATGCCGTGATGGCCGCGTTCTATCTGCTGGCCGGGATGTTGAGCGGTGCGATCCGGTTGCAGTTGCCGCTGATCGTCAAGGAGCCGCCAACCTTCAGTGCGCTGTTTGCGGGCGTGAGTTTCGTGCGCCGCAATCCACCCATCCTGGGGACGATTTCGCTCGATCTGTTTGCGGTGCTGCTGGGCGGCGCCAGCGCGCTGCTGCCCATCTATGCCCGCGACATCCTGCACACGGGGCCGTGGGGCCTGGGAGTGCTGCGCGCGGCGTCGGCCGTGGGCGCGTTGCTGATGACGGGGGTGCTCGCGAAGTTCGCCATCAATCGGCGCGCGGGAATGCGCATGTTTCAGTCGGTCATCGTGTTCGGAGTGGCCACCATGGTGTTCGCGGTCTCGCGCAGCATGTGGCTGTCGGTGGCGGCGCTTGCCGCGATGGGCGCGGCCGATACGGTGAGCGTCGTGATCCGCTTGGCGTTGGTGCAGTTGGGGACGCCCGACGAGATGCGGGGCCGCGTGGGCGCGGTCAACTTCCTGTTCATCAACGCCTCGAATCAGCTGGGCGGGTTCGAGAGCGGCATCACCGCCGCGCTGCTCGGGACCGTGCCGGCCGTACTGTTGGGCGGCGCTGGCACCATACTCATCGCGCTGCTGTGGATGAGGCTGTTCCCGAGCCTGCGCGACGTGGAGCGGCTGGAGGCGCCCGCGCAGAGCTCATGAGGGAATACACTCGCGGCTACATGGATGTGCGAGTACCCTCTCGGCCGGGCGGCCGTTGCTACCTGGCCGGGCTGGCGATGCTCCTGGCCTCGATTGGGTCGGGCCGCGCATTCGCTGGCTCGTGCTCGCTCGGCAAGATGGCCGAGTTTCCGATCACCATGACGAACATGCGTCCGCTGATGAGCGCGAAAATCAACGATGTCGACGTGCAATTCATCGTCGACAGCGGCGCCTTCTACAGCATGATGAGCGCCGCCAGCGCGGCGGAGCTCAAGCTCCCGACTCGTTTCGCTCCTGTCGGCTTCTACTTGACCGGCGTCGGGGGCGGAAAGGCCGACGCGTCGATCGCGAACGTGAAGGTATTCACTCTCGCGGGCGTTGCCTTGCACGACATCGAGTTTTTGGTGGGCGGCAGCGAACTCGGGGCGGGCAGCATCGGGGTCCTCGGTCAAAATGTCCTGCATATCGCCGACGTCGAATATGACCTCGGCCAAGGGTTCGTCCGATTGATGAAGCCACGGGACTGCGGCAACGGGGCGATGCTGGCCTATTGGGTCAACGCGTCCACCCCCTATTCGGCCGTCGATATCGAATCGACCACTCCAAAAAGGCCGTTCACCACGGGCGCTGCCTTCATCAACGGGACTCCGATTCGCGTGATGTTCGATACCGGCGCGGGCGTATCCACGTTGTCGCTCAAGGCTGCTGCACGCGTCGGCATCAAGCCGGACTCTCCCGGGGTGGTCTACGCCGGCCAGGCCTATGGAATCGGAAGAAACACCATCCCGAACTACATCGCATCGTTTTCCAGCTTCAAGATCGGCGATGAGGAGATTCGCAATACCCGGTTGCGGATTGCCGATATCGACCTTCTGAATGCCGACATGCTCATCGGGCCGGATTTTTTTCTGTCGCACCGAATCTACGTGGCCAACGGCCAACACAAGCTGTATTTCACCTATAACGGCGGACCGGTGTTCAACCTCGCCGGGGCTAAATATGCCAGCCCTGTGCCGGCGCCAACAAACCCAACAAATACCTCGGGCGCCGCTGCGCAGGCGCCAACAAATGCCGCAGATACCTCGGCGCCTACGGAGCCGACGCCAACAACCGCGGCCCCTGCGCCCGCGCCAACAAACACAACAAAAGCCTCGGCGGGTGCGGCGTCCGGCGATGCCGCCGACTACAGTCGCCGTGGGGCGGTGTTTGCCTCGCGGCGCGATTTCGAACAAGCGCTGGCCAACCTGACTCGCGCCTGTGAGCTCAATCCCGATAACGCCGAGTATTTCTACCAGCGGGGGATGGTGCATTGGGAACTGAAGCAAGGCGCCGCGGCGCTGTCGGATCTCGACCGGGCGCTCACGCTCAAACCGGATTACCTGGCCGCGTTGGTGGCGCGCGCGGACCTTCTACTGCAGAGCAGCAATAAACAGCGCGCGGGCGCCGATCTCGACGCGGCGAATGCCATTGCGCCCCAACGAGCGGATGTGCGCCTAGCGATGGCGGGGATCTATCAGCGAGCGGATCTGCCCGCTCCCGCCATCGCGCAGTACGATTTGTGGATCGCCTCGCACGCCGATGATGCGCGGTTGCCGGAGGCGCTCAATTCCCGATGCTGGGCGAGGGCGCTCACGGGGATGGATCTCGCGCTGGCGTTGACGGATTGCAATGCCGCGCTCAAGCGCAGCGACAAATCGAGTGCGCTGTTCGCGCGCGCGGCCAACAGCCGAGGGCTGGTTTTCTTGCGGATGGGCAACTACGACAAATCCTGGTCGGACTACGACGCTGCGCTCAAGACCAATCCGCAAGATGCCTGGTCCTGGTACGGCCGGGGAATCGACAAACTGCGGATGCACAAGACCTCGGAGGGCGAGGCGGATATTGCGCAGGCGAAGGCTCTTTGGCCGAAGGTCGCCGACGAATTCGACCGCCGCGGCATCGCTCCCTGACGTTCAACTCGTGCCGGCGCTGCCTAAGGGCAGCGTGCCGCCGCGGCATCACTCCCTGAGGTTCAACTCGTGCCGGCGCTGCCTAAGGGCAGCGTGCCGCCGCGGCATTGCTCCCTGAGGTTCAGCTGGTGCCGGCGCTGCCCAAGGGCAGCGTGCCCAGCAACTCCGACAGGCCGTTCCATAGAATCTGGATGCCGATGCAGAACAACAGAAACGCCGACAGCCGCACGACGATGGTGGTACCCGTGGATCCGATGAAATCGGCGAGCTTCGCCGAATGGCGGTAGGCGACGTACACCAAGAGCGCGAGCAGTGCGACGGCGGCCAGGGTTTCAATGAAGAACTCCAGCAAGGATGCGTGGAACCCGTGGGGCCGGCTGGCGCCGATGGAGATGGCGACGGAGATGGTTCCGGGGCCGGTGGTGAGCGGCATGGTCAAGGGGTAGAAGGCGAGCCGGCTGGGGGCGACGTCGACCCAGCCCGGGGCGGGCGTTTCGCTGCGGCGCTGTTCGGTGGCATCGGGCTCGGTGAGCATGCGCCATCCCGACATGGCGACGATGATGCCGCCCGCCACGCGCAGCACTGGAATCGAGATGCCGAAGAAAATGAGCACGTAGGCGCCCACATAGAGCGAGGCGGCGACGATGCAGAACGCGTAAATCGCCACCCAGCGCGAGACCACGGCACGGGTCTTCGGCTCGAGCCGCAGCGTCGCGCCGAAGAAAATGAAGGCCCCGGACAACGGGTTGACGATGGAGATCAGGGCTCCAAAGGCAAGCAGAAAGGTGGCCAACTCGGGTCCTTCGATGGGTCGCCGCCCGTCGGGCGGGTGAGGCCATTCTAGCGGATCGGCGCCCCGATTTGTCGGTACGAGCGCCTTCGCGCAGGGGTCGCGCTTCTACGAATACAGCTCAGAGCGCGGCGGTTCGGTCAGGCTGCGCCGCGATGGTTCGGGCGTGATGCACGATGCCGGCCCGGCCATCATGCAACAGACGCTCGAGAATCTCCGGGATCTCGAATATGGCGCGATTATGGATCCGCGCGACGCTTGCGCGGAATTCCGGGAGGCGGGCGATGATCTCCGCGACGCCGCCGTGAATGGACTTGAACGAGTCGAGCACGATGCCGGCGCGGTTCTCTTGGATCCAGTCGGCGTTGTAGCGCTCCTGCGGCATGGTCCAGGTGTTCTTGACCACAATCACCGGCAGTCCTTGTTGGATGGCTTCGCTGATGCAGCCGGGGCCGGGCTTGCCGATGAAGAAGTCGCTCAAGTGCATGAAGTCGCGAATCTTGGGAGTAAAGCCCACCACGAGCCGCGGCGCGTGCGCCGGGGTGGCTGCGAGCCGTGCGGCCAGCGCCGCGTTGTGGCCGCAGATGAGAATCAGCTGCGTGTCCGCGAGCCGCCGCGCGATGCCGCGCATGACCTTGGATCCGTGGCCGCCGAACAGCACGATGCCGGTGGGCCGATCCGGGTCCAAGCCGAGCGCGGCGATCGCCGCGCGGCGCTCGATGTGCGGCTGGCGGTAGAAGTCGGGCCGCACGATCATGCCCGAGGTGGGGTGAACCTGGGCGGGGCCATAGCCCTGGCCGTAGGCTTGGCTCACGGCTTTGCCGGTGCCGCAGATGAAGTGCTGTGCCTGGTCCGGTTCGATCCAAAAGTGCGGCGGCAGGTCGGCAAAGTCCGTGAGGATGGTCACGTAAGGGGCGCCGGGCCGGGCGGCGGCGAGGCCTGCGTACATGGCGCGATTGAAGTTGGGTATCAGGGAGACGACCATGTCGGGCTTGGTGCGCCGCCAATAGCGCCGCAGCCGCGCGCTCATCGCGGGATGAGCCAGCCGGATGACGGCTTGCAGAAATTTGAGCTCCTGCGCCAGGCCCAAGCTCCACCCGCGCGCCAGCCGGGTGTTATAGAGGTCCTCGGGCTTCATCCCCATGGTCTTGCCGAAGATGTCCTTCGGGTCGAGGACTTCCATGAGGTTAATGCGCCGCACCTGCCACGGGCGGCCCTGTTCGCGAATGATGGTTTCGAGCGCGATTGCGGCGGATCGATGACCGCCGCCGGCGTTGAAATAGACGAGGTCGATTGTCGGCAAGGGTGGTTCGAGTTCTTGGCCAGTCCAGCCGCATTTTGGATCGGCAATGTGACGGCCATATGTCTATACTTATCTCAATGAACGCGAGCCCCATGAATGCGAGCCCCATGACGCGAGCCCCATGAACGCGAGCTTCAAACCCGTCGCCACTCCTGCGGACGCCGAACGCCGCGCACGCATCGATCTGGCCGCCTGCTACCGGTTGGCGGCGCACTTCGGACTGAACGAAGGCATCGACAACCATCTGACCTTGCTGGTCCCTGGCTATACGGACCGCTTCTTGCTGGTCCCCTTCGGCCTGCTGTGGTCAGAGGTGCGGGCGAGCGACTTTATGGTGATCGACTTCGCCGGCCAGATCTTAAGCGGGCACGGGCAGGTCGAGGACACCGCGCTCTATATTCATTTGCCCGTGCACAAGCTGGGGCCTCAGGCACGCTGCGTCCTGCACACGCACATGCCGTATGCGACGGCCCTCACCATGCTCGAGAATCCGCGCTTGGAAATGGCGGGCCAGAGCGCGATCGGCTTTCATGATGAGATCGAGTACGAGTGCGACTACAACGGGCTCGCGTTCGATCAAACCGAGGGCGAGCGCTTGGCGCGCGCCTTGGGACCCAAGTCCGTGCTCATGATGCGCAATCACGGCGTGCTGGCAATAGGCGAAACCGTTCCGAAGGCGTTCGAGCGCCTGTACTTCTTGGAACGCGCGGCGCAGGCGCAGGTGCTGGCGCTGTCCACGGGCCGATCGCTGCGCTTGGTGCCGGAGCCGGTGGTGAAGGCCACCGCGGCCCAGTTCCAGAGCGGCACTCAGGTGGGCGGCCGGGATCGTGCGGAGCTGCACTTCGAGGCCTTGAAGCGCATGCTGGACCGCACCTCACCGGATTACGCGAGCTGATTCCCGCCGAGCCAGAGACGGCGCAGCCGACGCGCACCGCCATGACGGTGGTGTTCTTGTTGGCGGTGGTGCTGTTCATCAACTACGTGGATCGCGGCGCACTACCGACGGCGGCGCACCTGATCCAGGATGATCTGCACCTGAGCGAGCAACAGCTCGGGCTGCTGTTCTCGGCGTTCTTCTGGACCTACACGCTGGTGCAAATTCCCATGGGCTGGCTCGCGGAGCGCTACGGTGCGCATCGCGTGCTTGCCTCGGGGCTCGCCATCTGGGCGGTCGCGACCATGTGCGTGGGCTTTGCGCAGTCCTTTCCCATGCTGCTGGCGCTGCGGCTGCTGCTCGGCATCGGCGAGAGCGTCGGGTTTCCCTGTGTCGCGAAGCTGGTGGCGGCGGTGGTGCCCGTGAAGAGCTTAGGGATGGCCAACGGCATCGTGGCGTGCGGGTACTTGTTCGGGCCGGCGGTGGGTACGTACGCGGGCGGCATCGTCATGGATGATTACGGATGGCGGGCTGCGTTCGTACTGTTCGGCGCACTGTCGCTGCTCTGGTTGGTGCCCTGGTCGCGGGTCAAGCTGCCGTCGCGCGCCGTGCGGCGCAGTGAGGGCGATCGGCCGCACTTGCGCACCGTGCTCAAACAGACCTCGCTGTGGGGCACGGCCTTAGGGCTGTTCTCGAGCAACTACGTGTTCTATTTCATGCTCAGCTGGATGCCGTTCTATCTGGTGCGCGTGCGCGGATTTACCACGGTCGAAATGGCCAAGATCGCGGGAGTGGCGTACGTCATCAATGCGCTCTCCGCGGTGGCGGCGGGCTGGGTGCAGGATCGGCTGATCGTGAAGGGGCGCTCGGCCAACTCGGTTTACAAATCGACCATGGCGATCGCGCATGTGGGCTTCGTGGTCTGCATGGTGTTCATGGCGGTAGGCTCGCGACCGATCGCGCTCGCGGCGATGTTCATCTATCAGGTGCTGTGCGGCGCGCAATCGCCGGGGGTGTATGCGGTTCCGCAAATCCTCGCCGGGCCGCGCGCCACGGGCCGTTGGGTGGGCATTCAGAATTCCTGCGGCAGCTTTGCGGGCGTGGTGTCGCCCGCGGCCACGGGCTTCATCGTCGGCGCCACGCATGAATTCACGGCGGCGTTCTTGCTGGCGGGCGCGGTGAGCGTGCTGGGGCTGATCGGCTGGCTGTGGATGCTGCCGAAGCTCGCCCTGCTGCCGTGGGAAGCGGAGGAGGCGCCCGACGGCCTGAGTCGAACGCCGGCATGAACGAGATGGGGCGGGCGCTGAGGCGCCGGCGCCGGTGCCGGTGC
>JBEKYO010000182.1:0-16012 GCA_049510875.1 Steroidobacteraceae bacterium
TCGGTCTTCGATGCGCAGTCTGACGCCGCAGGCGCCAGAAGCTCTTGATTCGAGGAACCCAGAAGATGAGCCGAAGGCCGAGGATTTCGATTCTGTCGATCCATGTACCCGCCGTTCGATCAGAATCGACGCGCAGGGGCATAAAATCCTCGCTTTGGGATCCTTCTGCCACGGTTCCGACTGAGGGGCACGTACGTGTGAAAAAGATCGCGGCTCGTGAGAGTTCCGCTGAAAAAGCTCTAGAGACTATGTTCGGCTGGTCCGCGTTATCGTGAAGCTCTCTATGGACTGGATGTCCGGCAGATCTTCCACGACCCAATTCAGAGTACGGCCCTGTAACGCTTTGCCTGAGACAATCAGTTCGAGACCAAATCGTCCCCCGTCGAAGGTTACGGATAATGAATCCGAATGCGGCACCAAATTGCGCTCGCCAAGAAACGCCAGAATCCTGTCTGTCTGTGGTCGCGCGCCCTCGCAGTAGCGGAGCCTGACCGCGATCGCGGCTTTGCCAGGTAAATGCCGCTCCAGCCGCGGAACCGCAGCCATGCAAACGATGAAGATTGCGGTCAGACCGGTGGCGGCAACCGCCAAGTGAACGCCTACCAGAATTCCGATCGCGGCTGACGACCATATGGAGGCGGCGGTCGTCAGTCCACGGACGCTAGCACCGCTCTTGACGATGATGCCGGCGCCGAGAAAGCCGATGCCCGTGAGCAGGCTCGCAATCACTTGTGTGCTGCTGTTGGCATCAGCGAGTTGCCGAGTTCCGAACCAATTCCCGGCGAGACCCGTGGCTGATGTCAGTGCGCAACTCGCCGTGCAGACCAGGCAATACACTTGCGTGCCTGCCGCGCGGCCGTTGTAGAACCTCTCATACCCGATTGTCCATGCGAGAACAAAGGCTAGTGCCGCATGGGTCACGATCGTGAGTTCTGCCGGCGCTTCAGGGAACATGAATGGTTTCTCCCCCGCTATCCGACTGCGGACATGGCGCCCAGAACATCATGATGGGATTAGCCGACCACAGGAACTTTGGTAACCGTGGTATCGTGTAAGCCACCTCCTAGTGTCTTGTAAAGTGTCACGAGGTTCTCAAAGCGTTGGAGCCGTACGATTTGCAGCTGTTGCTGCGCGTCGTAAAGAGAACGCTGAGCATCGAGCTCGCTGAGATAGTTGTCGACGCCACCGCGAAAGCGCATCTGTGCCAAGTGGTACGCATCCTGCGAGGCACTTACCAGTGCCTGTTGCGCCGCCAGTTGCTCATCGAGGCAGCCGCGAGCCGCGAGCGCGTCGGCCACTTCGCGGAACGCAATTTGGATCGCTTTCTCGTACTGCGCCACCGCGGTGTCACGCGCCACCTTGGCCGCCCTAAGGTTGGCCTCGTTGGCGCCCCCTGCAAAGAGCGGAACACTGATTTGAGGGGCAAACGTCCACGCAAGCGAGTCGTGCTTGAACAGACCGGAAAGCTCCGTGCTAGCACTGCCTAGACTGCCCGTCAGTTCGATGGCGGGAAAAAACGCAGCACGCGCCGCACCGATGTCGGCATTCGCTGCTTTCAGCAGGTGTTCGGCAGCCAGCACATCCGGCCGTTTGACAAGAACGTCGGAAGGAATAGCCTCTTGCACCGCCGATACGACGTCTGATCTGTCGAGCCCCGCGGAGAAGTCGATGCCTTCCGGAATGGGTGCGCCAAGCAACAACTGCAACGCATCGCGGTCCACGGCCAGCGCGCGTGCGTACTGAGCCGAGTTCGCGCGAGCGGTGTCCACTGTTGACTCGGCTTGGCGAAGAGCGAGCTCCGTGGCCGTCCCTCGTTCGAACATCTGCCGCGTCAGCTCGTAGGAATCACTCTGGTTCTGCAGCGTCTGCCGCGTGATCTCCAGCAACGTCTGATCCGTCAGTACCATCAAGTAGGCATTTGCCACTTCTGCCACCAGGGAGATCTGGGCGCCGCGCCGGGTCTCTTCGAAGCTGAAATATTGCTGCAGGTCGGCGTGATCGAGGCTGCGGATCCGGCCAAAGAGATCGAGTTCAAAGTTGGTGAACCCGATGCCCGCGGTGTAGGAACGAGAGACAATGTCCCCTTGCGGGGAAGCGATTCCTGTTGGCAACGATGCCGCAAGCACGCTGGCGGGTAGGCGCTCCGCTTGCTCCGTCGTGCTGGCCGCGATTGTCGGAAACAGGTCGGCACGCTGGATCCGGTAGCGTGCCCGCGCGACTTGGACGTTGAGCGTGGCGACGCGCAGGTCGCGGTTGTTGGCCAGGGCCAGAACGATCAGGTGCTGCAGTTGTGGGTCCGGGAAAAACGCTCGCCAGCCCAAGTCTTCGGCGGCTGTACCCGACACGACGTTGTGCTCCGGCATTGCCACCGGTGCATTCGGGCGAATGTATTTCGGCTCCAGCGTGCAGGCGGACAACGTCATTGTTCCGGCAACGATCGCAGCAAACCCTTTTCTGTACTGCATAGCTCAGGTCTCCAGTGCGGGCCGTACGAGCGCCGCGTCGTCGCGGGCGCGTCGACCTTTGAACACCGAACGCACTGCAACGAAGAACACCGGCACGAAGAACACGGCGAGCAACGTGCCCGTGACCATTCCGCCGATCACGCCGGTGCCTATGGCAATGCGCCCGCCTGCACCGGCGCCGGTGGCGATTGCCAAAGGCATCACGCCCAAGATGAAGGCAAACGAGGTCATGAGAATGGGCCGCAGGCGTTGCCGTGCCGCACCAATCGTCGCTTCAACCAGACCCATTCCGTGCTCGACGTTCTCCTTCGCGAACTCGACGATGAGGATCGCGTTCTTGGCGGACAGCCCGACCGTGGTGAGGAGGCCCACCTGAAAGAACACGTCGTTGCCAAGTCCGCGCAGCAAGGTCGCGCTGACAGTACCGAGAATCCCCAAGGGCACCACCAGCATGACGGCAAACGGGATCGACCAACTCTCATAGAGCGCTGCCAAGCACAGGAACACGATGGCTAGCGAGATCGTATACAACGCAGGCGCCTGTGATCCCGATTTCTTTTCCTCGTAGGACAGACCCGTCCATTCGTATCCGATGCCTTTGGGGAGCTTGGTCACTGCCGATTCCATCGCCGCCAATGCGTCGCCGCTGCTGCGGCCCGGTGCCGGGGCGCCGAGGAACTCCAACGAAGCCGTGCCGTTGTAACGCTCCAGCTTGGGCGAACCGATGCGCCACCGTGCGGAAGAGAAAGCGGAAAACGGCGTCATGCGCCCTGCGGCGTTTCGCACGTACCACTTGTCCAAATCCTGCGGCAGCATGCGCGAAGCGGCATCGCCCTGCACGAAGACGCGCTTGACTCGGCCGTGATCGACAAACTGATTGACGTAGGCGGAGCCCCAGCCGATGCCGAGAGTTTGGCTGATGTCATCGATCGACAGGCCAAGCGCGCTGGCTTTCTCCCAGTCGATGTTCAGCTGGTATTGGGGCTCATCCGACAAGCCGTTCGGCCGAAGCGAGCCGATAGCCGGGTCCTGCAGCGCAATCTGCATCAGCTGTTCGCGGGCCTTCATAAGTTCATCGTGCCCGACGTTGCCGAAGTCTTCCAACTCGAAGTCGAAACCCGTGGCGTTGCCGAGTTCGAGGACCGCCGGCGGCGGGAACGCGACGACAAACGCGCCGCGAATGCCCTGGAAGCGCTGGTTGGCCCGCTCGGCAAGGCCAAACACGGAATCTCGCTGGTTCGGACGGTACTTCCAATCCTTGAGCCGCACGAAGGCCAGGCCGGCGCTTTGCCCACGGCCACCGAAGCTGAATCCGTTGACCGTGAAAACGTCGCTGACGATCGCTGCTTCATCTTTCATAAAGTAGTCACGGACTTCGTCCAGCGTTTGCTGCGTCAACTCGCTGGCGGTACCCGGAGGCTCGACCACCTGCAGGAACAGGATACCTTGATCTTCGTCCGGCAAGAAAGACGTGTGCACTCGCGCGAACAGCATTCCCAGGCACACGACGATGACCAAATAGGCCAAGAGGTAGCGCCCCGTCCGAACCGCGACGTGGCTGACGCCGTGCTCGTAGCCCCGATTCATGCTTGCAAAGCCACGGTTGAACAGGCCGAAGAAGCCACCCTTGTGGTCGTTCCCTGCGCCCCCTGGCTTGCGCAGCAATGTGGCGCAGAGGGAGGGTGTAAAGACCAGCGCCACCAGCACCGACAGCGTCATCGCCGAGACAATGGTGAGGGAGAACTGCCGGTAGATCACTCCGGTCGAGCCTCCGAAGAAGGCCATCGGCAGAAACACCGCGGACAGCACAAGAGCGATGCCGACCAGCGCACCCGTGATCTGGTCCATCGACTTGCGCGTGGCCTCTTTCGGCGATAAACCTTCTTCCGCCATCACCCGCTCGACATTTTCCACGACCACGATGGCATCGTCGACGAGCAGGCCGATCGCCAGCACCATGCCGAACATTGTCAGTGTATTGATTGAGAAGCCTGCGACAGCGAGGATGCCGAAGGTGCCGAGTAGCACCACCGGCACGGCGATTGTGGGAATAAGCGTGGCGCGGAAGTTCTGCAGGAACAGATACATCACCAAGAACACCAGTACGATCGCCTCGAACAGCGTCTTCACCACTTCCTCGATCGAGACGCTTACGAATGGTGTGGTGTCGTAGGGGTAGACCAACTTCAGGCCGGATGGAAGGTAGGGTTGCAGGCGATCCATCGTGGCACGGATCGCTCTGGCCGTATCCAGCGCGTTGGCACCCGAGGCCAACTTGATGCCGAGACCCGACGCCGGGTGGCCGTTGTACTCGACGTAGATCGAATAGTTCTCGCCGCCCAAGGTGACGCTAGCGACGTCCTTCAGCCGAACTTGCGAGCCATCCGGGCTGACCTTGAGCAGAATCTGTGCGAACTGCTCCGCAGTTTGCAGGCGTTGTGGACCAACGATGGTGGCATTCAGGCGCTGGCCCTTCGCCGATGGCAGACCGCCCAGCTCGCCTGAGGCAATCTGTACGTTCTGTGCCTGCAGAGCATTGTTCACGTCCACCGGTGTCAGGCCGTAGTTGTCCAACCGCGCTGAATCGAGCCAAATGCGCATGGCGTATTGCGATCCGAACAACTGGTAATCGCCGACACCGGGCGTTCGGCTGATTGGATCCTGGACGTGCGATGCGACGTAGTCGCCGATGTCGTCGTTGTTCATGGAGCCGTCGGCCGAGTAGAAGCCGATCACCATCAAGAAATTTCGTGTCGCCTTGGCCACCCGGATGCCTTGAGCCTGTACCTCGGCCGGCAACAACGGCGTGGCCAACTGCAGCTTGTTTTGTACCTGCACTTGAGCGATATCTGGATTCGTTCCCTGCTCAAAGTACAGCGTGATGGTCATGCTGCCGTCCTTGTCGCTTTCCGACCCGAAATACAGCAAGTGGTCGATGCCGGAGAGCTGCTGCTCGATCACCTGCGTCACGGCGCTCTGAACGGTCTCTGCTGAGGCGCCCGGGTAGGTGACTTGGATCGAGATTGCCGGTGGGGCGATGCTTGGGTATTGCGCTACTGGCAGAGTGGTGATGGCCAAAACACCCGCCGTCATGACCACGATCGCCAGTACCCAGGCGAACACCGGACGGTCGATGAAGAACCTAACCATCGCTGCCTCCTACTTCCGATTGGCCGACAGGCGTTCGCCCTGGCTCGCATGCGCGGGGTCGCGGAATTCCTCCGGCTGGACCTTGGCGCCGGGCTGTGCGAATTGAAGCCCCTCCACGACAACCCGATCGCCCTCCTGCAGGCCGGTGCTCACAAGCCATCGGTCGCCGACCGCGCGATCGGTATTAAGGACGCGCAGGACAATGGTGTTGTCGGCGGCGACCACCAGCGCAGTTGGGTCGCCCTTTTCGTTGTGACTGACGGCCTGTTGCGGCACCAGCAACGCGCCCAGGCGAACGCCTTCCTCGATGCGCTCGCGCACGAACATGCCCGGCAACAGGGTGCGGTCAGGATTCGGGAACAAGGCTCGCATCGTTACTGAGCCCGTGCTCTCATCGACGGTCACCTCCGAAAACTGAAGCGTCCCGGCTTGCGCATAGTCGGTGGCCTCCTCCAGGCGCAGGCTCACCGGCGTGCGGCCAGCCTCGTTTTGGTGCAGTTGTCCGGCTGCCGCTTCGCGTTTGAGGCGCAGCAGCGTGCGGATGGGCTGAGTCACGTCCACATACACATGATCGAGCTGTTGCACCGTCGCCATTGCAGCGGGTTGGTTTGCAGTGACCAACGCGCCTTCGGTCACCGTGGAACGGCCAATGCGGCCGGAGATGGGCGACAGCACCCGGGTGTAGCGCAGATTGATGCGCGCCGTCTCCAACGCCGCTTGCGCTTGAAGATCGGTGGCGACGGCGTTGTCGTAGTCTTGCTGGCTGACCGCGTTCGCAGCGGCCAGCGGCTTGTAGCGCTCCACCAAGGAGCGAGTCGAAGCGGCCGCCGCGACCGCACTGTGGTAGCTGGCCTCATAGGGCGCCGGATCGATCTGATAAAGCTGCTGCCCTGCTTCCACCTCGCTACCTTCCACGAACGATCGCTTAAGGATGATGCCGTTGACCTGCGGGCGTACCTCCGCAACTCGAAGAGCGGCCACGCGCCCTGGCAGCTCGGTGGTGACCGGCACCGACTGTGCCATGAGGGTCACGACCGATACCTTGAAGGACAGCCTTATGGCCACAGCCGAACAGAGCCAATGCCGAGAGCAGCGCAAGTTGTAATGCGATGCCGAACGCAATTTTTCTCATGATTGATCCTTGCCGCCATCACGAAATGGCGCGCTCTTCCGCCCAGTCGACGTACAGCCGACGTTCTTCAAACAACCAATCGCCGTCCTGCTTCACGATCGTGTTGAGATAGCGAAGCGACGCAATCATCAGATGGTGCTTTCCCTCGGCGACTGTTATGTGGTGTGCCAAGCAGTAGGTTTCCCCAATGGCTCTGTCGTCGGTAAGCGAGAAGATCTTGCTCTGTCCGACAAAATGGGTGGTGGCGTCGTATTTGTTGAGGTCCGCGAGGACAGGAGCGAGTTCATCCCGAGCGTGAAGCTCCAATGACGGCTTGCTATCATTGGCGTTCATGAACACCACGAAGTGCGTCTCTGCGGTAAACCAGCTCATCTGGCCCTTGGCATCGCGACAATCGGCGCAATGTGCGTAAGCCTCGACAAGTTCCCGAACCGCGAGGCGATCCGCAGCTTCAGTGGGAGAGATAGTGATGTGCTTGCTCATGGCTCATCACTCAAGGATGGCGCGTGGTTCGAGGAACGCTTCGATGCCGAAAGCGCCGTACTCGCGACCGATGCCTGAATGTTTGAAACCTCCCCAAGGCGCCTGCGGGTCGTCGCGCATGCCGTTGATGACGACTCGTCCGGCGAGGATTTGACCTGCCACGCGTCGAGCTCGCTGTGCGTCCGCCCCGCTTACAAAGGCGTGAAGACCATACTTCGAATCGTTGGCGATGCTGACCGCCTCGTCGACCGTGTCGTAGGCAATGACAGATAGCACGGGCCCAAAAATCTCCTCCTGGGCGATGGTCATGTCGTTCGACACATTCGCGAACACCGTCGGCTTGACGAAGTTGCCATGTTCCAGGCCACGTGGATGGCCCTCTCCGCCGACCAGCACTTCTGCGCCTTCTTCGATTCCCTTGCGAATGTAGGACTGCACGCGCTCATATTGCTTTTTCGACACCATGGGGCCGACCGCCGTCCTTGGATCAGCGGGGTTGCCGACGGTAAAGGCGCGCATGGCGTCGATGATCGTTCGCTTGACCTCATCGAGACGGCTTTTCGGCACAAGAAGGCGGGTACCTGCCGCGCAGGCTTGACCGCTGTTCAAGAACGCGATGCCGAGTGCCATCGGAATCGCCTTGTTGAAATCGGCATCGTCGAGAAGGATGTTGGGAGACTTGCCGCCCAACTCGAGCGTGACGCGCTTCATCGTGGTGGCACCGTCGCGCATGATCTTTTCGCCAACGGCAGCCGACCCCGTGAACGAGATCTTCTGAACATCGGGGTTGCGCACCAACTCGGCACCCACGGTCTCGCCGAGGCCATTCACAACATTGAGGATTCCGCTCGGCAATTCAGCCTCGTGCAGACAGTCCAGCAGCACCTGGGTCTGCAGGAAACTCATTTCGCTGGGTTTGACCACGACTGTACAACCCGCGGCAAGCGCGGAAGCACTCTTGAGGCATACGAACAAAGCGTTCGCGTTCCATGCCGTGATCAGACCGGCGACGCCGACTGGCGCAAGGAGAACCGTCGTGTTGTCCCATTTCCGTTCCAGCTCCAGATTCTGGAGTGCTCTCTCCGCCTGTCGGAACGCTTCGACACCGGTTTGCACAATCAGCGAGGCGAATTGGGAAACGCCGCCATACTCCGTGACCATTGCATCCGTGAAGTCCTCGATGCGCGCTGAAGTCACCTCGTGCATCCGGCGCAAGATTTCCAAGCGATCCTTTTTCGTCGACCGTGAGTACGGCTGGAATGCACGTTTGGCCGCGGCGATGGCGCGCTGCGCATCCTCCTCATCACCCAGCATTACGCTGCCGAGCACCTGCTGATTGGTCGGATTGATGCTCGCCATGACTGTTCGGCCGTGGGATTCGACGAACGCCCCGTCGATGTAGTGTTTTGTGATGGTTCTCATTGCGCCTCCTCAGGGAAAAATAGTGCAGCTCGGCTCCATCGTATGAGGCGCTGTCGGGGATCGCTATTACATGTTCTCAGTAGCTGGTGCCGATCGCACTCACACTCTCTGTTGAGGAGGAGAGGCGGAGCGCTCCGAGGGAAGGACGAATAGTTACCGTGTATGGGCTACCAGGTATGTGTAGTTTATCGAGCTCCTTTGTATTGCTACCGTCGCGCTGTGCACTCGCTGATTTGTTCCATGGCGGCGATGCACGCCCATAGACGCAATCGAAGAGCTGAGGGTCGACAGCGTGGGTTCGCACATGGAATGTGAAGGAGGACACTGATGATTGAAGCTCACCTTGAAGACAGGCTAGCCGCGTCGAGGCTAGGTGTAACGCGATCGCGCGAGTGGACGCACCGGATGATGGGGCTTCTTGAGGCAGCGGTGGATCAGCTTCACGACCTCAAGCACCCGGCGCAGGGTACGTTACTTGAAGCGGCCTCGCTGATGCGGCTACAGATTCGTCCACCACTGGCGGGAGACGCTCCCGATGAACGAGGGCGGTTGCTAGCATGGCAGGCACGCAAGGTACGTGAATACATTGATGTTCACATCACAGGGCCGGTACCCGTCGCGGATCTCTGCGCGCTCGTTCAGCGCAGCGAAGCGCACTTTTCGCGGTCCTTTAAGCGTACATTCGGCGAGTCACCGCACTCTTTCGTCGTGCGACGTCGCGTGGAACTGGCCGCTCGATACATGCTTACGACCGATGCGCCCTTGAGTGACATCGCGTTGCGGTGCGGTTTCGCCGACCAACCGCACTTGTGCAAGCATTTCCGGCAAGCCGTGGGTCAGACCCCGGCGGCCTGGAGACGTGTGCATAGACTGCGACACAATGAGAACGCAAAGCCTTCTGTAGAGCGCTTTGCCATGCCCTGGCGCCACAGCGTGCCGGTCCCGGCAGGATGGGCTGGTGATGCAGCCGTCGGGGCCCTCCCGCGGGAAACGCCCAGATGAAAGAAGTAGAACATCGCGTCGTAATCGTCGGAGGCGGCGCTGGCGGAGCGGAACTCGCCGCCGCGTTGGGCCGTCAATCACAAAAGCTTAAGATGAAAGTGTCTCTGGTGGACTGTGCCAGCCAACATCTCTGGAAGCCGCGCTTGCACGAAGTGGCAGCGGGGGTCTTGGGCGACAGCGAAGATGCGATTCCCTATTTGGCTCTTGGCCACGCGAACGGCTTTCGCTTTCATCTGGGCGCGCTGGTTGGTCTCGATGTGGAGGCGAAGACGATCGTCATCGGCCCCGTACTGACAGCGCAGGGCGACACACTCTTGAGCGATCGGCTCCTGAAATATGACACCTTGGTACTTGCGTTCGGGTCCGAGGTTAACGATTTTGGGACACCGGGCGTGCACGAGTACTGTCATGTGCTCGATGACGGCGAGCGGGCATTGGCATTCCAGAAGCAATTGCGCGAAAAGGCCCTCAAGCTCTCAGAAGGAAGTACCGACGGTTTGCGGATAGGCATCGTGGGCGCAGGGGCGACAGGGGTGGAGCTCGCCGCCGAGCTTCATCGAGCGGTGGCGGCGATGCATCAGGTAGGGGGGCTGATGCCCGTCGACAAGCTCGCTGTTACTCTGATCGATATGGCGCCCTGCGTTCTTGCCGGCAGCGCACCTGCCGTATCCTCCTTTGCATCATCTGCGATGCAGAAACTGGGCGTCAGGCTTCGGCTGAACGACGCAGTGACACAGGTGATACCGAATGGGTTCGTGTTGAGGTCTGGCGAGATCGTGTTTTGCGATCTGAGAGTGTGGGCTTCCGGCGTTATCGGGCGTCCTTTGGCAGCCAAGCTCAACCTCCCGCTAGATCGCTCTCGTCGCATCGTCTGTGACGCGTGGCTGCGCTGTACGGTAGCGGATGATGTTTATGCCATGGGGGACTGCGCTGCCGTCGTCGATCCGCACACGGACAGACCGCTGCCGACGACTGCCCAAGTGGCCCATCAGCAAGCCGCTTATCTGTGTCGTCGGCTAGCCCGACATCCAAGCCAATCTTCAATGGAGGCGTTTCGCTATCGTGATCGCGGGTCGCTGGTATCCCTTGGGGCACAGTCGACGGCGGGTGAATTTCCGATTGCCCGGCGTCGTGTGTGGACGTTCAACGGGAAGCTGCCCAAATTCGCCTATCTGTCTCTTCACCTCATGCACCGCGCCGTGCTGATCGGGTGGCGGCGTGCGGTTACGCTAATGCTGGCTGATGGGCTACGGCGAGCCGTCGCGCCACCCGTAAAACTTCACTAATTAGCTCACATTGACACCTAGCGGGGCCCGGTCATGAGCCGTGAGCCATTCGCGAGTGCTATCCTTGCCACACTCCAGCAAGTCGGACTATGAGACCGCCATGAGTAACAACATCACCATCGCCCCAGCCGAAGGTGCCAATCGCCTCTCTGGCAAGCCGCCGGTCGAGTACATGGGTGTGGTTCACGACATGGCAGAACGAATGCGCGTCGACGAAGAAACCCAGGCGCTGGCTCGCAAACTCGAAGAAAGCAACGCCAGACTTGAAGAAGCCCAACGCCTCGCTCATGTGGGTCATTGGGAATGGGACCTTGAGACACAAGAGGTCGTCTGGTCGGACGAGACCTATCGCATCTTTGGCCTGAAGCCGCAAGAACGTCCGATGGAGTTGGCCGGGGTGCGAGAAATGGTTCACCCTGATGACCGAGAGTCCCTCTTCGGAGGAGTAGACGCCGACCTTTCTGCCGGCACGTACCCCGTTGCTGAGTTTCGGATTGTTCGTCCCAGCGGCGAAGTCCGTACGGTGCACGCCATTACCTCAAAGCGCTGGAGCGCGCCGCCGGTTGATTCGATTGGCGAGGTGTCGGAACGAGCGCGCAAATTATTCGGTACCGTCCAGGATATCACCGAAAGTAAGCGCGTCGAGGAAGAACGGCAGGCTCTATCTCGCGACCTTCAAGAAAGCAACGCCAGACTTGAACAGGCGCAACGCCTGGTTCACATGGGGTACTACGAATGGAACCTCATCACGGGCCACGTGACATGGTCAGCTGAGCTCTATCGCATCTATGGACTGTCTCCGCAGGATGGTCCCATTGACATGACGTTGGTCAGCGAAATGATCCACCCTGACGATCGCGAGCGCGTTTTTCGAGAGTCTGATCAGGCCATTCGTAGCGGCGTGCCGGCCTCGGCTGAGCATCGAGTTATTCGTCCCGACGGCGAGGTGCGCACTGTTCATGGCCTCGGCACTGTGAAGAGGAACGCGGCAGGACTGGCCTGTGAAATGTTTGGTACTGTGCAGGACATCACGGATCGCAAGCGCGCGGAGGAGGCCTTGCAGCAAAGTCAATTTTATCTTAGCGAAGGAGAGCGTCTCGCCCATATGGGAAGCTGGGCCTTCAACGATTCGGGTCACTATTGGTCCGAAGAACTGTACAAGATCTATGGTTTGGATTCGAAGAACGGTGCGCCAACGGTGGAGCAGTACCTGGCTCTTGTGCATCCGCAAGACCGCGCTTCCATCGCTAAGTCCATCAAGCTCATGCTCGATGAACACTGTGGCTTCGACCGCATCGAGCGAATTGTTCGACCCGACGGCCAGCTGCGCTACCTTCGCGCGGTGGCTGTTCCCATCGTTGAGGAAGGAATCTTCAAAGGGTTCGTGGGCACCACGATAGACGTTACGGAGCAGGAACTGCTGACGCAGGAATTGCGCCGGGAGCGGGCGTACCTTACAGAAGCTCAAAGCCTTACTCATATCGGTAGCTGGGCGGCCAACTTCCACACAGAGCAAAACTATCATGTGTCGGACGAAGTTTATCGCCTGCATGGCTTTGAACCCAACCAGGGGCCTTTAGCACTCGAGAGTTTCTTGAAAACCATTCATCCCGACGATGAGCCAGTTGTGAAGGAATCGCTAACGAATGCGACTCACGCGCGAACAGACTACGAGATCCCCGAGTACCGAATTTGCCTTTCCGACGGAACCATACGATTTCTGCGAACCATAGGGCATCACAATCCCTCTGGAGAAATGGGTGAGTACGTCGGTATTACCATGGATATAACGGAACGCAAGCGTGCCGAGGGCGAACGGGAAAGGCTGCGCCAATTGGAAGGTGATCTCGCACGTGTCAACCGCGTCAATCTAATGGGAGAGCTGGCCGCGGCGCTAGCTCATGAAATCAAGCAACCTATTACGGCCTCCGTTACGAGCGCAAACGCTCTTTTGCGATGGTTAGCACATGATCCACCCGATCTGGACAGAGCGCGAGCAGCAGCGTCCAGGATTGAGGAGGACGCCAATCGCGCAGCCAATGTTATTGACAGTTTGCGGTCCTTCTACCGGACGGGAACACCTACAGAACGCCAAATCATTAACGTGAAGGAAATAATTGAGCAGATGGCCGGTTTGCTGACGGGCGAAGCGGACCGGCATGCCATAAAGATCTGTTCTCAAGCGCAGAGCGATACGCCCAAGATCCTGGCAAACCCGGTACAACTACAGCAAGTCTTCATGAATCTGATGCTCAATGCGATCGAGGCCATGAAGGATATCGGAGGCACGCTCACGATCAGATCGCGGATGGATCCCGAAAATCGTCTATTTGTTTCCATTAGCGATACGGGCGTAGGGTTACCCACCGGATCCGCTGAACAGGTTTTCGAGCCCTTTCATACGACCAAACCCCAAGGGACGGGCATGGGTCTGACGATTACCCGCTCGATCGTGGAGTCATACGGGGGACGTGTGTGGGCTACCGCGAATCAGGGCACAGGCGCAACTTTCCATTTCACTCTTCCCAGCGAAACCGATGCTCCTGTATGAAACCGGCGGTCATTCCCACGGTATTTATCGTCGATGATGATGGCGGCGTGCGCCGTGCCGTCCAGGATCTCGTCGAGTCGATTGGTCTGCGCGCAGAGGCCTTTGCGACTGGCCAAGAGTTTCTGAACAAGAAGCGGACCCCCAACCCGAGTTGCTTGGTTCTGGACGTGAGGCTGCCCCAGATGAGCGGGCTCGATTTCCAGCGTAATTTGGCGGACCTCGGCATGCAGATTCCGATCATTTTTATTACGGCGCATGGCGACATACCAATGTCTGTCAGGGCTTTGAAATCGGGCGCCGTGGAATTTCTCACAAAGCCATTTCGGGACCAGGATCTGCTGGACGCGATTCAGCAGGCTCTTCAGCGCGATCGTGCGGCGCGAGAGCAGCAGGATGAAGTTCACGAACTGCACGGACGGTATTTGTCCTTGACCGCGCGTGAACGGGCGGTTATGCGGCTGGTAGTGGCCGGAATGCTCAACAAGCAGATTGCCGCAGAGATCGGAATCAGCGAAGCCACGGTAAAGATCCATAGAGGCAACGTTATGCAGAAGATGCAGGCGGGCTCGATAATTGAATTGGTGCGCATTGTCGACAAACTCAAACCTGCTCTCCCTTGATAGCGTGAACTTATCTTGGCAGATAAACTGCTTGCTGTTCGGCCCTCCACCCGTTCTAGTCGACTACCACCTTAGTAGTAGTTTTTCACCCCTGGTCCGATTGTGCGACCTTGCTTGAGGGGTTAGCGTTGGCCCATGAATACAGAACACACGCTGAGCCTTCTGGCAATCCTTGATGATGACAAGGCGGTTCAAAGCGCGCTGCAAGATCTGATCGAGTCGGAGGGCATGTCCACGCTCTGTTTCGACTCCGCGGAGGAGTTCCTCGATTCTAGAGCAAGACACCAGGCGTCATGCCTGATTGCCGACATTGGCATGCCGGGCATGTCGGGCATTGAGCTCCAGGCACGACTTAAGGCCGAACAATGTGGGACACCAATTATTTTTATCACCGCACGCGGGGACATTCCGCTGGCAGTACGCGCGATGAAGGAGGGTGCAAGTGACTTTTTTGCCAAGCCGTTTGAGGGCGGTGCGTTCATGGCGGCCATCGAACAGGCTTTGGAGAAGAATAGAAAAGCCAGACGGAAGGCCCTCGAATATGCCGATCTTCTCGCGCGATACTGTTCCCTCACGCCACGAGAGCAAGAAGTGTTGCCACTGCTGGTCAGCGGCCTATTGAACAAACAAGCTGCGGCACAACTGGGAATCACCGAGTACACTGTTCAAGTTCACCGCGGGCACATCATGCGCAAGATGAGAGCGGACTCTTTTGCGGCTCTCGTGAGGATGGCGGAAAGACTCAGTCCCCACAGCCCTCAGGCCCTGTTCCTTTGACTGAGCCGTCGCCAGGTTTTGCACCAACGTGATCTAAGGAACGTCTGAAGAACTGACCATGAGAACGAGTTTCGGCAGCGACTTCGATCGGAGATTGCGGAGCGGCCCAGTTTTGGTCGCCAGTTCGAGGATGTTTGCCTCAAAACACCGTATATTGGCGAGCGCGGCCGTCACTTCGAGCCGGTGCAGATTCTTTGCCAAACCGCGGTAGCGAACCTTACGGAAGCCAAAGATGTTCTTGATCACACCGAATACGTGCTCCACTTTGGCTCGCACTCGGGATTTGTTGCGGTTCTTGGCTTTCTCGGTCTCATTGACCTGCCCATGGAAGCGATAGCGCTTATTTGTGAAGTCCTTGGCTCGCGGCGCATGCCGGCGGATGAGGTGCGCCTGGCCTTGATAGCCCTGGTCACCCCAGACCCGCGTTTCAGCGCCGTGCAGCAGATAAGGCAGCGCCTCGCGGTCGTGCACATTGGCGGACGACGCGAGTACCGTGTGGATCAGCTTCGTTTTGCTGTCCACGCCGACGTGCGCCTTCATGCCGAAGTACCACTGCTGACCCTTCGCCGTTTGGTGCATCTCGGGGTCTCGCTTCCCGTCCTTATTCTTCGTCGAACTCGGCGCGCCGATGATCGTCGCATCCACAATCGTGCCCTTCGCAATCTTGATGCCGCCGCGATGCAGATGATCGTTTACAGCCGTCAGCAGCACCTTGCCCAATTTGTTGCGCTCCAACAGATGCCGAAACTTGCACACCGTCGTCTCATCGGGCGCACCCTCAACGCCCAGATCGATGCCCACGAAGGCACGCATCGCGACCGAATCGTACAGCGCTTCCTCCACGGCCGGGTCCGAGAGGTTGAACCACAGCTGCAGGAAGTAGATCCGCAGCATCCGCTCCAGCGGAATCGGTGGCCGACCGCCGTTCTCGCTAACCTTCGGATACGCCGTCTGCACCGCCGCTGCAAGCTCCGGCCACGGAACGATCTTGTCCATGTCCGCCAGAAATTGCGCGCGGCGTGTGGTCTTGCCGTACTTCTCAAATCCCGTCAGCGTCTGTTGCTTCATCGCAATCCTCCGTTGGACGATTTTGCATCAACTACGACGGGTAAATCAGACTTTCC
>JBEKYO010000183.1:0-8452 GCA_049510875.1 Steroidobacteraceae bacterium
CCCACGCCTGGTCGTTCGTCCCATCTACAGTCTGCGCCTGGTCAAGGTGCATTTTTGGATGCACAACGTGGGTCTGCTCGGCATGGTCGGCTTGTTTACTCTGGCCGGGGTCATCGGAGGCTACGATCCGGGCCAGGAAATCGAACGCACCGTCTCGCACCTGATGGCCGGAGTCGGCTCCTTCGGCATGCTGGTTCTGCTGGCGAACATCATTTGGGGATACAACATTTACCAGACGAGCCGGGGCCGTCCGCGATGAGCGTTCGAGGCGCGCGCGCCCTGGCGCCGGTGCTGTCGTTGCTGGCATTGGGCGCCTGCGACAGTCGCCAACAGCAATCCTTCAATCCCATGGTTACCCTGAAGCTGGGCGAGGTGGCGCCGCGGGTGCACACCCGCACCCTCGCCGATGTCGACGGCGATGTATCCCGCATTACCACGTATCGGCAGCCGGACGAGCGGATGTATCAGTACTCGGTGGACCAGGCACTCGCCAGCGGCAAGCCGATCTTGATCGAGTTCGCGACGCCGGCGCACTGTACGCCGTGCGATCGGCAGCTGCAGATGATCAAATCGCTGCTGCAGAAGTACGATGCGAAGATGATCTTCATTCACATGGACCAATACGACAATCCGGAAGCCTACAAGGCCTACCATGTGCCCGGCGACCCATGGACTTTCGTCATCGACGGCCGGGGCGTCGTGCGCTTTGAACAAGCCGGTGCGATGCTGTACGGCGAGCTCGAAAATGCCATTCAGAGTGCGCTGTAAGGCGAGGACGCGAGAAGCAGGCGCCCGCCGCCGATGAGCACGGCAACCCGCTATACGCTCTGCCGCGACCACCGCGGTGTGTTCTGGGATGCGTTGCTGTACGTGCCGACGGTCTCGGCGCTGGCGGCCTTTGCGATCGGCAGTTGGTACGACAACAAAGTTCCGGCCGCGTACGTGCTCGGGTTTCTGGCATGTTTTTTCCTGATCGCGGGCGCGAACCGCATCCTGACGACTCGGCTCATGTGGCTGCCTGCCGCGCCGGTTGCCATCGAAACCCGGCCGAACGCCGTCGATTTGATCTTGAAGAGCGGTGCAGTCCTCAAATTGGAGCGCGACTTGAAACTCTACCGGGAACGATCGGGCCGATCATTCGGCTTGACCGGGGTGAGCGACCACGGCAAGCGCCGCCAATTCGTGTTCCATCGCGGGCAATTCGCCAGTGACGGGGACTTTCAAGCGGTGATGAACGGTCTCGACCCGCGCCCCTCCGGCAGGACATGAGATCATGAACTTGCGTGCCCTGCTGTGGAGCGCCCGGGACGGGCTGTGGCTGATGCCGTGGGCGATCGTGGAGGGGCTCACGTTGCGCACCGATCCCTTCGGGCTCACCGAGGAGGGCGCCAAGGCGTTGCTGCTCGCGTGGTCCGTCGGCGATCAGGTCGCCAGTACCGCGTTCATCCTGGGCGCACCCGATATTCGCGGCATCCTGTTTTTGCCGCTGGGATTCCTGTGGCCCGGCCAGCTGCTCGCCGCCAAGGTGGTGACGTTGCTGACCATGGCGGGCGCCGGAGCGGCCCTGTATCGCTGGCGCCGGCGCGACGATCAGGAGGAAGCCGCGCTGCTGGCGACCGGATTGCTGATGATCGCTCCGCTCACGGTTCTCGGGGTCAACGCCTTGTCAGCGGCTCCCTTTCTGCTGGCGATTTGCGCGGCGGCCTCCTGGCTCAACCGCAAGTTGGGCAGCGTACCCGCGACCTTTGGCGGCTGGTTCTTCGCTCAATTGCTGCTTTGCGCGGCCGCCGTCAGTTTGCATCCGGCGGGACTCGCGTATCCGGCGATGCTGTTTTTTACCTGGTGGGCCAGCCCCCCGGATCAACGGCACCGGCGGCATTTCATGGCCGGCATTCCGCTCGTGGTCTTGCTCGTGCTCACGATGCGCTTGGGCTGGCCCGGGGTGGCCTGGGCGCAGAACCCGCTGGCCTCCGCCGCAGCCGTTATCGGCGCCCCGCGCGCGCACGCTGCGTTGTCCGGCGCAGACTGGCTGGTGGGCGGCGCGCTCCTCGCCATGACGGCGGCGGTCGCCTGGCGCGAGCATCGGCGGCTCCTTGCCGATCTCACCGGCGGCACATTGTTCCTGGGGGTGCTGTTCGGAGCGGCGGCCGCGGACCGGACCTGGGCGGCGCTCATGCTCGCGCTGCTGCTCTATGCAGGGTTGCCCTGGCTGCTGCGCGCATGCGCGCCGCTCGCCGGCCACGGATTGATCCTCCAGAGAGGATGGCTTTGGCTGCTGCTGCTCCTGATCTGCACCGCGTTCATGCGAATCAACCAGCGCGACTACCTGGCGGGACGGCATCGAATCCTATCCGACCAGGACCAGCTGATCAGCGACTTTACCGAGGGCGTCAACCGTCTGCGCGCCGGCGACGCCAACGGGGGCGGAACTCCGAACCAGGCCATCGTGGTGGCGAGTCCGTGGCCCGCCCGCACCTCGATTGCCTGCAAGTGCGACGGCCTGCCGCTGCCTCCGGCGGCGAGGGATCCGCTCAGCCAATTGGCCATGATGCGCGGTGTGGGCTACGTGATACTCGGCGACGATGCCGACACTCTGGCCTTGGCAAACAATTTCGCCCAACTCGGCTCACGGATCGAGGTGCTTTCCCGAGAGCCGGGCGGGGCGGTCATGCGCTTCAGGCCGCCCCGGGCGGACCTTTGAGCGACGGGGAGGTCTTTGCCACGCCTGCGCCTGCGTGTTAGCCTTCAAAGTCGACGTCGCTGGCTGTGTTTGGCCCAGCCGTCCCCCGATAAAGATTCAGTAGCGATGACAGGAGCGGCAGATGAACGTGGGCTATATGTGGATTCCGGTGATTCTTTTCGTCGGCGGTATGATCGTCTCCGCTGCTCTCTTCAAGCTCGGAATGAAGCGGGTTGTGGAATAAGCGAGCGGCGCACGACTGTACCAGCAATAGCCCGCTGCCGCGGTTCGCAAGGGCGCAGAACCTTAGCCACGCCTGGGGTTCCCTGATACCGGCCACGCGCCGGCAGAACCGACGATCCTCAATCTTATGTCCAATGCATCTCCTGCCGATGGCACGTACCATCGTAGCCTGGTCAAGTTTTTGGCTGTCTCGGCCTTCTCGCTGCTCATCGGCACGCTGCACGGCATGCTGCAGGTGATGCCGCCGATCAGGGCTTGGCTCGACTCGATCGGCAGCCCCTTCGGCGGCCCGGGGCACATGATCGATCCGCTGGCTCATGCCCACATCAACTTGGTGGGCGGCGTCATCATGCTGGTCATGGGCGTCACCTACTATCTGTTGCCGATTCTGTGCCACCGGGCCATCTACTCGCTGCGCCTGTTGCAGCACTCCTTCTGGTGGATGACGCTCGGGGTGTTCAGTTTTTATGCGTTGCAGATGTTGTTCGGCATCCGCGAAGGGTACTTGATGTTCCGCGATCCGGCCGCCATGGAGGCGCTTCATCAGTGGTACGGCCGGCTGATTGCCGTCGCGGGCACGGTCATGGCGGTCGGATTCACCGCTTACTTCGCCAACGTCGCACTCACGATGTTCTGCGGAGCGCGCACCGACGAGGCGCGCTGAGGCTCGAGCGGAATGTGCAGCACGGTTTCGCCGCCTTCGGCGCGGATCCAGATCTGCACCACCGAATGTTCGTGCGTGTCGACTTTGGCCGCACGCCGGTAGACTCCCACGCGCCCGTCCTCTATGGCTTGCTTCCACGGATCGGCATCCGAGGTGCGCAGGTCCACGCGGCAATCCCAAGCCGGCAGCGTGCGATTTCGATTGATGAACACCAGCAGCTCTTTCATCCCGGGGATGGGGCCATACCCGCGCGATTCGACGTGAACCTGCAGATCGCGCCATGTTTCGGTGCGCGAGTCCTGAGTATCGCCGCTGCACCCGCACACCGCCAGCGCCATCGCGGGTAGCACGGCTCGCCAGCCTCGGATGGCGCGCCAGGGAGGCAGTTCAGCGTTCATCCTCGGGCTTTTCATTCTCGGCATCGGAGTCCAATCGCCCGCCCCTCGACGACCCGTACAGGCGGACCATGTACCAGACGAAGGTGCCGGCCACGGCGATGTAGACGAGGGCGACGAGGTAACCCCAATCGAGCCACGGGCGGTGGTCTCCGGGTCGCAGGCCCCAGAACGGAAAACTCAATCCGATTCCCACCAGCAGCACCACTGCGACGACGGCGAAGAACCAGTAGGGTACGGCGCGCTGCGATTCCGGTATTTTTTCGACCAGCTCCCAGTCTTCCAGGCCGCGTTTGGACTTGCGATCTTCGTCGGATTCATAGCCGAAGTGTCCGGCATCGACCTTGCCCCACTGCGACTCCACCGAGCCCAAAGGCGAGGCGGGTTTGTCGTCGTCGCCCGATGCACTGCCGCCCATTGCACTCCCCCTATTGCGAAAAATGCTCTACCGGGAATCGAGCGTGCCAGCCGGCTGCCCACACATCCACGACGAAGGCGTGCAGCCCATGCGGCAGCTTGTCGGACAAGGACAGCAGCACGGACTCGTGTCCGGCGGCCGGCAAGTCGACTTGCTCCGCCGCCAGCTCGTAGTCGCCCGCCGCCAGTCCGGTTACGCGCACCCGGACCTCCCGGGCGTGGTACAGCTTGTTCGATATGGCAATCCGATACTCGCGGTTGCCCTGTTGATGCTGAACGTCGGCGCGGTAGACGACGACATGCAGCGGCTCCCAGGTCCACAGCCCCCAGAGGAACAGACAGGCGCCGAATGCCCCCAGCGCCAGCATCCACTTGCTGCGGGCGAGCAGCGAGGCCGCATTGTCGCGGAATCGGGACCGGGCTTTGATCTGCGCCTTCGTTTCGCCGAACTCGAAGGTCAGTAGTCCCGGCTTCCCCGACTTATGGTGCATGCGATTGCAGGCATCGACGCACTCGCCGCAATTGATGCAGCTGTCGTAGACGGCCGTCTTGCGCGGATCGATTTCGATGAAGCAGGAGCTCACGCAGTAGCTGCATTTGGTGCAGCTGTCCGCGCGGCTGGCGTCGTAGCGCACGTGCAGGGTCTCGCGCGTACGGAAGCTGTGCTGCCACACCCGGTACACGCAGGCGAACCGGCACCAGAAGTGGCGGATGAAGGTGACATCCAGAAAGATGATGAGCACGAACACGAAATAAATGTAGTGCAGGGAACCCGCGAGGCGCGGATCGGCGCGCCAGGTCACGAAGGACCATATGGTGGCGGGGGCGTAGAAATAGAAGAGCGGCACCACGGCAACCACCAGCGAAGCCGCAAGCAGCGACAGGCCGAGCAGTATCCAGTTGAGCGCCTTGTTCTTGGTGGCCGCCACGACCGGCGCGCTGCCGTCCATCATCACCTTGGCGCGCCGCCCGAGCAGTCTGTGGGTCATGAAATTGGCCCATTCCGAGAGAATGTTTTGCGGACAGACCCAGCCGCAAAACACCGTCCCCGCCACCGAATACAGCATGACCAATGAGCTCGCGAGCACGATCCACAGCCCGGCGATGAGAAAGAAATCCGCAAACCATATTTGGCGATCGAGCACCACCAATGCGCCGGCGCTCGGGTCGATGCGGAACAGGCCCGACGCGGGCACCACGATCGCGAGGGCGAACGAGAGGGCTTGAACCAGCCGCCGCCGGCCATGGTAGCGCACCGAATTGGCGCGCGTGGGACGCGAGCTGCTCGGGAACCCTGCGGGGGCGGCCGCGCCCGGCGATACGGCTGAGGAGGGACTAAGTTCGACGACTTGCATCAGAGGGCAGCCCTTACGTCAAATTGCGGGTCGCCGGTGCGCGTCGCGCGAACCGGCCGCCGGGCCGCCGACGCTGCGGGCATGGCGAGATCATACGGGCGCGCCCCGACTCGCGATGGCGCAATTGTATCACAGCGACTCTTACCGTCCCGCGAGTCGGCGCCGCTTTGCAATATAAAGTTAGCGCCGCTTTCCAATATACGCGAGTGGAGCATTGACAGATGGGCGCGGTTATTTCAATAATCAAGCGCCGCACTCGGAGGCGGAGTTTTCCGTATGCCGAATTTCTGCGGCCAAGGGGGTTGATTTCCAATGGACGATCAAGCAAGACATTCACGTCGCAAAGTGATCAAGATCGGGATGACGGCGCTTGCCATTGCGCCGCTCGCCGGATTCTCCGAGTTAGCCTGTGCCACACAGAACACGGCGGTTCGGACGGCGCTCAAATTTCAGGGAATGCCCAACGGCGACAAGCAGTGCAGCAAGTGCATCAATTTCATTCCCAATAAAGATAAGCCGGGGAATGATGATCCGGTGAACCAGTGCAAGCTCTATCCCGGCGACACGGAGATCCCACCACACGGCTATTGCCTGGGCTTTGTCAAAAAGCCTGATGCACCGGCTGCCTGATGACCTACCCTGGGTTTCGGTGCGGGAGTTTCGGCATCCAGGGCTTTTCATCCGCGGTACGGTAGCCATTGCATTATTGAACGCAGGCGGCTGTTCCGATTGCGGCGCGATCGATTAGAAACGTTGCTCGTCATGTGACCGGAGAGCAGCGCGGGGGTTTTGATGGGGGGAGAGAGCCTGCTGAGGGCCCGCAGTTTCCTGCGGGGGCTTGTTAGCGGTTGGCGATACGCGGTAATGGGGGTTGCGCTCGTCTTTGTGGCGACCGCCGTCATTGCCGAAGCATTTCAGTCCGGGGGACCCATCGGCAGCCAGACGCCCGATGGCTACAACGCGCTGGGTCCCGTGGTGACGCAGCCCATCGAGTTTCCACACTATATTCATGTGGAGAAGATGGGCATCGACTGCATGTACTGTCATACCTACGCGAGGCGCAGCGCGGTTTCGGGCATTCCGCGCCTCAGCAAGTGCATCGGCTGCCACCAAAGCATCGAGTCGGTCAAGGACAAGCCGCGCATCAAGCTGCTGCTCGATTATTGGGCGAAGCAGCAGGCCATTCCTTGGAAGAAGGTGCATGACCTGCCGGATTTCGTGCGCTTCAATCACGAGCGTCACATTCAGCGCTTCATTTTCGAACAGGGACGCCCGACGCGGGAAGCCTGCGGCTACTGCCACGGCGATGTGGGATCGATGACCACGGCGCGCCGCGTGAAGGCCATTTCGATGGGATGGTGCGTGAGCTGTCATGAAAAGGACCACAAGATCGACGCGGTGAGCGACAAGACCGGCCACGGGCCGAATGACTGCTGGCAATGCCACAAATAGCGCCACATGCCGGCAAGGACTCGGAGATTTTCGTGACGGCGAGGTACGTTCGATGAGCGTCGACCGCGGCGTGAGCCGCCGGGATTTCCTACACATCCTGGGTTTGGGCGGCACCACGGTGGCGCTGGCCGGCTGCGGCAACACCTCGATCGAATCCGGCGCCGAACTGGTCGAATCCTACGTTCAGCCGGAAAATTTCGTGGTGCCCGGCGTCGGGGTCTATTACGCGTCGACCTGTACACAATGCGCATCCGCATGCGGAATCATGGGCCGCGTCAGGGAGGGCCGGATACTCAAACTCGAGGGCAATCCGGGCTCGGCCATCAGCGGTGGGAAAATATGCGGCCTGGGCCAGGCCGCGGTGCAACAGCATTACAGTCCGGACCGTTTGACCACGCCGCTGATCCGCGCGAACGGCGCACTCCAGCCCGCGACCTGGGAGGAGGCCATGACGGCGCTGAACGCGGCCTTGGGTCCCTCGGACCAGGCGGGGAGGCGGGTTTGGTTGACGGGGCCGACGGGCGGCCACCAACAGATCCTGTTGCGCAGCCTGGTCGACGCCGGCGCGGCCAGCGATCACGTGGTCTACGATGCGTTGTCGACGGCGGTCGAAGCGGCGGTCAACCGCAAGCTATATGGCGTCGATCATCCGGTCGCCTTGATCGAGAAGGCGGGACTGGTGCTCTCGTTCGGAAACGATTTTCTCGGCGCGGGTGATTCGCCGGTAGCCGCCGCACGGCAGTACGCTCGATTTCGCAAAGGGTCCCGACGCGGTCTGCTGGTGCAAGTCGAGCCCAAGATGACGCTGACCGGCGCGAATGCGGATCGGTGGGTGGTCATCGCACCGGGCACGGAAGGAGTTTTCGCGCTGGGTATTGCGCGCGAACTCCTTCAGCGCAAGGAGGCGGCGGGCACCTTGTCCGCCGCCATGATCGCGGCCATCGAACCCTACGATCAAGCCCGCGTGAGCCGGATCACCGGAGTACGGGGCGATCTCATTCCGCGCTTGGCTGCCATGCTGTGGGAGCGCGCACCGACACTGGTGCTGGCCGGTCGCTATCCGCAGGGACATGCGCACGGCTCGCGCAACGTGGCGGCCATCGGCCTGCTCAATCTCGTTCTGCAGAACCAAGGCAGGACGTTGCTGCGCGCCGCGGACTTGCCGTTCCCGCAAATGGCGCCGACGCAAGGCGACTTCAAGTCGCTGGCGGATCTCAATACGGCCATGGCAGCCGGGGCGTGCCGC
>JBEKYO010000184.1:0-8440 GCA_049510875.1 Steroidobacteraceae bacterium
TGGGACCGCCGGCGGGATCCTCCAACGGGATATAGTTGGCGATGAAGGTGATGTAGCCCCTGCGTCCAGGTTCGTAGCTGCGGAACATGTAGAAATCGGTGCCATCCAGTCGTGGCATTCCGGCTATCGCTGGCGCTTCGCGGTGACTGGAAGCCAGCGCGCATAAAGGCACGAGCGCGGCGCCGAGCAGCGCAGCGCGACCCGAGATAAGAGATTTCATGAATTCCCTCCGCTTATTGGTGTGGATGGCAACGTCGATGTCGACTCACGCTATCCATTCGCGCCGGCCGGGCGGTTGGATGCATCGATGCGTCGAATATCGCCGGGGTGAATCGCGGGCGCCGCAGCGACGCGCATCGCAGGTAATGCGCGCGGGTGCTCGGGTTTTGGAGGATTTCTCAAGAAATGAGGGTTTTCGCCGACACAGACACTAGGCAACCGTGCGGAGCCTCCCTTGGAGGAGGAAAGTGCGCAGCAGCGGGTACCAACCCTCTCGGGCGTCCCCCTGTGGTCCACTCACTAATCGGTTCTCATGCCAGCCCTGAACAATCTCCGTATCGGCCGCAAGCTCCTATTGGCGTTTCTCGCCATGCTGGCAATAGCCGCCGTGATCGCCGTCGTATCCATCGCCCAGCTATCTAAAATCGCCCGCGATGCCGACGTCATCGAAACCCAGACGCTCGCCGGCATGAATCGGCTCACCGGGGTCCGCTTCTATTCGTCCTTGAGCCGGTCCGCAGCCCTGGAAATTCTCACTCAGCTGCAGCTGAACTTCACCGCCGGCGCCGACTCCTCGTCGCACACGCTGGCCGACGTGGAAGCGAACCGGCAGGCGAACGTGACGGCCTTCGAATCCATGTTGAGGACGCCGGAGCAGCGTGCCCTGTGGGACGACGCCAGCGCAAAATGGAAGGAGTACAAGCACGAACAAGACCGCGCGATTGCGGTGGCCGAGGACGGACTTGCGGGCGATGCACAGAAGATTCTGGTGGGCCTTGCCAAGGGGAAATTCGAAAACGCGCTGGCTGCGGTGGCAACGCTCGTCGACGACGAGATTGCGGATGCGGACCGGGCGCGCATTTCCGCGAACGCCGCCGCGGTGCAAGCGCGCCGCAGCGTGGTGGTCCTTCTCGTGCTGGCCGCAGTGATAGGTGGCGCGATCGCACTCCTCATGACCCGCGCTATCACACGGCCTCTGAAGGACTCGGTGGCGCTGCTG
Organism: Steroidobacteraceae bacterium; assembly: GCA_049510875.1. GTDB lineage: Bacteria > Pseudomonadota > Gammaproteobacteria > Steroidobacterales > Steroidobacteraceae > Bog-1198. The sequence continues at coordinate 1,220 of JBEKYO010000184.1, forward strand.
CGCCAGATCGGCGCCGGCCGGCTCGATAATCGAATCGACACGACGCGCGGCGACGAGTTCGGCGAGTTGCTCGTCGGTCTCGCCACCGCCCAGATGCAATTGCTCGAGCGCGCCACCGCGGAACAGGCTCGCGGCGCCGAAGACCGCAAACGCGCGGAGGCCGATCGGCAGGCGCTCGAAACGGATCGCAAGCGGGCCGAGTCCGACGGCCACGCGCTGGAAGAAATTCAAGAGATGGTGGCCGCCGTGGTCGCCGGTCAGCTCGACCGTCGCCTCACGACGGACGGCAAGTCCGGTTTCGCTCGGCAGCTCGCCGAGAGTCTCAACACCCTGATCGAGAACGTTGCCGGCGTGGTCAGCGGAGTCACCGATCTGGTGCGCAGCGCCAACCAGGGAGATCTGACTCACCGCATTCCCGTCGACGGCCGCAGCGGCCTCGATGGCCAGATCGGCACCGGTGTAAACCAGTTGGTGGCCGAGATGGAGGCTATGGTCGCCAAGGTGAAGGAAGCCGCCGAGCGTGTCTCGGCCGGCGCCGCCGAAATCTCGGAGGGCAATTCCAGTCTCTCGCAGCGCACCGAGGGCCAGGCGATGTCGCTGCAAGAAACCGCAGCGTCGATGGACGCCATGATGACCACGGTGCGTCAAAACGCGGATAATGCCCGGCACGCGAATGAACTGGCAATCGAGGCGCGGCGGCGAGCCGAGGGCGGATCGGTGGTCGTTGCAAGCGCCGTTGATGCCATGAGTGGCATCAACGTGGCCTCGCGCAAGATCGCCGACATCATCGGCGTCATCGATGAAATAGCGTTTCAAACCAACCTGTTGGCGCTGAATGCCGCGGTCGAGGCCGCGCGCGCCGGCGAACAAGGAAGGGGTTTCGCCGTCGTTGCCAACGAGGTGCGCTCGCTCGCCTCGCGCAGCGCGAACGCGGCCAAGGAAATCAAGCGCCTGATCAACGACAGCGTGACTCGGGTCGCGGAAGGTTCGCGCGTCGTCAGCGACTCGGGCAGCACGTTCGAACAGGTCGTCGCGTCGGTCAATAAGGTGGGCGACATCATCGCGGGCATCGCAGCAGCCAGCGCCGAGCAGGCCTCCGGCATCGAGAAAGTCGGGGACGCCATCGCCAAGATGGACGAGCTGACGCGGCAGAACGCCGCGCTGGTGGAGGAAGCCGCCGCGGCTTCGCAGGCTCTCGCCGATCAATCGAACACCCTGAGCGACATGATGGCGCGCTACACGGTGGCCACAGATGCCAGCCGCACCGCAGAAGCCGGCCACAAGCCATCGAACCAGGCCGCCATCCCGGAACGTGGCGCACGCCGTGGGCCCGTTCGCCCGCGGGTCAATCGTTCCGCTCAATCCCGTTGATCGTGGAGAGAATCGCCATGCACGCCAAATGCTGTTTCACTCTCGCGCTGCTGTTGGTTGCGCTGGCTCCAGCCGCGAATGTATGGGCCGACGCGCCGACCAAGGATGAAGTCGTCGCTCAGGTCAAAAAAGCAGTGGAGTTTTACAAGGCAAATGGGCGCGACAAGGCGCTGGTCGAACTTAACAACAAGGACGGTCAATTCGCCAAGGGCGAGGACTACGTCGACGTACACGACATTTCCGGCGTGTGCGTGGCGCATCCGGTGTCCCCCGGCATCGTGGGCCTGAACCGGATGGACCAGGCGGACCCCAGCGGGAAGCAGTTCATCAAGGAAATCGTCGAGGCCGCCAAGACGAAACCCAACGGGTGGATCACCTACCAGCGCAAGAACCCCATGAGCGGCAAGATCGAGAAGAAACTTGCCTATTGGGAAGTCAGCGACGGCTTGATCTTCAAGGCCGGCACCTACGAGTAACCGGCACCCGGTTTCAATGGGTTCGCAGGGGGGCGGACTCTCCGCCCCCTAGTCCTCCTGGGGCGCCTCGGATCGGGAGTGGGTGCGCCAGCCTAAGCGCACCAAAAAAAAAGAGCGGGCCGAAGCCCGCTCTCTGATCGATCGTAACCCTACCGATGTAGGTGTTACATATCCATGCCACCCATGCCACCCATGCCGCCGCCCGGGGCGCCATGTGCATGCTCATCATCCTTCGGCGACTCGGCGATCATGACTTCCGTCGTGAGCAGCAGGCCCGCAACCGAGGCTGCGTTCTGCAGAGCCAGACGCGTCACCTTGGTCGGATCCAGGATGCCCAGTTCGATCATATCGCCGTACTCGCTGGTCGCGGCGTTGTAGCCGAACGTGCCCTTGCCCTCGCGGACTCGGTTCAGCACCACGGCGGCATCCTCACCGGCATTGGTGACGATCTGACGCAGCGGCTCTTCGATCGACCGGGCCAGAATCTTGATGCCCGTGGTCTGATCTTCGTTGGCGCCCACCAGCTTCTCGATGGCCTTCAGCGCGCGCACCAGCGCCACGCCGCCGCCCGGAACCACGCCCTCTTCGACGGCCGCACGGGTTGCGTGCAGCGCATCTTCGACGCGCGCCTTCTTTTCCTTCATCTCGATTTCGGTCGCAGCGCCGACTTTGATCACGGCCACACCGCCGGAGAGCTTGGCAACGCGCTCCTGCAGCTTTTCCTTATCGTAGTCGGAGGTCGCTTCCTCGATCTGCTGACGGATGCTCTCGACGCGGCCCTTGATGTCCGCAGCCTTGCCCGCGCCGTCGATGATCGTGGTGTTCTCTTTCTCCACCAGGATCTTCTTCGCTTCGCCCAGGTCGTTCAGCGTCGCCTTCTCGAGCGACAAGCCGACTTCATCGGAGATGACCGTTCCGCCGGTCAGAATCGCGATGTCCTGCAGCATGGCCTTGCGCCGATCGCCGAAGCCCGGTGCCTTGACGGCAGCGACCTTGACGATGCCCCGGATCGTGTTGACCACGAGAGTGGCGAGCGCCTCGCCTTCCACGTCTTCAGCGACGATCAGCAGCTGCCGGCCGCCCTTCGCAATGGCTTCCAGCAAGGGGAGCAACTCGCGAATGTTGGAGATCTTCTTGTCGACCAGCAGGATCAGCGGCTTGTCGAGCTCGGCGCTCTGGCTCTGCTGATTGTTGATGAAATACGGCGACAGGTAGCCGCGGTCGAACTGCATGCCCTCGACCACTTCCAGCTCGTTCTGCAGGCCCGAGCCCTCTTCGACCGTAATCACGCCTTCCTTGCCGACCTTCGCCATGGCATCCGCAATGGTCTTGCCGATGCTCTCGTCGGAGTTGGCGGAAATCGTGCCGACCTGCGCAATCGCCTTCGGATCCTTGCAGGGCTTGGAGAGTTTCTTCAGCTCCTCGGTGGCAGACGCGACCGCGAGGTCGATGCCGCGCTTCAGATCCATCGGATTGGCGCCCGCGGCGACCGACTTCAGGCCCTCGCGGATGATCGCCTGCGCGAGCACGGTGGCGGTGGTGGTGCCGTCGCCGGCCTCGTCGGAGGTGTTGGACGCAACTTCCTTGACCATCTGCGCGCCCATGTTTTCGAACTTGTCTTTGAGCTCGATCTCCTTCGCGACCGACACACCGTCTTTGGTGACCGTGGGGGCGCCGAAGCTCTTGTCGAGTACTGCGTTGCGGCCTTTAGGACCCAGCGTTACCTTGACGGCATTCGCCAGAATATTAACGCCCTTGAACATCCGTTGACGGGCGTCGTCGCTAAAGCGTACGTCTTTTGCTGCCATTTGCTGATACCTCTAATTGAATTTGATTTGCAAGAAGTTCTTTGGAAAAAAACGGCTGGGTCGAATTACTTGCCTTCGACCACGGCCATGACGTCTTCCTCACGCATGACGACCAGTTCTTCGCCATCCATCTTCACTTCGGTGCCGCTGTACTTGCCGAAGAGAATCTTGTCGCCGACCTTGAGGTCGAGCGGGCGAATCTCGCCGTTTTCCAAAATCTTGCCCTTGCCGACAGCAACGACCTTCCCGAAAATGGGCTTCTCGGTCGCAGTATCCGGGATCACGATGCCGCCTGGGGACTTACGCTCTTCTTCTTCTCGTTTCACGATCACGCGGTCATGAAGGGGACGAATCTTCATAAAACAAGACTCCTAAGCTTTTAGTTTCGGGTTGATAATGGGCGGGAGGTTTGTTAGCACTCTCCCCTCGAGGCTGCTAATGATAGCGGCAGATTTTGGCAATTCAAGTGGCAGGCGCGGCAATTTTTGCTGCATCGCAAATGACCCATGGCGAGGCGCCGCTGCCCGGCGTGCGTAATTGCGCCCGGAAACTACGATAAAGTTGCACACATGAAAGTATCCCTTCGTTTGGCATGTCTGGCGGCGGCGGCGCTCGGCCTCTCCGGGGCGGTGATGGCGCGGCCTTGGTGGATGCGCGGCGTGGAGTCCAATGAAAGCGACTTCTTGCCGCCGGACGTGGCATTTCGCGTAAGTTCGCGGGTTGACGGCACGGTGCTGCGCGTCCGCTGGGTCATCGCGGACGGCTACTACCTGTATAGGAACAAAATGCAGATCGAGGCGGAAAGCCCCGATCTGGTGGTCTTGCCGCCCGCCTTTCCGCGAGGCTTGGTCAAGACCGATGCCTATCTCGGCACCCAGGAGATTTTCGAGCAGCAGGTGGAGGCAACCGCCCCGTTCACCCGCTCGGACTTCGGCGCCCATCCGCTGCAGATCAGGGTGACCTATCAGGGCTGCGCCACGGCCGGTTTGTGCTACCCCGCCATCACCAAGGTGATTTTCCCGGTGCGCGCGGCGGCAATGCCGCCGGGGGCGCCGCATCCCTGGGAGGGCGTTGCGATCATTGGCGGAGGCCTGAGCATTCTTTTGGCGGGCCTTGTGCTGCGAAAATCACGCCACCTCGATACCCCGGCGGCATGAACGTGCGCGCGCTCCGGGCGGCCGGCGCCGTCCTGGTGCTGGCGGTCGGGACCTGGGCCGGCCTGCGCATCCATGCCAGCCTCGCACCGCCGAGCGTCGCCCTAGATCCGGCGGGGCGCAGTCCGGCCGGCGCGGCGAATCCGTCCATGGGCAGCGACTTCGATGTGGCCGACGGCCCCCCCGGGCCGCTGCCGAAGATTCCCGATCGATTGCCCATCTTCTCGTTGGCCGACCGCGCCGGCAAACCCACGTCCATCGCAACGTGGCGGGATAAGTCGTTGATTATTAACTTCTGGGCGAGCTGGTGCGCGCCATGCCGGCACGAAATACCCCTGCTCGAATCCCTGTCTCGCGAATGGGGGAGCCGCGGCGTGGAAGTGGTGGGCATCGCCGTGGACCACCGGGATCAGGCGCTGGCATACGCGGACCAGCTGAAAATCGCCTATCCTCTGCTGATCGGGGAAGAGGACGCCTTGGACGTGGCCGGACAATTGGGTTTCGAGTCGCCGGTTTTCCCGTTCACCGTGTTTACCGACCGGCGCGGCGAGGTGGTAACGCTGTACGTGGGTGAGTTGCACCAAGCGCAGGCGGATCTCATCCTCTCCACGGTTCAGGACCTGAATCAAAACCACGTACAACTGCCCCAAGCGCGCCGCAGCATCGCAGACGGTTTGCACGCGCTGGCGCCGCAGCATCCCGGCTAGGATCCTGTCCGGCGACGATCGACGCCAAAGCTTGCCATTTCGGGTCAATTTCTGGTTATTATCGCGGACCTTTTAAGCGCGACGACGCTGGACTCACGGGGAAATGGCGCGACTCCTACTGTTAAACGGGCCGAACCTGAATCTGCTCGGGCTCCGTGAACCCGATATCTACGGCACCGCGACGCTCGCCAGCATCGAACAGCGGCTGGCGGGGCTGGCACGCGCCCGCGGTCACGAACTGCGCGCCATGCAAAGCAACGCGGAACACGAGCTGATCGGCAGGATTCACGGCGCAAGGCTCGATGGCATCGCCTTCGTCATCATCAATCCGGGGGCATTGACCCACACCAGCATCGCGCTGCGCGACGCGTTCTTGGGCGTCGCGATCCCATTCATCGAAGTTCATTTGACGAACATTCACGCACGTGAGGAGTTCAGGCACCGCTCATATCTGTCCGGCATCGCCGTTGGCTGCATCGCAGGATTTGGCGCACAAGGCTACGAGCTCGCGCTCGAGGCCGCGTGCACCCGCCTTCCCGCCACCTAATAGCAAAAAATCTTCAAGGGGTCAGTGGATGGATATTCGCAAAGTAAAAAAATTGATCGAGTTGCTCGAGGAGTCGGGAATCTCGGAACTGGAGATTTCCGAAGGCGAAGAATCGGTGCGCATCAGCCGCCACCCGCGGATCGCCATGCAGGCGCCGATGGCCGCGCCGCTTCCCATGACCTCGTTCTCGCCGGCCGCGGCGCCGGCAACCCCCGCAACGGCCGCGGGCGAACACAAGCCGCGGGTTGACGATAATACCGTGACCTCGCCGATGGTCGGCACTTACTACTCGGCGTCCGCCCCGGGCGCCAAGCCGTTCGTGGAAATCGGCACCGAGGTCAAGGTGGGCCAGATCCTGTGCATCATCGAGGCCATGAAGATGATGAATCAAATCGAATCGGACAAAGCGGGGCGCGTCACCGCGATACTCGCCAAGAATGGGGAACCCGTCGAGTTCGGCCAGCCGTTGTTCATCGTTGAATGATCGAAAAAGTCGTCATCGCTAATCGCGGCGAGATTGCGCTTCGCATTCTGCGCGCCTGCCGCGAGTTGGGCATCAAAACCGTGGCCGTGCATTCGACCGCGGATTTCAACACCAAACACGTGCTGCTCGCGGATGAGACCGTGTGCATCGGGCCGCCGCAAGCGGCGCTGTCGTATCTGAACATGCCCGCCATCATCAGCGCCGCCGAGGTGACCGACTCGGTCGCCATTCATCCGGGCTACGGCTTTCTCTCGGAGAACGCCGACTTCGCCGAGCGCGTGGAGAAGAGCGGCTTCATATTCGTCGGCCCGCGCGCCGAGACCATTCGCATGATGGGCGACAAGGTGTCGGCCATCAAGCACATGAAGGCGGCCGGCGTGCCCTGCGTCCCGGGCTCCGACGGCCCGCTCGGTACCGACGTCGACGAGAACTTCCGCGTCGCCAAGGAAATCGGGTACCCGGTCATCATCAAGGCGTCGGGCGGCGGCGGCGGGCGCGGCATGCGCGTCGTGCACACGGATGCGTCGCTGCTCAACGCCATCAGCGTGACCCAGTCGGAGGCCCTCGCCGCCTTCGGCAATCCCCAGGTTTACATGGAGAAATTCCTGGAGAAACCGCGGCACATCGAGTTTCAGATCCTCGCCGACAATTACGGCAATGTGGTGCACCTCGGG
>JBEKYO010000185.1:0-8387 GCA_049510875.1 Steroidobacteraceae bacterium
TTCGCTTCCTCGGCGTGTTTGAGTTCGGAAATCACTTGATAGATATCGTCGCGTACCACGGACCGCGTTTGCGCGTTGGCGGAACGCGGTCCTACCTCGAGTTTTTGCTTCTCCGTGGTCGGGTCCGATTCGGATGTCGACCGGTCCGCATTCGGGTGTTCATTGCGCGCCCGGCTCTCTATGGAGCGTATGGCCATCATTGCAGCGGCCTTGCGGTCATCCCCATACATTTCGATCAGCGGCCGCGCTTGCTGCGTGATACTAGCCATGTCTTGCAGAGAGGTCTTGCCTTCCGGGTTTAACGCATATGTTGATGGGAAGATGCCAATAATCGTCAACATAATGAGCCCGATGCTCTTTTGGCCGTCATTGGTTCCGTGCGAAAAGCTGACGCCGGAGCAGGTAAGGATCAGGATTGCTCGCATCCACCATATCGGCGGCCGGTCCTTCACGGGTCGATAGAGATGCTCATCGTGGAAGGTTTTGCGACATAAAAAGTACAATGCTCCCGCCAATGCAAATCCCAATAGCGGCGATAATGCAAGTGCCTCCAATACCTTCCATAATTGCGCCCAATGCACACCTTCGACGATGTTGCGAGAGTGGGCGAACGCATTGCCGAGCGCGATACCAATGAGCGATCCGATCAAGCAGTGCGAGCTCGAATTCGGCAATCCGAACCACCAGGTGCCGATGTTCCATGACAGCGCTGCAACAAACAGCGATACCAACATCGCCACTGCGGGCCCCCCATCAGGCGGCGATAGCACCTCCGCGGGCAGCAATTCGACGAGTGCGTACGCAACCGCAATGCCGCCGACCAGGACACCCACAAAATTCATGATTCCCGAGAGCAGCACGGCGTGAACGGGTTGTAACGATTTCGTGTAGATCACAGTCGCCACGGCGTTGGCTGCGTCATGAAAGCCGTTAGTCGCTTCGAACATGATGACCATGATGAGCGAGAAGATGAGAAGGCCCATCGCCAAAGCCGAAGCGGGGTCAAGCTGGTTAAGCAAGGCCTCTCCCTCAATAGGATATTTAGCCTCGGCGCCTCGCCCCTACGGTCGTAGGGAGTCACGCATCTTGGATTGCAAGGCTGGAGGACGGATTCTAACCGTATATTTACGCTTAAGAGTAGCCGCTACCGACCAGACAGCTGCGAGACGACTTCGGGTAATACCCCGGTCCCTTCTTCTCGAACCGCATCGAGCTCATTCGGATCCAGCCCCAACGCCGTGAGGATCGTCGGGGCGACCTGTGTCGTCGTCGAGGTGGCGGAGACGGTCGTGGCCTTTAAGCTTGGGTTGGCAACCAGCATGATGACGTTGGTATCGTCATGCCCGAATCCGCCGTGGTCTTCGATCATGGTCGTACTGGCGGAGTAGGTCACGCCGACGTTCGGCGTCACGATGATGTCCGGCGTGCGCGGATCCTGTCCAGGCTCGAGGCCGCCTATGTTGTAATTCAACCAAAGCGAGGGGCCGTAATAGATCTCCCCGAGACCGATTGCAGCCGCATCGCTTTCCAGCAATTCCACCGCTGCAGTAACGCTGACACCGGGATTCAACCAAAGCACCGATACATCGTCCTCCGTCGCACCAATGCCGGTCGTGTTCAATGGCGACTCCGAGAATGGAATCCATGGGGGAACATGGCTCCCGAGCAGCGTTGCCGGCGTGCCCGTGCCGTCCGCGACGTATAGACTGGGATCGATCGGGGATGCGCCGTGTTTCGCTGAGATAATCAGCAGCGTGTTCTCGTATATCCGCGCGGTCTCCAACGCGCCTACGATGTCACCGATCGAGGCATCGACAAACTCGATCTCTTTTAGCAATTCCGGGCTCGGCACAGCCGCCGCGTTTTGGTAACCGCCGGTCCGGTAGCCGCCGCTGACCAGAGGCTCGGCGACGCTTTGACCTATGTACGCCGATTGAAAATTCATGCCGAAGAGGGCCGGAATCACGGCCGGCGTGCCGCTATGCGTCTTGCCAGCGATCTCGCGCAGCAACGCATTCACCCGAAGCGCGTCGTAACATTGAATGTTTTCGAAGCTGCTATTCCAGGCGCTGCCGCCGGGGCTGGAATCCCGCAGCGGATTGCAGGGAATGCCTTGCGAAGTCGTGACGCCGGGCAGCGCCATTACGTGCGAGCTCACTTCGGGCGAATAGAAATCATCCAAGCCGGACCCCCCTGGCCCGCCTACCATCGAATACGAGGGGTGCTTGTCGATCCAGGCCGTGTAGCCCCCCGCCGAGTGCACTACGCCGAAGATTGTGTTCGTGCGGATGAAATTCCACGGGTACACCGGCGCACAACCCTTCTGCGGATCGCGCACCAGTTTCTTCGGGTCGATCGAGGCAATACCGCCTTCGGTCGGCGCGGCGCCCGGAGCGCCTCCGTTCAGTTTTGTGTCGTCGAAATCAACACCTTGATCGTAATCGGTTGTGGTTCCGGTTGGCGCCGTGTAGGCGATGCACGGGCCGCCGGCGAGACCGGTTCCGGTCGTGGTCGCCGGCGCATCGAGCGATCTGTCATAGGCCACGTCGTAATACAGGCCGGTCGACTTCGGCGAGCCGCCCGAAACGAGGGCGGCCACCCCAGGGAAGGAATCCGAGGGCTTCGAGGAAACAGCGGCCACGTAGTTGATTGCGCGTTGGCTCAAAGCCAGCAGATTCGGGCAGTACGGGCGGCCGTTGTTGACGCCCGAGATCCCGTGCGAGCAGTTGTAGAGATCCACCGCATGCATCCCGTCAATGCTGATCAGCAGCACGTGCTTTATGTTTCCAGTCCCGACACCGTTGGCACTACTTGAAGCGGCACAAGTCAATGACGCGAAGGTTACCACCAGCGCAATTCCGGCGGTGATCAGCCGATTAACGTTCATGGTATGTACTCCCGGTGGTTTGCCGGCACGGTACCCGCCATTGATTACAGTCCGATGACCGCCGCATGTCCTTGTGTGCCATCCGGACAAATGTCAGCGTGTTTATCAATGTGAAGTTTTCTCTACATAGCAGGCGCAATCCCCGGCCAATCATTCTGATGCCTCCAACGCCCGGTATTGGCCTTCGGCACCGGTCGCGACGCCGTTGCTATCAGGACAGGCGAGCGATTCCGGGATGACCGTCGAAGCCGGCGTCGAAACTCAGGATGCGGCCAATCGAATGCTGCTCCATAACCGCGAGGTGCAATGCGTCGCGAGCCGAGCGCCGAGTCGATCCGAGGACGATCGTTTTTGCGCGCTCCGCGGCGACCAAGTCGATCGACAGCACCTGGTCAACGATTCCCAGGATCGCGTCGAATGCAGGTTGGATAGCGTCGCGGCGGTCGATCGCAACATAGCGATGCAGGATCTCTTGAAGGACTTCTGCGTCCGTAACGAGCCGAACGCGCTCGCTTAGCAGGTTCTCCAGGAGCCGTTGAGCGTCGACTTTGTGCGGGTGCGCAGCTCCCACGAGATACATCGGAATGTTCGAGTCGATAAAAATCATCGACGGTCGGATACGCCGTAGCCGCGCTCGATTTCCGCAAGCATATCGTTGATATCTGCAGTGGGGTAGGAATGACGGGCGGCCGCGCGTACCGAATCGAGCTTTTTGCCAACATTTCCCACGGGTTCACGGCGGCGCGCGGCAGCGAGCGCCTGTCGAACCCATGCAGCGATCGACAACCGCTGCGCGTCGGCCGACCGCTGTATCTCTCGATACTCGGCATCCTGAAGGATGACCTGTAGTCTCTTAGTCACTCGCTGAGCCTAAATGACTCATAGCGATGAGTCAACAAGGTCTTCAAGGCCGGAGTCTATTGCCGAGGGTCAACGACGGCACGACCCAGAACGCGGCCGGAAAATTAACGAGAGCGGGGTGCATAGGCGCCCCGCTCAGCATCACGCGACGCATCAGTGCAACAGAGCGAACACGAGGCAGCCGACCCCGCCGACGGCGAGCAGTGCATGCAGCACCACGACCACCCAAGGATGAGGTTTGCCACGCAGATGAAAGCTGAGGAGGAAGAACCCTCCCAGAGCCGCCAAAACCAGAAACGCGACACCATACTCAATCGCAGCGACGCCGGTCGCGATCGCTGCCAACAGCGCCAGCACGAGCGCCGTTGCAGCGAGAACTCCGTGCCCCAGCGCAAGAGGCACCCAACGCTTCGCACCTCTGAAGATGCCGACTACCATCACGAGCCCGCTGAGCGCAGCGTACAGAGATAAAACAATAGAACCGGTTAACATTTACCTGCTCCCCGTGTATGGGTGAGCTCAATGAACGGCCTTTTTGTACTCCAAGCACAGAAGCATTTGATTTCTCTACTAACGCGGGCGGCGGAACCAGCCGCCCGACCTCGGGTCAATAAGCCAAAAACAACCGGCAGCTCGGAACGAGCTTGCACGTGATTGCACCACTCACACTCGAGGGAGAACAACAACATGAATGATCATGTATCGCGGAAGGCGGTACTGAATCCGCGGTGGAAATGAAACGTCCTGTTCCTGATGGACGCGGGGCAATGGCGAACCTCTAAATCGGCTTCGGTCACCGCGAGGTGGAAACAACGATCGAGTTCACGACTCGCGCTACGTCCGGGACCTTACGTGCGATCGACTCGGCAGTGTCGATCTCCAAGCCCGAGGTCACCACACCGTCGAGAGATACTACATGATCCAAAGTCTGCACTCTGATTGCATATGCCTCCAAAAACAAGCATTGACTTAAGCGTGACCGCACATCCGCAGTGATCTTCGCATCCCCGGGGCAGCCGTGGAAGCCGCATTTCTCGTAAATGCCATAAACTTCACATCCGGAAAGAGCACCGGTCGTAATAAGGATGAGAGCCCATATGATAAGTGCACATTTGACTTGAAGTGCGCGGCCGCGAGGTAGGGTACCAAATAAGGGAGTGACACTTGTCGAGCACGCACTGGTCATGGCAGCCCGTCTCGCGCGGCGGCGGGGTCCGCTCGTCGCCGCGCTACATGTGCGTCGACCGGTGCATCGCCCGGAGGCGGTCCGCTGAAAGGCGTCTCGGCATCGAGATTGAGCCGAGGGGTTTCCCCCTCAGCGCAGTCTCGGAGCCGCTATCCAGAACGCCGGTAGTTGCTCAGTTCGCTTCGACGAATTCAATCGCGGGATACGAGTTATCGGTCCCGGCAACGCAGTCGCCCAGAGTCAAGTTGTTGGTCTCACCGGTCGTACCCGCATTCGCCAAGCAGCGCGGCGCTGAAGCGGACCCGTCTTGCACCTCAACGAGTACGTAAATCGTCACGCCCTTATTGAAATCCGCTCTTGATCCGCCTGCGTTACCGACGACATTGAACTCCGCCTCGGTCCAGACGGTGCCCAATTTGACGACATTATCCTTGGCCGTAACGGCATACGCCTCGGTGCCATTGTAGAAAGTCACTATGTCGTTGCCTCCCGCGGCCGCTTGGCCATCGAGCGCCATATCGCCGAGGTCGGTGATCTTCAGATCGGGAGCGACGACAGAAGCGCTGTTCCTGACGCAAGAGCCGCTCGCATCCTGCCATCCCGTGGGACACGCCGTCGTGCCCCAATTGAGCAGCCAGTACTGTATGAATACGGCCGCCTTGCCTTTGGTGATGTAATCCGGCGAATAGATGAACTGCTGCCAAATCGTGCAGCCGCTGTGGCCGGCGCATACCGAGGTGGTGGCGTTGGCATTAGAATTGAGCTGGAGTGTATATTCGTTCGGCCCAAGAATGCCGCCGCCGCCGAACGCCGCGACACCGACGCCTTTTTCAGATTTCACGTCCGTCACCGTTGGGAACTGCCCTTGCGCCGCCGTAATCAATCCCGTGGCTCCCAACGCGTAGTCGTGGCCGTTGCCCGTAACGTCCGACGCTCCGCCCTCGGACGTGCGCGGCGTGGGACGAACTCGCGGCTCACCGACCGCGCATTCCACACTCTCCCAGACCAGGCTCGGATACGATGCGTGAAAGCAGCCCTCAGTGGAGGCGGGGTTGTTCGACATGGCGGTGCGCCAAATGTCGCGCGCCTGGGCTTCAACCGAGCCGACCGCCGGTGTTGTGGTCTGGGCGATGAGCGGCTGAATCCCGCACGCGCTTACCACACTCGCAATCGCGATGCTTTTTACAAAGCGGATGTGCGCTTTCTGTCTTAACAGCATGAATTTCTCCAGGTTTCTATAGTTTTCATGGGATCCCTTCCGTTAGCCATAGATTTTTGCAAGCGAGCCTTAGGGTCAGCGCTTGGGCTTCTGTCTAGTAAGGCGCAATGGCGTTGAAATTCTTATCAGGTACGAAAGGAAGATTCTTGTAAAACGATGGTACACCCATCGGTAGGGTTATGGCGTTGGTCGGCGCACGTTGGCAAACAAAAGAGGCGAGGGCGGGCTATCCAAGTTATTGATTTCAAATAATCTGAATTTCTTTACCGGCTACGAACCAGCTGATTCGCGGACAGAGTTGGATTACAACTCAACTACGCGCAGGAACCCGAGCTTTCCGTACTCGATGATGTGTTCGTCGCGCGTCGCGAGTGCCACTCCCCGTGTCCGTGCGGTCGCGATCAGGAAGCGGTCCGCAGGATCGCCGTGAAGCTTGCCGGGCAGCAAAGTACTCTCCGCCGCCGCAGCTGCATCAAGCGGCACAAAATGGATACCGGAAACGGTGAGTGCTCTCTCGATCCAATCGCGTAACGGTATTGATAATTGAATTCTGCCTTTGGCGCTCTGTGCTCCAATCTCCCACACAGAAATCGCCGACACCAAAAGACCATCGCCAGTGCGAGCCGCATCCAGTTTACCGGATAAGGATCATCGCAACCATGGTTCGACCACAGTGTGCGATCTTTGTTGTAGGGTCCTCTTACCAATCTGGTGTGGAGGGGCGCGGCTTCAGGGGACCAAACTGGATGCGACCGTCACGTTCACCGGCTCCAAGTAGAAGGCGTACTGAGATAGACAGACGCGCAGGAAACTCCGCGCGTCGTATCCCCTCTTGCGCAGCACCGAACGGTGCGTCAACCATACGACGCCGGCGGTGCCAGCGAAGAATGCTCGATGAGCCAAGCGCATCAGGGCCTGCACAGGAGCGGTCCTACCCGCACGCAGCGCGAGTAACAGCTGCGATTCGAATCCAACGTGGGCGAGTTCATCGGACACGAGGACACGGCAAAGCACCGTGAGGTGCCGGCAACCCGTGGCCGCTTCAAGTGCACGGTAGTACACGATCCCGATCAGCTCAGCGCTGATGAGTATATACAGGTAGAGTTCCAGACCCGCGAGTCGTCGTAAACGACGAAACACCCGATCGCTCCAGTCGGTCCTCTTGAGCGCGATGTGATGTTCTTCCATGAAGGCCTGGAGCAGCGCCGCGTGACGCTGCTCCTCAACAATGAATAATTCAGTGATCCGCGCGAGCGCGGGGATACGGCGTGCGTGCGCGAAGCGTTGCGCCGCTCGCAGGAGCGTACGGCCCTCAGACTGTTCCCCGAGCTGAAATGTTGCAATCGAGCTCGCAATGAGCCGCCGTTCATCGGGCCCTAGACGATCGGAAAGGGCATGTGGAACGCAACGCGGATGATGCGCGTGGTGTTCGAAGTGATTTAGCCAGATCTCGAAATCGACCGGAGACATGCCGCCATCCTCTGATTGCCACTACACGGAGCAGTGTGCGAGCCGCTTCGGGCGGTTCTGTGACGGGATTCGGGCGAATTCTGGCGGCGCACTGAGCTTCCCCAAGACGGAGGCAAAATTCTCGCGTGCTGGCCTCGTGCAGCAAGTTGGCGACCTTTCATCCCCCTACGCGATCTGCTGCAGTGCGGTATCGGCGTGTGTATTGATCCTGAGTGATTGAGGCACTGTGGTGGCCCGCGAGCCTCTGCGGCACTATCATCGCCTCGAGAATCATGCATGCAACAACCTGCCGTTTTTTCCAATTTTGCCGCCCTCGATCTGAACGCGATGCCATCGCTCGCGCGAGGTCCGGCGCGGGCGCATCGCGTACCCATGATTGCCGCCACTCAGGAGTCGCTGCGCGGCTTTGGCCACATCGTCCAAAACTTCGCCCAAGGCGCCGTGACCATCGCAACGTGGCCGCAGCCGGGCTGGCGGCCAATCGTTCCCGGCACCGGTAACGAGGGTGGCATCGTGGAGGACAGATTCGTGATGGAGCGGCGCGGTGAAGTGCAGCACGCGATCAACCTCGCCGTCGGGCGCAGCTACATCACCGGCTGGTTCAGCGATCCCGCGACTGCGTCGGAAGCGCGCGAGCCCCGCGACATCAGCCGCATCTATACGCACGAGGCCAATTACCATCCCGATGGGGGTCAGATTTTCTTCCCTCGCGACCGTGCACCCTTCGTCGCACTGCTTGCCCGGCCCGGCGACGACGTGCTTCC
>JBEKYO010000186.1:0-8289 GCA_049510875.1 Steroidobacteraceae bacterium
GCTCGATCGTTGGCTGGTACTACGATCGCCGTGCGGAGCGCACATCCAGCCCTAAGGCCACCAAGCAGCTCGGAGTGCTGCTGGCCTCGGGCATGATCGTCGGCGAGGGTCTGGTGGGCGTGGTCATCGCCGCCTTCGTCGCCTTCTCGGGCAAAGACTATCCGCTGGGCCTGGTTGGCGATGAATTCGCCGATAACGCCGCAGTATGGATCGGGAGCGGCGTGTTCGCGCTGACGGTGTTTCTATTGTATCGCTGGGCGGCGCGCATGCGGCCTTAGGCGCTTGCCGGCGCCATGCAAGGTGACAATCCCACAAAGCGCGGCTTTCGACGATCAATTGGCGGTTTTCACTGGCAAGCCACCGACCGGCTGACAAAGGCCCGGTCTGGGCTCACTCGAGCCTCTCAGAATTCGCTCGCGCATTGACCTCAACGCACGTGCTCGCGCGTCAATTGATTCCGGCGCCAGGCTGCCGGCGGGGAGCCATACGCGCGCCGAAATGCGCGACTGAAGGCCGTATCGGTTTGGTAGCCGACATCTTCCGCAATGCGCGCCAGCGGCGCGTTGCTCCGGCACAGAAGATTGGCGGCAAGCAGCATGCGCCACTGCGTCAGGTACTGCATGGGAGAACTGCCGACCAAATTCTGAAAACGCTCAGCGAGCACCGACCTCGAGGTTCCTGCGTCGTGCGCCAACCCTTCCAGCGTCCAGGCATGGGCCGGACGCGAGTGCATCGCGTTCAATGCCGGACCGACGATTCGATCGCCCACCCCGGCCAGCCACCCAGTTCGATCCTCGCCTTGTTCGTTCATATAAAGACGTAGTACCTCGATGAACAGCACCTCGGCTAGCTTGGCCAAAACGCCGGCACCGCCGGGTCGAGGCGACCGCGCTTCGGCCAGAGCGTAGCGAACAGAGGCTTCGAGCCAAATGCCCGCATTCGATCCACGTACGTTTACCCGCACGAGCGCGGGTAGCCCTGCAAGCAGCATTCCGGCCAGCCGAGCATCGCAGGCCAGGTAGCCGCAGACGAGTCGTGTCGCCGGTCCACCACCACCGTAGACCAGTTGGCGCGGACGACGCGCCAGCACTTGATCAAGGCGGGCACCAGTGGCAGGTGGGAGTCCGGGTTGGGATGTCATGCGATGCGCATGGCCCTTCGGAAAGATGACGGCGTCGCCTGCAGTCAGACGTACCGGCGGGTCATTGCCAAGCTCAACGTAGCACTCACCTTCCGTAATCAAATGGAAGATCACTACACGCTCGGCACCGGGCTCCAGCAGCGGCGCAGCCGAGTCGGCACTCGGGGACTGATAACACCAGGGCGCGGTAAACCGCGCGTTGATGAAGATGGCGCCGACGAGGCGTACGACACGCAGAGTTTCCGAGAGTGCATCCATTACTCTACGTCGGTATCGATGCGCAAGGCTACCGGCACCGCGTTCCTGAGTGCGGTGGGCATAGGTGAGCAACGGTGGCTTGCTTCGACCAGGTTTCTCAATCGCTCAGGTGGAATCCCATGAGCCTTGATCCGCACGGCTAGCTGAACCTCGCACGGCCCGGCACTTACGGCCTCCCCCGTGGCGTCCTTCATCCCAAGCAAGCCGCGAAGGTCCGAACGACTGCTCGCCTGCACTTCAAGCACGGACAGTTCTAATCCCGCCTCCGCCGCTCGCATGGCGATGCAAGTCGCAAGACAAGATGCCACTCCCGCTCGGAACAGCCAGCCGGGCGTGACCTGATCGCCGCTACCGCCGAGTTCGGTAGGCATGTCGGTCTGCACTTGTGTGCCACTGGAATGGCTCGAGGCAATCCGAGTACCGCTCTGCCACCGTGCCGTAGCCGTCGCATCATCATGGAGACCCTTCTCGGGCCGACGCCGAAGAACTGATTCCACGCGGTGCATTGCCGCTGCGATGTCTTCCATTGCCATGACCGCATTTCTCCAACCTTGACATCTCTAATTGTGGGTCGAGCAGCGTGTATTTACCAGTGTGACGGAGCCTGGGCGCTGGCTGGCGGGACGGACGAGCAGCAATCTCGGACGCTCGGTCAACCGCAAGACACCCCGGCACCCACCCATGGACGATCGGTCAAAAGCCGCCGATTTTCAGATAGGACACGGTCGTGCCGAAGTGCAACAGTTTCGCATCGTAATGCGAAGCTTTGGGCCGCACATGGGGCGTAGCAAACAATGAAGGCAACACTGCAACGGCGTGTTCAGCGCTATGGGTGGGACTTGGCGGCGACTGACTACGAGTCCTTGTGGCGGCCGCACCTAGCCGAAGCTCAAGCCGCCTTGTTGGCGTGGGCGTCGCCTGCACCCGGTGAACAGGTGCTCGACATCGCCTGTGGCACTGGGCTCGTCTCATTTGAGGCGGCTCGCGCAGTTGGTGTGAGCGGGCATGTGCTCGGCATTGATTTGTCCGATCGAATGGTAGGTGCCGCCGAACGGGGAGCGCGGCAAACGAAATTATCGAACTGCAGCTTTTCGCGAATGGATGCCGAGACCCTGGCTGTGCCGGACGCCTCCTTCGACGTCGCGTTGTGCGCCCTTGGGCTCATGTATATGCCGGATCCAGAACAAGCCCTGCGGGAGATGCGCCGGGCATTGCGTGCAGGCGGTCGCGTATCTCTCGCAGTATGGGGCGAGCGGTCGAAATGCGGTTGGTCGGCGCTATTTCCGATTGTAGGTGACGAAATAGCCAGCGAAGTCTGTCCGCTGTTCTTCCGTCTCGGCGAGCAAGACACTCTCGCGCGACTGTGCGCCGGTGCAAAGTTTGAGAACGTCAGACACCGTCGCATCACAGCGACGCTAGCCTTCGCCGATGCCAACGAAGCTTGCGACGCGGCGTTTGTCGGTGGCCCCGTCGCACTCGCGTGGTCGCGCTTCAATGATGAGGTACGGGCGCGGGTTCGCGTCCGCTACCTGGACGCGATCGCGTCTTGGCGGGATGGCCACGGCTACCGAATCCCCGGGGAATTTGTCATCGCAGCCGCGGTCGCGCCAAGCCGGCGAGACGCAGGGGGCTAGGCGCCGATTTCCAAGGGATGACCAGTCATCGTTCAATTCACTTCGAGGGGAGCGTCATGGGCTTAGTAACGGCAGTGTACGGACTATTTTGTTACGTCGTGTTTTTGGCTTCGTTTCTGTACGCGATAGGATTCATCGGCGATCTCGTCGTACCAAAGACGGTCGATTCGGCTCCCAGCGCCGATATGCCTGAGGCGCTTGCCATCAATCTCGTTCTGCTTGGCCTTTTCGCCGTGCAGCACAGCGTTATGGCCCGACAGGGCTTCAAAGCCGTCTGGACCCGAATAGTTCCGCGCGTGGTGGAACGGAGTACGTATGTACTGATCTCGAGCCTATTGCTCGGCCTCATCTGCTGGAAGTGGCAGGCCATCCCAACAGTCGTTTGGGACATCTCATCGCCCGTGTTCAAGACGCTACTACTGGCGCTATTCGCCCTAGGATGGCTCATCCTGTTGGTCTCGACGTTCATGATCAATCATTTCGACTTGTTCGGCCTGCGACAGGTATATCTGCGCCTACGCGGGATCAAGTACACACCACCGAGTTTTGTGGAACGGGCGCTTTACAGGATTGTCCGCCATCCTATTTATCTGGGGTTTGTTATCGCCTTCTGGGCGACTCCACATATGTCACTCGGGCACCTGGTGTTCGCGATCGCGACCACTGGGTACATTTTTGTCGGAATATTCCTTGAGGAACGCGATCTTATGAAAATTCATGGTGTCGAGTATGGAGCCTACCGCACACGGGTCCCGATGCTGTTGCCGACCGGCGCTAAGCGGGGGTGACCGCGGCTGCGGCATGCATTTTGGAGAATCGCCAAAATCGTAATTTGCCGCCCGTCTTCATTCTCGGTTGAGCATGTCGAGCTGAATCTATAGCGCAAGCACTACCTAATCCGCGCCTCGACATTACGTAATGATTCAGCCGGCAGGCGAGCTACCTTCTGGGTCAGCCTCGTCTTATCCAGCGTAATCGGCTGTGACACGTTGACGACCGATTCCTGGCGCCTTCGCTGAGTTGAACGACATGTTCGGTGGCTCCAACGCTCGGCGCGCACACGGCGTCGGTCCTGGCGGCGATGTCTGAGAGCGGTCCGGGACAAGAATGAGCAGCGAGACACCCGCGGTTTCGCTATTCTGTCGACACCAAAACGAGAAGGAACTCCTGCATGCGCGTGCTTCCTCTGATGTTGATGGCTGGGTTTACGGCTTGGTCCCACCCCGCCGGGGCGCAATCGAACAGCGGCGTCACGGTGATCACCAATCCGGGCGGCGGCACGATCGCCTATGCGCAAATGCCGGCCCAGCACACGTTGCAAGGCGCAATGGGCAAAGTGCTGCAGTATGCCCACAGCCGCTTCGGGGCGCGCCCGCAGATTTCCCGCGTCATGCGCGGTTCGGACGGCAACTCGCTCGCCGTGATCTTCACCGTGAAATCGCCTGGTCAGGGCAATCAAGAAATCGCCGGCCTCGCACTGGTGGCGGTATCGCCGTCGGCCCCCGGGAAGGGAGCTGTCCTGTCCGACCAGGCCGAGCGTTTTCGCTCCACCGTGGGACCCATGCTGAAGAGGCTGCAATCAGGCGCGGGACTGTCGGGAACCGGGAGCAGCCCCGCATCGACCGCGGCTGCGCCGGCGTCCGCGCCCGAGTCCTCGGCGGCGCCGGCTCCGACCAACTCCTCGTCCGGGTCGGAGACACCCGCGGCCGCGAGTTTGCCGACGAAGGGTCGGCCGGCCGCTGCGTCGGGGGCGCCCGCCGCACCGCTGCATGAGACGCCATTTCCGGATGGCTCGGGCAGCATCGGGTTGCCCGATGGTTGGACCATCACGGGCGCCCATGCCGGCGAAGTGACCGCCAAAGGCCCGGCGCCCGCCGGGCTGCATTTTGACTGGCAGATCCCCGCCCTCGATCCGAACGACCCCCGATCGCGAGGCTTGATGAGACCGGGCACTGCTGCCAGCTTTGTCGACATTCCGCACGGCACCGATGCGGCGAATACGTTCAAAGCGGCATTCACACAGTTCTTGCAAAAGCACGGCAAGTCGCCGCCGACGATCGAGATCATCGACTCGAAGGCCGTGGGTCCGAACGAAAGCCTGGTATCGGCCCGGATGGGTGCGGTCGATGGGCAGGGGCCGACTACGGCCTTGGTCGATATCGGCATTGGTCCCTCAGATAATCAGGCGAGCTATCTCATCACGCTATACATCATCAGTTTCCCGCAGGAACTAGCGCAGCAATCGCAGGCCACCGTCGTTGCCATGCTCCACAGCTACAAGGTCAACCAGGATGTGGCGTTGGCGCAAATCCATGCCGACTCGCAAAAGAGCCAAGAGACGACCGCTCAAACGCTGGCAGAGATGCGTCGTCGCCAGGCCGCCTCGGATCAGCAATTTGCCGCGTTTCAACGGCGTCAGGATGCCCAGGAGCGGCAATTTCAAGCGTTCGACAATAATCTGCTGGACCGCACGGTCATTCGTGACACCGACTTGACCGCTCATGGAACCGTATCGAACGATCTCGCGGATGCGTTGGTCAATGCCAATCCCAACCGCTTTCAAGAAGTGCCCCCGAGCGACTACGTCAAGGGCATTGATTACTAGGGTCACAGGAGGTGGCCCGTCACGAGATCCACAAGTTGCAAAGGGCGAAGCAGATGAGACGGCGCGGTTACAACATTGAGCAGAAAATGGAGCGGGCGATGGGAATCGAACCCACACGGGCGGCACTACCGAGCCTTAAAACAAGCGCCCTGGTGCGATGGTGGATGCCAAGTGTGACTAGCGTGTGAATTTTCGCGGCGACGTGCGGCTACATGGGGATACTCGACGACCCGGATCGAGAGCGGCGGCACGGTCAATCCGTCGGCCATAGGCGAAAACTGGTCACTGGTGCACAGCAATTGCTTCGGTTCGCAGTAGGCTGCGCGCATGGGGCGGAATATTGGAATATTCCCGGTAATGCGATTGTGCGCCGTTGGCGCAGAAGCCAATCGGCGCCGCTGTTGCATACCCAACAAAAGTTAGTGGCGAATCTCATTTTCGGACACAGGACACGGGCACGATGACTGCACTGGGCGTAATTCAGATCTCGTTATGTGTCTTTTCGCTTGCGGCAGCCGCAATTCTCGTACCAATCGTCCGATATCAGATGTATCGCCATTTGCGCCAGCATCATCGCAACGCCTTCGATCGGTTGGAGATCCCTGGCCCTTCATTTTTGTGGAGAGAGGATCGCGACGAAGAAGGTACCGCATTCGAGCAGTTCTTCTCCTCGAGGAAGCACGAGACTCTGAAGGATCCGCAACTAATTGCATTACGGCGACGCGAGAGCTTGATTTGGCGGGGGAGTGGCGTGAGTTTTGTACTCCTGCTTATTACTTTCTTGGTGTTCCGGGCCGACCCCAACAATGTATGGAATTTCCTGATCGATCTTGCCCGCTATTGACCCAACCGATGCTGGGTTCCCCGGCTATCTCGAGTCAAACGATTAATGGAATCGCCTGCCATGGAGCGGCGTTGAGACTCGGCCCGTCGCGCTTTTCACCCGTCCTGGACGGGGTTGCTCAAGATACCCATCCCCTCGATCTCCACTTCGAAGACATCGCCCGGCTGCATGAAAACAGGTGGCTTGCGCGCCGCCCCAACGCCACCGGGTGTTCCGGTGATAATCACGTCACCCTGCTCCAGACTCATCGCGACGCTGATCATTTCGATCAGCGCGGAGACGCTGAAGATGAGCTGCTCGGTACTCGCATCCTGCATGACTCGGCCGTTCAAGCGGCCCTGAATGCGCAACCCGTGTGCCCCCGGCGGTACGGCATCGGGCGTCACCAGCCAGGGGCCGAATGCCCCCGTGGCATCGAAATTCTTGCCCATTGTCCACTGCGGCGTGCGCAGTTGAAAATCGCGAATTGTCGCATCGTTGAACAGGGAGTAGCCCGCAACGTGATCGAGCGCTCTGTCAGGCTGGACGCGGCGTCCTTTGCGGCCGATCACCACGGCGAGTTCTGCCTCATAGTCGAGCGCGGACGATTCGCGTGGCCGCCAGATCGGTTCGCGGTGAGCGATCAGACTTGTCGCGAAGCGCGCAAAAATTTCGGGATAGACCGGCTTTTTGAGTCCGCTTTCCGCGAGGTGATCATCGTAGTTGAGACCGACACAGAGGATTTTCGGCGGCTTGGGCACCGGAGGCAGTATTCGAACTGCGTTCAGGTCGATTGCGTTCATGGGTAAGAGGGCTCTGCCTGTGCGCAACAGATCTGAGCCTTGTGCAATCAGTTCCGGCAGAGTGCCTGGAAAGCCGCTTTCGCGCTCGGTAAGGCCATGCCAGCCCGAGCCGTCATCCGCCGCAATTCCGGGGACTCCCGCCTTCTCGAAATTGACAATTCGCATAGGTTTCCTTTCAGTGGCGTGCCGACATGTGCCTCAGCGCCATAGAATCGTTCGCGGGGTTATCTTGTCGGCGAGAGCCTCGATAAATAATCCATTTCCAGCTCGCCTTCATAAGTTTCGGCGCCGACCTTCAACGCTTCCTTCACGCGTGCTTGCGTCACCTCGCTAGCGACACTCAAGTCGGACTCATGGGCTTCGACCAGAAGCCCCTCTGCCATGGAACTAAATGCTCCAATATCCACGGCTGCCTTGGCGTGAGCGATGGCATGCGCAGGAAATGAGGCGACGCGGTGAGCCAGGTTCTCGACAAAAGGCGTCAGCTCCTCCGCCGGCAACGCTCGATTGATGTAGCCGTAACGTTCTGCCAGCTCCGCCGAGAGATCATTGCAACCCAGCAGCACCTCCAACGCGCGTCCCCGCCCGATGAGCCGCGGCAATCTCTGCGTAGAACCGCCGCCCGGAACAAGCCCGACCGCGACCTCTGGTTGGCCGAAGATCGCTTTGCCAAGGGCAGCAAAACACATGTCCATGGCGAGCGCGATCTCACTCCCTCCGCCCCGGGCCCGTCCCTCGATTTTGGCAATGGTTACCTTAGGCATGTTACTGAAGCGCTCGCCGATCGTCTGCGTAAAGCGAAAGCCGCGAGTCATGGATATCATTTTGGAAGCCGAACCAACGCGGCCCAAACCAGAGAGGGCTATAAAGAAATCCGGCAGCGAACTCTGCAAGACCACTACCCGGACGCTCTCATCGGCCTCGAGTTCCCTGCCAAGTTTGTCGAGTTCCTGTGACAGAATTTCATCAAGAAGATTTATCGGCGGGTGATCGATGCTGACGAATGCGACTCCAGCATCAAACTC
>JBEKYO010000187.1:0-8278 GCA_049510875.1 Steroidobacteraceae bacterium
GCCGCCGGCCGCAAGTTCGCGTTGCTGGCGGTTTTCATCGATCAACTGTTGCAGATCGTCGATGGAGAAGAGATAGATATCCTCGAGATCCGCGACCTTCGGATCGATATCGCGCGGGACCGCCATGTCCACCATGAGAATGGGGCGCCGCCGCCGCGCCCGCGCCGCCTCCGCCGCGGCCTTGGTGATGAGCGGGGTGGGGCTCGCGGTGCAGCTGATGACGATGTCGGCTTCGATCAGTTCCTTGTCGAGTTGGCTGAGATCGACGGCATACCCCTTGACCTCCGCCGCCAGGTCCTGCGCCCGGTTCAAGGTGCGATTGGCGATCACCATGTGCTTGACCCCGGCGGCGGCGAAGTGCCGGGCGGTGAGCGAGTTCATCTCGCCCGCGCCGATCATGAGGGCATTCTTGGTGCTGAGGTCGGCGTAGACGCGGCGCGCCAGGCTGACCGTCGCGGAGGCAAGCGACACGGCGTTCGCGCCGATTTGGGTCTCCGAGCGCACGCGTTTGGCGGCGGAGAATGCCGCTTGAAACAGCTTGTTGAGATGCGGTCCGGTGCTGCCGGTCTGTTGGGCGATGCGATAGGCTTCCTTCAATTGGCCCAATATCTGCGCTTCGCCGAGCACCATGGAGTCGAGTCCGGAAGCGACGCTGAAGGCATGTTCGACGGCGCGCTGTTCCTGGTGCACGTAGACGCTCGCGGCGAGGTCGAGGCTCGGGGCATGGTGGCGTTCGAGCCAATCGGCGAGGTCTGAGCCGCTGGCGGAGCCCGCCCAATACACCTCGGTGCGATTGCAGGTGGAGAGGATCACCACCTCGGTGACCCCCTGTTCCTGGCGCAGCGCGCGCAGTGCAGCCACCAGCCTGGCCTCGTCGAAGGCGACCTTCTCGCGCAACGCCACGGGCGCGGTCGTGTGATTGATACCGAGAATATTGAATGCCATTGCCGCGTTTTTTGCCCGTAACCCTCGGATTTTGGTGAAGATTGACCGCTATATCAAGCTGGATTGCGCGGCATCGACGTAGTCATTTAGATATAGTGCGGCAGTGGTCTCGATTCCAATCCTTGCCAGGTCGTTCGCAGTGCTCGGCATCATTGCCTGTGCAGCCTGCGTCGGCGTTGCCCCGCGCCCCAAGCTGGGCCAGTCCGAGGCGCCGGAGTCATTTTATACCGTCACGGCCGAGATAGCCCTCTCGCGGCACGAGGCGCGCGTCGCGGCCTTGCAATATGCGGCGGCTGCGGAAGCCAACAGCGATGCGAGTTTCTTGCGGCGGGCGACGGAAGTCACGGCGGATTGCCTGCAGCCCTCGCTCACCGCGGGGGTGGCGGCGCGCTGGATCCACGCCGATCCGACCGCGGTGGATGCGCACCGGGCGGCCGCGAGGGCGGCGCTGGAATTACATAAGATCGAGCAGTCCGCCGCGCAGTATCGGGCCGTGCTCACCTCCTCGCCGCGCGGCGCCGACGCCGAATTCGAGGCGATCGAAACCGAGTTCGCGGCGGTGGATAACATCTACGGGGCCCGTCAAGTGGCAGACCGCCTCGCCGCGTACTTTCCGGCGTCCCGGCCGGCGTTGCGCATGCAGGCGTTCGCGGAGTTGCGCGCGGATGATCCGGCGGCCGCGGTGCGCACATTTCAGGCGGCGCTGGCCTCCCCGGATCCCCCCCAGGCCGCGCCCAGCCTAACTGCGGCCGGCGGCGAGCGCCCGGCCGGGGACGAAGCCCGCCGCGAGTTGACCCAGGGGCTGTGGCGGGCGCGCATTTTGGCGGGCGACACGGAAGAGCCGCTCGCCCAGGCCAAAGCGCTCATGGATCGCGACGACACGGCGGAGAACCGGCTGAACTACGCGCTGCTGTTGTTGGCCGCCCAGCAAAAATCTGCCGCCCGCGCGCAGCTCATGGAATTGACCCGCGACCCGGATTCGAGGCCGGTGGCGCTGCGGCTGCTCGGCCTGGTCGAATTCCAAGAGGGCGAGATGGCCGACGCCAGTGCTCGATTTGCGGAACTGGTGACCACGGGCAAGTTCCTGGACGACGCGCTCTACTATTTGGGCTTGATCGCCGAGCGGCACGCGGACCTGGAGCGCGCCCTGCGTCTGTACGCGCAGGTGCAAAACGGCGACAACGCAGTGCCCGCCTTGCTGCGCGCGGCCACGATATTGCGCTCCCACGGCGCGGCCCCGGCCGCCGAGGAGTTGCTCGACCAGCTGGTCGACGAGGAGCCGCAGCGCGCGCCGGAGATTCTCGTGGCACGCGCGCATATCTACGCGGACGCGGGCGAGTCGCCGCAGGCCATCGCCGTGCTGGAGCAAGGCGAGCTCGAATATCCCGATAGCGTGGACGTGCGCTATGCGCTCGCCACCATCGCCGAGAGCCAGGGCAATGTGGCCACCGCGTTGCACGTGCTGAAGCAGGTGGCCGAGCAGCGGCCGGCCGATCCGGCGGCGCTCAATGCCTATGGGTACACGTTGGCGGACAACAATCGACATCTCGCCGAGGCGCGCAAGCTCATCGAACAGGCCTACGCGGCAGCCCCGAAGAATGCCGCCATCATGGATAGCTTGGGGTGGGTGTTGTTCCGGGAGGGCCGGGGGGAAGAAGCGTTGCCGTATTTGACCGCCGCCTACGCGGACGAACGCGACGGCGACATCGCGGCGCACCTGGGCGAAGTGTTGTGGCAGCTCGGCAGACGCACCGATGCGGAGCGCATCTGGTCCGAGGCAAGCCGCGCGGATTCGGAGAATCACCTGCTCAAGGCCACGCAGCTGCGACTGCACGCACCGAATTGAGCGATGCGCAGACTGATCCTGCTGATGGCCTGCTGCACTGCGCTCTGCGCGTGCGTGACCACGCGTCCGGCGCTGGCGCCGGCGCCGGCGCCATGGGATCGGCGCGTGGCGCAACTGCAGCACGCCGATGCCTGGCAGCTCGACGGCCGCGCCGCCGTGGCGATGGGCGCGCAGGGCTGGCAAGCCACCTTGAACTGGCGCCAGAGCCCCGCCGCCACCGAAGTGCACCTCGCGGGGCCCTTGGGCGTGGGCGCACTGATGTTGCGAGAGACGCCGCAAGGGCTGTCCTTGAACGGCGCGCCGCCGAGCGATGCCGTCATCGGGCAGCTCGAGGAGCGCTTGGGATTCGAGCTGCCGCTGAATAACTTGCGCTATTGGCTGCTGGGGGTCCCTGATCCCGGCGCCGAATTCGACCTGACGCGCAATGACCAGGACCGCGCGCAGCAACTGACGCAGGCCGGTTGGACCGTGAATTACGAGCGCTACATACCTGTGAACGGCGACCTGCTCCCCGCACGTTTGGTGTTTTCGCGCGAGGGCGTCCGGGTGCGCGTCGCGGTGGATCACTGGGAGGCGCCGCGATGAGCGCGTCCTGGCCCGCGCCGGCGAAGCTCAATCTGTTCCTGCACATCCTCGGCCGGCGGCCGGACGGCTACCATGAGCTGCAGACCTGTTTCCAGTTCGTGGATTTGTGCGACGACATCCATATCGCCGTGCGCGCGGACGGGGAGCTCCGGCGCTTGCGCGGCGCCGAGGGAGTGTCCTCGGAGGCGGATCTGTGCGTGCGCGCGGCGCGCGCCCTGAAGGCCGAATCGGGGTGCGCGCTGGGAGCGGACATCGACGTGGTCAAGCGCATCCCCATGGGTGCGGGCTTGGGCGGGGGTAGCTCCGATGCGGCGACCTGCCTCACGGCATTGAACCGCCTGTGGGGACTCAACCTGCCCACGGCGCGGCTTGCGGAGCTGGGGCTCACACTCGGCGCCGATGTGCCGGTGTTCGTGCACGGCCGCGCGGCGTGGGCCGAGGGAGTCGGTGAGCGGCTCACGCCGCTCTACCCACCGGAGGCGCCGCCTGAGGTTAACTATTTGATTTTAAAGCCAAATGTGTTTGTGAGCACCGCGGAGGTGTTCCGCGACCCTGAATTGACAAGAAATTCCGCGCCCATCACAATTCACGGTTTCCTGGCGTCCGGTGGTCGGAACGATTGCCTCGATGTGGTGCGGCGGCGATACCCCGAGGTCGGTCGCGCGCTCGATTGGCTGTCGCCCTACGGACCTGCGCGACTGACGGGCACGGGTGCGTGCGTTTTCGTCGAGCTCGAGTCCAAGGACCGCTGCGCCGAGATTGTGGCTAGGCTGCCGCCGGCATTCGATGCATATTGGGTTCGTGGATTGAACGACTCGCCCTTGTTGGAAAGGTTATCGGCCGGCTAGGCAAGGCCGGCGAGTTCGCTGACTGTTGATTTCCGAGTTGGGGTGTCGCCAAGCGGTAAGGCAGCGGGTTTTGATCCCGCCATACGGAGGTTCGAATCCTTCCACCCCAGCCAAATTTTTGCGGTGGAGATGATTCGTCGTTTGGCTGGTTCTGGTATTGGTTGTCTTTATGGCGCGAAGCAATGAATTCGATTCCTCAAGCATCTCGGTGTTCGCCGGAAACGCGAATCCGTTGCTGGCGCAGGAGATTACCCGTCACTTGCACGTGCCGTTGGGGCGCGCGAACGTCGGCCGCTTCAGCGACGGCGAGGTCAATGCCGAATTGATGGAAAACGTTCGCGGCCGCGATGTGTTCATCGTGCAGCCCACGAGTCCGCCGGCGAACGATCACTTGATGGAGCTGTTGATGATGACGGACGCCTGCCGGCGGGCCTCGGCGAAGCGCATCACGGCGGTGGTGCCGTACTTCGGCTACGCGCGGCAGGATCGGCGGCCGCGCGCGACGCGCGTGGCCATCGCCGCCAAGCTGGTGGCCAACATGATCGTACGCGCGGGCGTCGACCGGTTGCTCACGGTCGATCTGCATGCGGACCAGATCCAGGGCTTTTTCGACATCCCGGTGGACAATGTGTACGCGTCCCCGGTGCTGCTGGGCGATGCCTGGAAAAACAAGGACGAGGACATGATCGTGGTGTCGCCGGATGTCGGCGGCGTGGTGCGGG
This sequence comes from Steroidobacteraceae bacterium, assembly GCA_049510875.1. Classification (GTDB taxonomy): domain Bacteria; phylum Pseudomonadota; class Gammaproteobacteria; order Steroidobacterales; family Steroidobacteraceae; genus Bog-1198. The sequence goes on from JBEKYO010000187.1 coordinate 4,947, forward strand.
CGAGAGCGCTGGCAAAGCGCCTGGACGATGCCGAACTCGCCATCATCGACAAGCGCCGCCCGCGGCCGAACGAGTCGAAGGTGATGAACATCATCGGCGAGGTCGAAGGCAAGAGCTGCATGCTGGTCGATGACATGGTCGATACCGCGGGCACGCTGTGCCAGGCGGCGCAGGCGCTGAAGGATGAGGGGGCGACCCGCGTGGTCGCCTACATCACGCATGCCGTGCTCTCGGGTACCGCGATCGATCGCATTTCGAAGTCGGTGCTGGACGAATTGGTGGTGACCGACACGATTCCCCTGTCGGATGCCGGCAAGGCGTGCACCCGGATACGGCAATTGAGCGTCGCCGGGTTGCTGGCGGAGACGATACGGCGCATCAGCGACGAGGAGTCGGTGAGCTCGCTGTACGTGGACTGAAGGCCGGTCGAACGCGGGCGTCGCGGTGGTGGGCTGCGGTGAGCGGCAGCGGTGGGTCGCGGTGGGTGGGGTGGAGAATTTGGGTCGATAAGGCCCCGCAGCGGGCGCCTTGGTTGGATGGGTTAGCTCTTGGTCGGTGGCCCCGCAAACTGGTCGCGGTGCGGGGACATCGTGGTTGTGGTGTAACTGGAGACGATTATGAAAACCTCTTTTGAACTCGTTGCCGAGTTCCGCGAGACGCAAGGCAAAGGTGCGAGCCGCCGCCTGCGTCACGAAGGAAAAGTGCCGGCAATTCTCTATGGCGGGCATTCGGAAGCCCGTGCGCTGACCTTGAGCCATCAGAAGCTCCTGATCATGCTGGAGAACGAACGCTTCTATTCCACGATTCTGAATTTGAAGGTCGGCGATCAGTCGCAGGCCGCGATCCTGAAGGACGTGCAGCGGCACCCGTTCAAGAACGCGATCGTGCACGTCGACTTTCAGCGCGTCGAAGACAATCAGACAATCCGCATCAGCATTCCGCTGCACTTCGTCGGCGCGGCCGTTTCACCGGGCGTCAAGTCCCAGGGCGGCCTGGTGTCGCACATGCGCAATGAAGTCGAAGTGAGCTGCCTGCCGAAGGATCTGCCGGAGTTCATCGAGGTGGACCTGTCCGGGTTGTCGCTCAACGAGAGCATCCATCTATCGCAGCTGAAGATTCCGCCCGGCGTGGAATTGCTCGCCCTGGCGAAGGAAGACGCGGCGGTGGTCGCCATTCACAGCCCGCGTGCCGAGGAGCCCGAGCCCACTGCGGTGGCCGGTGCGGTTGCGGCCGAAGGCGCAGCGCCTGCAGCGGCGCCCGCGGCGGCGGCCGGTGCCGGAGCCGATGCGGCGGCGAAGAAGACCGAGCCTGCGAAGGCGGAAGCGAAGAAGGAACCTGCCAAGAAAGACGCCAAGAAGTAGTTCGACGAGCATCGATTGGAGGGCCGTCGGGGACGGCCCTTCATTTTTTCTTCTTAGGCTCTCAACAGTTGGGTGAGTCCACGATGGCTGGATTACCGTTGCGCGTTATCGCCGGTCTCGGCAACCCGGGACCAGAACATCAGGTCACGCGGCATAACGCCGGGTTCTGGTTCGTGGACGTGCTTGCGCGGCGCCACGGCGGCGAATTTCGCGATTACCGCAAATATTCGGGCGAAACCGCGCGGGTCACCATCAGCGGCCAGGAACTCATTTTGCTGAAGCCGACGACTTACATGAACCGCAGCGGCTTGTCGATCCGACAGGTCAGCGATTTCTACAAGATCGCACCCGACGACATACTGGTGGCGCACGATGAACTGGATTTGCCGGTGGGCAGCGTGCGCCTCAAGCACGGCGGCGGTCATGGCGGACACAACGGCCTGCGGGACACCATCGCGCACGTCGGCGAGGATTTTTGGAGGCTGCGGCTGGGGATCGGCCACCCGGGCAGCAAATTCGACGTGATAGATTATGTGCTGACGCGCGCCCCGCGCCCCGAGGAAGACTTGATCCTGGAGGCGGTCAATACGGCCGCGGACTCGATGCCGTTGCTGCTCGAACAGGGCGCGGAACGCGCGATGACCAAATTGCATAACCGCGCGGGAAAGATCTAATGCCAATTCGCTGTGGAATCGTCGGTTTACCCAACGTCGGAAAATCCACGTTGTTCAATGCGCTCACGCAGGCGCAGATCGCCGCCGAGAACTATCCGTTCTGCACCATCGATCCGAACGTGGGTGTAGTGCCAGTGCCGGACCCGCGCCTGGAGAAGCTCGCGGCCATCGTGCATCCCGAGCGCATTCTTCCCACGACCGTTGAGTTCGTCGACATCGCGGGACTGGTGGCCGGCGCCTCGAAGGGCGAAGGGCTGGGAAACAAGTTCCTGGCGCATATCCGTGAGGTCGATGCGATCGCACACGTGGTGCGCTGTTTCGAGAACGACGACATCATTCACGTGGCCGGCCGGATCGACCCGGCCAGCGACATCGAGGTCATCAACACCGAGCTTGCGCTGGCGGATCTGGACAGCATCGATCGGGCGTATCAAAAGGCCGTGAAGGCCGCGAAGACCGCGGACAAAGAGGCCATCAAGGCGCGCGACCTGCTGGAACGGGTGCGCGGTCAGCTAAACCTCGCCAAGCCGGTGCGCGCCATGGGTTTGGACGCGAACGACAAGGCGCTGCTGCGCGACTTTCATTTATTGACCGACAAACCCGTCATGTACGTCGCCAACGTGGACGAGGCGGGCTTCACCGACAATCCGCGGCTCGATCGCGTGCGCGAGCTGGCGAAGGCGGAGGGCGCGGTGGTGGTGCCGGTGTGCGCGGCGATCGAGGCGGAGATCGCGCAGCTCGATGAGGCGGATCGTGCGGATTTCTTGAAGGAGCTGAAGCTGGATGAGCCCGGACTCAACCGCGTGATTCGCGGAGCATATGCGCTGCTGGGACTGCAGACTTATTTCACCGCGGGCGTCAAAGAAGTGCGGGCGTGGACCATTCGCGCAGGATCCACTGCGCCGCAGGCGGCCGGGGTCATTCATACGGACTTCGAACATGGCTTCATTCGCGCTGAAGTCATCGCCTACGAGGATTTCATCGCGCACAAGGGCGAGGCGGGCGCGAAGGAGGTCGGGAAACTACGCCTCGAGGGCAAGGAATACATCGTCCGCGAGGGCGACGTGATGCACTTCAGGTTCAATGTGTGAGCGGATGCGGGCTCCCGAGCGCTCGTGCAACTCGCCGGCTTGGCATAACTCGTTGATTTTGCAGCAGTAGGGCGGAAAGTCTGCTTGACAGAGGCGCGCCGGCTCCGGACAATCCGCGGCTCTCCGTGGTGAGGTAGCTCAGCTGGTTAGAGCGTGGCACTCATAATGCCGAGGTCGAGGGTTCGAGTCCCTCTCTCACCACCAAA